>CAZUGT010000297.1:0-16155 GCA_964620095.1 uncultured Rhodospirillaceae bacterium | reverse complement strand
TCGATGATCGGCACCTGGAGCACGACGCCGGTCTTCGGACAGACCGGCAGAAAGGGGCTGTAGGTGGCGCGCCGCTCTGGGCCAAGCGTCGGCAGAATGACGTTGATGACCTTCTCGTAATTTGCCAGCACCATGAGGAGGGTCTCGTCGAACTGTCCCGACTTGTAACATTCGGTCGAACTCTTGAACTCGTAGTCGAATTCGAACTCGTCGAGAAACGCTTGAAGGCGGGCGTTGTTGTGGGCGCCGAAACTCTCGTGAGTCCCGAACGGGTCGGGGATGTCCGTCAGCGGCTTCCCCAGATGGGGCTCGATGGTTTCGGGGTTGGGAATATTGTCCGGTATCTTCCGGAGGCCGTCCATATCGTCCGAAAACGCGATCAGGTGGGTTTTGAAGCCGGTCAGTTCCTCGAAGGCGTGGCGCACCATCGTCGTTCTGGCCACCTCGCCGAAGGTCCCGATATGGGGCAGTCCCGAGGGTCCGAAACCGGTTTCGAACAGCACATGGCCCTTCACCGGCAATTCGCCGTTGAGGCGTTTCTCCAGGCTGCGCGCCTCGGCGAACGGCCAGGCGTTGGATTGCTGCGCATATTCCCTGAATTCACTCATGGGCCTTGTGCTTTCCGATCTCGGTATTTCTCGGAGCGCGGAACCTAAGCGCCGCCGCGTCATCCGTCAACACGGGCGGCGGGCGGAGACGCGTGACCGCATATCCGGGAATTCTTAACGATGCGGCGGCCGGGTTGGGCGGGTATAGTGGTTGCTCCATGCCCGATGAAACCTCCCCGACGCCGCTGAAACTGCCGCTCGCGCCGGTCCTGGTCGCAAACCACGCCGGCGCCGTGTGGCTCACCCCCGATGGCGAAATCGAAACGCTGTCGAGCCGGGATGCGGCGGCGAACGCGTTCAAGACCATGCCGATCGTGTGCCACGCCAAGGCGACATCGGCCCATTTGGGCAGCGAACCCTTCCCCGCCCTCGACGTCCTGGAACTGCTGGCCTTCGTGCATCCGGCGAAGTTCTGCACCCCGGCTCCGCTGGGCATCGCGCGATTTCTCGGCCTGCCGGAGCCGGCGGGTCTGGAAGACCAGGCCGTGACCCTCGTCCAGGCGGTCGAACGCCTGCACCGCGGATTGTCCGGCGCCTCCGCCGATGCCGAAGGCATTGCCTGGTCCATGGGCCGGGCCGGCTGGCCGTGGGCAGGCTCGGTGTTGGCGGCGCTCGGCGGCGGGAACGGCAATGCCAAACGCCGGGCGGCAAACCCGGCCGATGCCTTCCGAGCCTGGCGGGACCTGCCCGAATGGTCCGAGCACGCGCCGCCGCCGCAGCCCGGCCATCTTCCGGTGAGCCCGGACGAAGCCGAAGCGCAGTTGACGGCGGCGCTCGGCACGGAGGCGGAGGCGCGTCCCCAACAGGTCCTGTTCACCCGTGAGGTCACCCGTGCGTTCGACCCCATCGACGAAACGGCCCGCCCCCGGACGGTGCTCGCCCAGGCGGGCACCGGGGTCGGCAAGACGCAGGGCTATCTGGCACCGGCCAGTCTCTGGGCGGACAAGAACGATGGGACCGTGTGGGTCAGCACCTTTACCCGCAACCTGCAGCGCCAGCTGGACGGCGAACTCGACCGGGTCTATCCCAACCCGACGGAGAAACCGCTGCGCGCGGTGATCCGGAAAGGCCGGGAGAACTACCTGTGCCTGCTGAACTTCGAAGAAGCCGTCGGGCGGTTGTCGGCGGACACCGGGTCCGCCATCGGTATGGGTCTGCTGGCAAGATGGATCGGCGCGACCCGCGACGGCGACATGATCGGCGGGGATTTTCCGTCCTGGCTGCCCGATCTCCTTGGCTTTCCCGCCGCCATGGGGCTCACAGACCGGCGCGGCGAGTGCATCTATTCCGCCTGCTCGCACTTCTCCAAGTGCTTCATCGAACGGACCGTGCGCCGCGCCCGCCGGGCCAAGATCGTCGTCGCCAACCATGCGCTGGTGATGGTCCAGGCCGCCCTCGGCGGCGGCGATGAGGCCTACCGGCCGACCCGGTACGTCTTCGACGAGGGACACCACATATTCGATGCCGCCGATTCGGCGTTTTCGGCGCATCTGAGCGGCGGGGAAACCGCCGAGCTCCGGCGCTGGTTTCTGGGTGCCGAAGGCCGCCGGAGCTCCCGCTCCCGCGGCCTAAGAGCCCGGATCGAAGATTTGATCGGCGAGGAAGAAGCCGCCGTCACGGCCCTCGGGGAACTGCTTCAAGCGGCACGGACCCTGCCGGGCCCCGGCTGGATGACCCGGCTCGCCGAGGGCAATCCGGTCGGGCCGGCGGAGAGCTTTCTCCGGCTGGTCCGTCAGCAGGTCTATGCCCGGGACAAGAATGCGGACAGTCCCTACGGCCTGGAGACCGATGCCGCACCGCCCGTCGACGGCGTGGCCGGCGCGGCCCTCGAACTGCTCGACGCGCTCGAGGAAGTCGAGCGCCCGGCCCGAGTGCTGATCGGCTGTTTGGAACGGCAGCTCGACGACGAGGCCGGCGATCTCGACACTGCAACCCGGCAGCGAATCGAGGCGGTCGCCCGGTCCCTGGAGCGCCGCGGCGTCCTTCAGGTCGGCGCCTGGCGCGACATGCTGACCTCCCTCGGCCGGGAAACCCCCGAGGGCTTCGTCGACTGGATGAGCGTCGAGCGGATCGGCGGCCGCGATTTCGACATCGGCCTTCACCGCAACTGGGTGGATCCCACCCAGCCGTTCGCCGAAACGGTGATCGCGCCGTCGGACGGCACGTTGATAACCTCGGCCACGCTGCGGGACGGGCACGGCGACGACGCCTGGGCGCGGGCGCGGCTGCGCACCGGGCTCGACAAGGTGGGAGACGAGACCGTCACCCTGGATGTCGCCTCGCCGTTCGACTACCCCTCCCAGACCCGGGTCTTCGTCATTTCGGATGTGGACAAGAACGACGCCAGCCAGGTCGCCGCCGCATACCGGGAGCTCATTCTCGCCGCCGGGGGCGGCGTTCTCGGTCTTTTCACGTCCATCGCCCGGTTGCGGAATGTTCACGCCCGCCTGGTCGAAGCGTCCGAGCTCGACGACGTCACCCTGCTGGCGCAGCACGTGGACCCGCTCGATATCGGCACGCTCATCGACATATTCCGCTCCGACGAGGACTCGTGCCTGCTCGGCACCGATGCGGCGCGGGACGGGATCGACGTCCCCGGCCGGTCGCTTCGGATGGTGATCTATGACCGGGTTCCATGGCCGCGGCCGACGATCCTGCACCGGGAGCGCAAGAAGGCCTTCGGCGGCAGCCGGTACGACGATTCGATCACCCGCCTGCGCCTGAAACAGGCCTATGGCCGGCTCATCCGGCAGGCGGCGGATCGGGGCGTGCTGGTGATGCTGGACCGAGCCATGCCGTCGCGGCTGCTCGACGCCTTTCCCGCCGGCGTCGGCGTGCGGCGGGTGGGACTGGCGCAAGCGATCAGCGAAAGCGCCGTGTTCCTGGACCGGACCGGCGGATAAGGCGCTCGGCATCAATCCTCCAATCCGCCCGCGCGCGGGCGAGCAGGTTTCGACCGCCCGCCGGCAGCCCCCGCGGCGCAAAAAAAGGGCCGCATCCGAAGGATGCGGCCCCTCCTTGTAACGGTTTGTAACGATCGGGCGGCTTACATCATGCCGCCCATGCCGCCCATGTCCGGCGGCATCGCCGGAGCCGCCGGCTTGTCTTCCGGCTTCTCGGCGACCATCGCCTCGGTGGTGACCAACAGACCGGCGATCGACGCCGCATCGGTGATCTCGGTCCGGACAACCTTGGTCGGATCGACGATGCCCGCCGACACCAGATCGGTGTACTCCATGGTCTGGGCGTCGAAGCCGAAATTGTCCTTCGAGTTCTCGAGCAGCTTGCCGGCGACCACGGCGCCGTCGGCGCCGGCATTTTCGGCGATCTGACGGACCGGCGCCTGCAGAGCGCGGCGGACGATGTCCACCCCGACCCGCTGGTCGTCGTTCTCGGGCTTGACCTTGTCGAGGGCCTTGGCGGCGCGCAACAGCGCCACGCCGCCGCCGGCCACGATGCCTTCCTCGACCGCGGCGCGGGTGGAGTTCAGGGCGTCGTCGACGCGGTCCTTACGCTCCTTCACCTCGACCTCGGTGGCGCCGCCGATGTTGAGAACCGCAACACCGCCGGCCAGCTTGGCGAGGCGTTCCTGCAGCTTCTCGCGGTCATAGTCGGACGTGGTCTCCTCGATCTGCTGGCGGATCTGGTTGCAGCGGCCTTCGATGTCGGCCTTCTTGCCGGTCCCCTCGACGATCGTGGTTTCCTCCTTGGTGATGACGATCCGCTTGGCGGAACCCATCATGTCGAGGGACACGTTCTCGAGCTTGATGCCGAGATCCTCGGAGATCACCTGACCCTTGGTGAGGATCGCGATGTCTTCGAGCATGGCCTTGCGGCGATCGCCAAAGCCGGGGGCCTTGACGGCGGCGACCTTGAGACCGCCGCGCAGCTTGTTGACCACCAGGGTGGCCAGGGCCTCGCCCTCGATATCCTCGGCGATGATCAGCAGCGGACGGCCGCTCTGAACCACGGCCTCCAGGACCGGCAGCATCGGCTGCAGGCTGGAGAGCTTCTTCTCGTGGATCAGGATGTACGGGCTCTCGAGCTCGCAGATCATCTTCTCGGCGTTGGTCACGAAGTACGGCGAGGTGTAGCCCCGGTCGAACTGCATGCCCTCGACCACTTCGAGGGTGCTCTGCAGGCTCTTGGCTTCCTCGACGGTGATGACGCCCTCGTTGCCGACCTTGCCCATGGCGTCGGCGATCATGTTGCCGATCTCGCTTTCGCCGTTGGCGGAGATGGTGCCGACCTGAGCGATCTCCTCGGAGGTCGAAACCTTCTTCGAGCGCTTCTTGAGATCCTCGATCACCGCAGCGACGGCGAGATCGATACCGCGCTTGAGGTCCATCGGGTTCATACCGGCGGACACCGCCTTGACGCCCTCGCGGACGATGGACTGCGCCAGCACGGTCGCCGTGGTGGTGCCGTCACCGGCTTCGTCGTTGGTCTTGGACGCGACTTCGCGGACCATCTGCGCGCCCATGTTCTCGAACTTGTCGGAAAGCTCGATCTCCTTGGCGACGGTCACCCCGTCCTTGGTGATGCGCGGTGCGCCGAAGGACTTCTCCAGCACGACGTTGCGGCCCTTGGGACCCAGGGTCACCTTCACCGCATCGGCGAGGACATCGACGCCGGCCAGCATGCGCTGGCGGGCATCGGCCTCGAATTTGACTTCTTTGGCTGCCATTTTTCATGAACTCCTTGAAACAGATTGGCGCTTAAGCGGCCTTCTTGGCCTTGGCCTTGGTGGTCAGGATGCCGAGAACGTCGCTCTCACGCATGATGAGCAGTTCCTCGCCATCGATATTCACTTCGGTCCCGCCATACTTCGAGAACAGGACCCGGTCACCGACCTTCACATCCAGGGGCGTGGTCTTGCCGTCTTCGGCCTTGGCGCCGGAACCGGCGGCCACGATCTCACCCTCGGAAGGCTTCTCCTTTGCGGTATCGGGAATGATTATTCCCCCCGCGGTTTTTTCGTCTTCTTCGAGACGCCGGACCAAAATCCGGTCATGCAATGGCTGAAAGCCCATTGTATTCCTCCATTTTCCACTGAAACCCGGGCCGAATTAGCACTCTCGGCCTCGGACTGCCAGGGAATTTAGTCCAATGTTTTCAATCGTCAAGGCCCTGCCGGCATTTTTTTTGAAATTATACGGATGCGGAGACAAGGTCATTCCCCGCCGGGGATTGGAATTTGCTTCCAACGGAAATTTCGAATCCGGCCCGATTGTGCGGGCCGCAATAGGCATTTATGGGCATTTATAGGCATTTGATGGCCTGGTTAAATTCCAATTCGGCGCTTTTCGGGCGCTTTTGGGCGCAGGGGGAACCCGTGCGGCGAGGCCCGCGGACGATACTTCCTTATCCATATGTGCGATCGGCCGCCGGAGTCCACCCCCTCGCCCAACGCCAAATGAAGCTCGTCATGGCCGGGCCACCGGACCCGGCCATCCACGTGTAGCGCCACCCCCCAAAGCGTGGATGCCCGTGTCGAGCACGGGCATGACGGGTGTTGTTGGAACCAAATAAGCCCGTCATGGCCGGGCGCCAGATCCGGCCACCCACGTGTGCAGCCGCTCCCCAAAGCGCCGATTGGCAGCACTCTCCCGGGATCGGTGCCAACCCCCTGATTTAAAACATTTTTTGTTGATTCGGATCGCCGAACCGCTCCACACTTTCGTCGTGGCGTGCTTGTGACGGAGAAAATCATGAGACATGGCGATTTCGAGAAACAATTGAACGGCTACCGCCTGACCACCGCCGAAATCCTTTACCACCTGCCGGACCATCCGGAGCTGCTGCAGACCTTCATCTGGCAGACCATGGACCTGGCGCCCAATTTCCCGGCCATCCGCAAATTCCTGAAATACTGGCAGGAGAGCCTGGACGGCAAACTCCACTCGGTGAAGATCGCCTCCAGGGGACTGATCAAACCGGCCGAATACAAGATCATCGACAGTTCAATGTATCTGCATTGAGGGGGGCACGGCCCGGGCCTGCGCCAACTACGCCGCCGGTTCGTCCTCGGCCCGGGTCTCATCTGCCTCGACCGCTTCGTCGACGGCGCGGTCGAAGGTATGGCCGTGCCGGACCCGCCGGAAGAGATAAATCCCGAGCCCGGCGGAAACGAAGAACAACACGACGCTGGCGGAAATCCGCAATGCCGGATCGAGATTGATGCCGCTGCCCAGGAGCGCGAACACCACCATCTGCGGGATGTAGCCGACGGCCGAGCCGGCGAGGAACAAGGGAAACCTGGCGCTCGACACGCCGGCGGCCAGATTGGTCAGGAAGTTGCTGCCGGCGGGCAGCAGCCGGATCAGCAGGGTCATGGAAAATGTGTGTTCGAGAAAGAAGGCGTCGGCCTTCCGGATACGCGCGGGCAGGTGCCGGGATACCCAATCCCGGGCCACCCAGCGGGCGAACATGAAGGTCAGCGCACAGCCCAGCGCGGCGCCGGCGACGGCGAGCAGCGTCCCTGCGGCCAGGCCGAAGGCGTAGCCGCCCAGGAACGCCACCAACTGCCGGGGGAGCGCAAAGGCCGTCGCCAGACCGGCGGCGAGGACGAACAGCGCCTCGCCGGTGAGGCCCCGGTCGCGGACCCACCGGTCGATCAGCTCGGCACCGGATTCCTGATCGATGCCGAGAACCCGCAGGCCCATGCCGAGCAGCACCAGGGCGACGATGACGGCGAGGCCGCGGACGACGAATTTGGGATTCAGCATGCTCAGCCGCCGATCCTCCGGTCGATATGGTGGCGGGTCGGCCGCCGGATCAGCCACAGCAGACCGGCAAGATCGACGATTCCCACCCACAGCCGGTCCCACACGCCGTATTTGGAGGCCCCCCGCTGCCGCGGCCGGTGCCCCACATCCACGGACGTCACCGACCCGCCGGCGCGGATCATCAGGGCCGGCATGAAGCGGTGCAGATGATCGAAAGCGGGAAAGTCCAGGAAATCGTCCCGGGCGAAGACCTTGAGCCCGCAGCCCGTATCCGGGGTCTTGTCCCGGAGCAGCCCGCCCCGGACAATGTTGGCGATGCGGGAGGCGAACCGCCGCCGGGCCGTATCCCTGCGGCTCGCCCGGTTGCCGCAGACCATGAGTTTGGAACCCGCGTCCCGGCCTTCGTAAACGGACAGAAGCTTCGGGATATCGGCCGGGTCATTCTGCCCGTCTCCGTCGAGGGTGGCGATGACCGGGGATTTGGCCTGCCGGACGCCGGTGATGATGGCCGAGCTTTGCCCCGACCGCGCGGCATGACGCACGGCGCGGAGTTCTGGCCGGCCGGCGGCGGCGCTTTCCAACGCCGCCCAGGTGCCGTCGGTGGACCCGTCATCCACATAGACGATCTCGTAGGCGAGCCCGCCGCCGAGCGCGCCGGCGATCTCGCTCACCAGGGGCTCGATATTGTCGGCTTCGTTGTGCACCGGCACCACCACGGACAGGGCGGCGGTCCCGGCGCCTCCGGAACTGGATTGATCGGCCATGGGAGACGTTTACGGGGCCACGGGGAATAGGATCATGAGGGCGGTATTACACCCTCGATTACTCTCCCGCCAAGGGGTTTTGCCGCCTATTGCCTCCACGGGAGCCCGGCGACTTTCCAGCCGCCGACGCTCGCCCGGTGGCCGGCATCGTCCTTGTCGCCCTCGAAGCCCTCCAAAACGTTGTAGGCCCGGCCGTACCCGGCCTCGGTCAGCGCCTTGGCGGCGCCGATGGAGCGCACGCCCGAGCGGCAGAGGAACAGCACCCGCTGATCGGGGCCGATCCCCGCCGCCTTGACCTGATCGACGAAGCTCGGATTCCGCTCGTTGGCCGGGAAATCCACCCATTCGACGGTGAGGGTCTCCTTGCCCAGCCCGGTGAGGTCGGGGAGGCCCACGTAATTCCATTCGGCCGCGGTGCGGCAGTCCACCAGCACCGTATCGGCGTCGTCCCGAAGCCAGTCCCACGCGTCCCGGGGCGAAACGTCGCCTGCATATCCGTCAGCCATGTCCGCCTCCCTATGCGTTCAGCGCCTGTTCGATGTCCTCGATCAGATCCAGCGGATCCTCGAGGCCCACCGAGAGGCGCACCATGTTTTCGTGGATGCCCAGCGTCGCGCGCTCTTCCTCGCTCATCCGCTGGTGGGTGGTGGTGGTCGGGTGGGTGACCATGCTTTTGGCGTCGCCCAGATTGTTGGAGATGTCGATCACCTCGAGCGCGTTCATGAATTCGAACGTCCGGGCCTGGTCGCCGTCGAGTTCGAACACCACCATGGTGCCGGGGCCGCTCATCTGCTTCCTGATCAGGTCCGCCTGGGGATGGCTGTCGTGGCCGGGAAAGACCACCTCGGTGATCTGTTTCCGGTCCAGAAGCCAGTCGGCGATCCGGGCCGCGTTGGCCGCCTGCTGGCGGACCCGCATGTCGAGGGTCTCCAGGGACTTGGTCAGCACCCAGGCATTGAACGGGCTCAAGGTCGGTCCGGTATGGCGGATATACATGCGGAGATAGTCTTCGTAATAGTCCCCGTCATTGGTGAGGATCGCCCCGCCGAGGGTCCGTCCCTGGCCGTCGATGTGCTTGGTGGTCGAATACATGACGATGTCGGCGCCCAATTCCAGGGGCTTCTGGAAGACCGGCGTGGCGAACACGTTGTCGACGATCAGCCGGGCGCCCGCCTCGTGGGCCAGATCGGCGATCCCCGGAATATCGAGCACCTGGGTCATGGGGTTGGAGGGGCTTTCCAGGAACACCGCATTGGTCGGCTCCGACAGCGCCTGCGCCCACTCGTCGAGATCGGACGACGCCACGGTCACCGTCTCCACCCCGTAGCGGGGCAGCAGCACCGTACAGACGTAGTCGCACGATCCGAACAGCGCCTTGGACGCCACCAGCCGGTCGCCGGCCTTCAGCATGCAGGCCAGGGAGCCGAACATGGCGCCCATGCCGGACGCGGTGGATTGGCAGATCTCGGCGCCCTCCAACTGCCCGAGGCGCTCCTCGAACAACGTGACGGTCGGGTTGCCGTAACGGGAATAGAGATAATGGTCTTCCTCGCCCTTGAAGGCCCGCTGCGCCTGCTCCGCCGAGGCGTAGGCGTAGCTGGAGCTCAGGTACATGGCCTCCGAGAGCTCGTCGAAGTGGGAACGGTCGAGCCCGCCCCGCACCAGATTGGTTTGTGGACGGTATTTCCCGCCGTCCGCGCTGTCCTTGGGCATAACGCGCTCCTCCCTTTCGGCTCCTCATGCCTCTTTTCCGGCGGCCCGGGCGTTCGCGAGAAAGCAAAAGCCCCGGCCGGTGACGGTCGGGGCTTCCTCAGCGCCGACCTTTTAGCTCGTTTGTTTAACGTGGCCGCAAGCCGGTCGAACAAATCACCACGTAGGCGTAACCATAATATCTGGTCCCCGCCGGTCAAGGGAATTTGACGGATCGGCGCTTTCGCGAGGCCGTCCGCGGGCTATATGATAGGGTGAACGATCACCCGCACGCCAACCCCCGGGGAACGCGCCATGTCCGATATCGCCGCCGCCGAAGAGCTGTTTTTCACCCGCACCGGTCTCGATCAGGCCCGGGTCGATCGCGTGGTCGGCGATGCGCTGAACGGCGCCGATGACGGGGAGCTGTTTCTGGAATACGCCCAGTCCGAGAGCTTCGTCTTCGATGACGGGCAGCTGAAGAACGCCAGCTATGACACCACCCAGGGATTCGGCCTTCGGGCGGTGGCGGGCGAGACGGCCGGCTACTCCCACTCGAATGAACTCTCCGAGGCGGCCCTGAAGCGCGCCGCCGATACGGTGCAGGCGGTCCATGCGGGGCACGGCGGCACCCTCGCCGACGGGCCGGCGGGCACCAACCGGGCCCTCTACGGGGACGTGAACCCCCTCTCGCTCACCCCCTTCGAGACCAAGGTGAAGCTCCTCACCGATATCGATTCCTACGCGCGGTCCAAGGACGACAGGGTGAAGCAGGTCTCGGTCTCCCTGATGGGCGAGTGGCAGGCGGTCGAGATCATCCGCGCCGACGGCTCGCGCGCCGCCGATATCCGGCCCCTGGTGCGCCTGAACGTCTCCTGCGTGGTCGGTGACGGCGGCCGGATGGAGCAGGGCTCCTACGGCGCCGGGGGCCGCACGGCCTACGACCGGTACCTCGCCGAGGATACCTGGCGCGCGGCGGTCGACGAGGCCTACCGCCAGGCGCTGGTGAACCTGGACTCGGTCGCGGCGCCCGCCGGCGAGATGCCGGTGGTGCTGGGCCCGGGCTGGCCCGCCATCCTGCTCCACGAGGCCATCGGCCATGGATTGGAAGGCGACTTCAACCGCAAGAAGACGTCGGCCTTCTCCGAACTCATGGGCGAACGGGTGGCGGCCAAGGGGGTCACGGTCATCGATGACGGCACCCTCGCCGACCGGCGGGGATCGCTGACCATCGACGACGAAGGCACGCCGACCCGGAGGACCACGCTGATCGAGGACGGCATCCTGACGGGCTACATGCAGGACCGGATGAACGCGCGGCTCATGGGGGCCGCCGCCACCGGCAACGGACGGCGCGAGAGCTACGCCCACGCGCCCATGCCGAGGATGACCAACACCATCATGCTCAACGGCGGGCAGGACCCGGAAGAGATCCTCGCCTCGGTGGATGACGGGCTCTACGCGGTCAATTTCGGCGGCGGCCAGGTGGACATCACCTCCGGCAAGTTCGTCTTCACCTGCACCGAGGCCTACAGGATCGAGGGCGGCCGCGTGGGCCCGGCGGTCAAGGGCGCGACCCTGATCGGCAACGGCCCCGACGCGCTGACCCGGGTCTCCATGATCGGCGACGACATGGCCCTCGATCCCGGCGTCGGCACCTGCGGCAAGGACGGCCAGGGCGTGCCGGTGGGCGTCGGCCAGCCGACCATCAAGCTCGACAGCCTCACCGTCGGCGGGACCGAGGTCTGATCCTCTACCTGCTCGCCGGGCCGATCGAGGATTAGCCGGGCTCCGCCTTGACGGGGTCGCCTTCCATGCCGCCGTGAAGAGCGCCTTCCCCTTCGGGGATGCGCATCTCGAAGATGCTTTCGATGGAAGTGTAGTCGTAGTAGCCGAGCCGGGCGATGGGCCGGGCCTTCAAGACGTCGATCTTGCCGTCCGGCGTGATGAACTTGTCGTCGACGTGGATGCCGATCACCTCGCCGATCACGATATCGGCGGTGCCCACGGTGCCGTTGCCGGGCAGCCGCAGCGTGGTGTGGTAGCGGCATTCGAAATGGACCGGGGAACCATGAACCCGGGGGGCCTTGACGAGTTTCGAGGGCAGCTTCTGCAGCCCGGCCCGCTCGAATTCGTCTTCGTCGGGCGGCAGCGCCATGCCGGAGATGTTTACCGCTTCACGCAGGTCATAGGTCGCCATGTTCCAGACGAACTCGCCGGTGGCTTCCGCGTTGGCGACCGTGTCCTTGCGCAGTCCCCATTCATTCTGGTTGGCGGAAATCATGATGTAGGGCGGATCGAATGTGAGGTTCTGGAACTGGCTGAACGGCGCGAGGTTGGCCCGCCCCTCGGCATCCAAACTCGATATCCAGCCGATGGGCCGGGGAATGCAGCAGGATTTGAACGGGTTGTGGGGAAGTCCGTGATCGTTGTTCTTCGGCTCATAAAACATCGGGGATCATCCGACGGCGGCGGAGACCTGCCCGGCTTCCTCCAGATAGGACTGGAACTTGAACACCGGATCGACCTTGCCGCCCCACTCGGTGTCGTAGAGCTCCAACAGTTCCTCCGCGGGGGACTTGCCCGACTTGGCGATCCTGATCAGCGGCTGGAGGAAGTGGGTCTCGTCCTGGCCCGAGCGGTCGAGGCGCGCCCGGGCGCGCAATCCGTCATGGGCGATGTCCAGCGTCCTGACCGCCAGGTCCTGTACCGTGCCCGAGCGGAAACGGGTGTGCAGCGCTTCCTTGGGCACATGGCGGCGGAGCGCCTCCATCTCCTCGACGGTCCAGTCCCGGGTCAGTTCCTCGGCCGCCGCCAGCGCATCGTCGTCGTACAGCAGCCCGACCCAGAAGGCGGGCAGCGCGCAGAGGTAGCCCCACGGTCCGCCGTCGGCGCCCCGCATCTCGAGGAACGTTTTCAGCCGCACCTCGGGGAACGCGGTGGTCATGTGATCGACCCAGTCCGACATGGCCGGGATTTCGCCCGGCAGCGCCGGCAGCTCGCCCTTCATGAAATCCCGGAACGACTGTCCGGACGCATCGATGTAGCTGCCGTTCCGGTAAACGAAATACATGGGCACGTCGAGCATGTAGTCCACGTAGCGCTCGAACCCGAAGCCGTCCTCGAATACGAAGGGCAGCATGCCGGTGCGGTCGGGGTCGGTGTCGGTCCAGATGTGGGAACGATAGGAGAGATAGCCGTTCTTTTCGCCATGCTTGAAGGGCGAGTTGGCCCAGAGCGCCGTGGCGACGGGCTGCAGTGCGAGAGCGGCGCGGAACATGCGCACCATCCGCTCCTCGCTGGAATAATCCAAATTCACCTGAACGGTACAGGTGGCGAGCATCATTTCGTGGCCCATGGAGCCCACCTTGGGCATGTACTCCCGCATGATCTTGTAGCGGCCCTTGGGCATCCACGGCACCTGATCCAGGCGCGCCTTGGCCCGGTAACCGAGGCCCATGAACCCGACGCCCAGCTCTTCGGCCACTTCCTTTACCTGTTTCAGGTGATCGCCCAGCTCGCCGCATGTCTGGTGAATGGTCTCCAGGGGCGCGCCCGAAAGCTCCACCTGGCCGCCCGGTTCCAGGGTGACCGACGACTGGTCCGGCTTGGTCAGCGCGATGGGGTTTCCGTTTTCCAGCACCGGCTCCCAGCCGAAGCGGGTCAGTCCTTCGAGGACGGCGCGAATCCCCTTGTCGCCCTCGTAGGGGAGCGGCAGGAAGGTCACGGGGTCATAGGCGAATTTTTCGTGCTCGGTGCCGATTCGCCACTGATCCGGGGGCGTACAGCCCTCCTCCATATAGGCGATGAGCTGCGCCTTGCCTTCGATAGGCGCCGACTTGGTGGTGTCCTCGGCCATCGCCCGTTCCTTCGCCTCCCCTGAACAGCCCGCTTGGGCTGCCGTTCATCCTATCGCCAGTCGCCGGCAAGTGCCTGCCAGCAAGCGAGTGCCGCAAGGGCCGCCGTCTCCGCACGGAGGATTCGGGAGCCCAGGCTGATGGATTTAGAATTCGGGAGATTCCTTAATAAATCAAGCTCGGATGGCGAAAATCCGCCCTCCGGGCCGGTAAGCAGCGCACCGTTTGCGCCGGGCGCCATGACCTCCGAAACGGCCCCGCCGCCGCCGGTTTCGTCCATGTGATAAAGCGTCCGGCCGGCGGGCAGTTCCGAAATCGCGGCCGCCAGCGGCTTCAATCCGCCAATCTCGGGCAGCGTCAGGCGCCCGCATTGCTCGGCGGCTTCGATGGCGATGGCGCGGAGCCGCTCCGGCTTGATGCGGGCGGTGTTGGTGTATTCGGTGGTGACGGGCTGCAGGCGCCCCACGCCGAGTTCGGTGGCCTTCTCGACGATCAGGTCGGTGCCGCTGCGCTTCACCGGCGCGAACAGCAGCCACGGACCCGCCTCGTCCGTTTGGCCGCGCTCCCTGTGCCGGACCGCGAACCGGCAGGACTTGCGGGTCACCTCCGTGATCTCGGCCCGCCATTCCCCGTCCCGGCCGTTGAACAGCATGACGCCGTCGCCGGGGGCCAGGCGCATGACGCCGGCGAGATAGTGCATCTGGCCGGGCGCGGCTTCGACGGACGCGCCGTCGGCGAGATCATGCTCCACATAGAGGCGGACTTTCGCGGTGCTCATCCCCGACCTATAGCACGGCCGGTGAGATTGCGCCCGCATCCCCTAGACCGGATAATGGGACGATGAGCGACGCCGCCGCCCGCAATACCGAATACAGCGACATCCCCAAGCAGGGGTGGGTCGACCGTTGGGTGCCGCCGCCCGCGCGGCCCTATGTGCGCCTGGCGAGGTTCGACCGGCCCATCGGCACCTGGCTGCTGCTGTTTCCCTGCTGGTGGTCCATCGCGCTGGCGACACCGGGCTGGCCGTCATTGTGGCTCGTCGTCCTGTTCGGCCTCGGCGCCATGATCATGCGGGGCGCGGGCTGCTGCTTCAACGACATCACCGACCGCCATTACGATGGACAGGTGGCGCGCACCGCCGACCGGCCCCTGCCGTCGGCCCAGATGACCGTCGGGCAGGCGGTAATCTGGATGGGGGTGCTGTGTCTTCTGGGCCTCGTCATTCTGCTGCAGTTCAACCTGTTCGCCGTCGGGGTCGGGGCCGCGTCCCTGGTGCTGGTGTTCACCTACCCGCTGTTCAAGCGTTTCACCCACTGGCCCCAGGCCGTGCTCGGCCTGACGTTCAACTGGGGGGCGCTGCTGGGCTGGGCGGCGGTGCGCGGCGACATCCAGACGCCCGCCCTGGTTCTCTATGCGGCCGGGTTCTTCTGGACCCTGGGCTACGACACCATCTATGCCCACCAGGACAAGGAAGACGACGCGCTGATCGGGGTGAAGTCCACCGCCGTCCTTCTATGGGGCGGGACCCGGCCGTGGCTGTGGATCTTCCACGCCGCCGCCATCGCGCTGATCGGCGTTTCCGGGTGGCTGGCCGGGCTCGCCTGGCCGTTCTGGGCGGCGCTCGCCCTGGGCGCGCTGCAGTTGGCCTGGCAGTCCCGGGACGTCAAGCTCGACGATCCCCACGACTGCCTCCGCAAGTTCAAGTCCAACCGGCTGTTCGGCTGGCTGCTGTTCGGCGGGATTATCCTGGGACAGGTGGTTTAGCGCCCCTGATCAATCGGCGAAGGCGAACCCGTCATAGAGCCAGGCGAGACAGCGGTAGCTGTCCTCGACCGAGCGCTCGCGGAATTGCTGGAAGGCGACTTCCCGCTCGACGCCGTCGCCATGATAGTTTTCCCAGATCGCCCGGCTCTCCAGGGTGACGCGCGCCGTGCGGACCACCCGGTCGGCGGCGAAGGCGGCGAAGACCTCCTCGTGACCGCCTCCCCGGCCGATCAATCCCGCCAGATGAAGCCCGTCCTCGATGGCCATGCAGGCGCCTTGCGCCAAGGTCTGCAGGGTCGGGTGCGCGGCATCGCCCAGCAGGCAGACCCGCCCGTCATGCCACTTGCGGACCGGGTGACGGTCGCCGACGACGAAACGGCGCTCCAAATCCATCACCCGGATCAAATCGCGAAGGCATTGGTGGGCGCCCGAATAGGTCTGCTGCAACTCCGCCCGGTAGGCTTCCACATCGCCCCGGGGGGCCTCGTTGGCCGACCGGAAGACGGCGACGATGTTGAACAGCGCCCCGTGCCGCAGCGGATAGGTAACGATGTGAAAGCCGGGGCCGCCCCACAGCACCACCACATCGGCCGGAACATCCGCCTGCAACTCCTCCATCGGGATGATGGTCCGGTGGGCCACGTAGCCGTTGGGGAGCGGCCCGCCGTCGCCGAGCATCCGTGCGCGCAGCGTCGAGCCGATCCCGTCGGCGCCGATCACCATCTCGCCCTCGTGGGTCTCGCCG
>CAZUGT010000296.1:0-12484 GCA_964620095.1 uncultured Rhodospirillaceae bacterium | reverse complement strand
GGCATCGCCGACATCGAGTTCCATCTTCCGGGCTACACCTCGACTTTGTTCCCGCGCACCCTGGTGATGGAGATTCCGCTTCAGTACGCGAACTCCGTCGAAGCCACCAAGGCCATGTGGCGGATTTACGACAAGCACATCGCCGACGACTACAAGCGGGTGAAGCTGCTGGGCCTCTGGGGCACCGACGTGCCGGTGGTCATGACCAACAAGGTGGTCCGCACGCCCGATGACCTCAAGGGGCTGAAGCTGCGGACCCCGTCCCGCAACCAGGCCGCGATCATCAAGGCGCTGGGGGCGATCCCGGTCGCCATGCCCATGCCGCAGACCTACGGCGCGCTCGAAAAGGGCGTGGTCGACGGCGCCATCGTCGGCATTTCCACGGTCAGGAGCTTCAAGCTCGCCGAGGTGGTGAAACACTACATCGTCGATCTGCCCATGGGCTACTCGCCGCAGATCATCGCCATGAACCGGGCCGCCTACGACAAGCTCAGCCCGGCGCAGAAGGCGGTGATCGACAAGAACAGCGGTCCCGAGTTCAGCCTGATCGGCGCCCGGTCCTATGAACGCGCCCGCGCCGGCGGCATCAAGACCATTACCGACCGGCCCGACACGTCGATCACCAAGTTGACCGACGCCGAGAAGGCGAAATGGGTTGAACGGCTCCAGGCCGCCAAGACCCAGTGGATCAAGGACTTCGAGGGCCAGGGCCTGCCCTACGGCCAGATGGTCGCCGACTATACCGGCAAGTCGTCATAGGCGATCGAAATACCATGCTCGTCCGCGCCACTCGGCTGGCCGTTACGGCGGCGGCATACATCGCGGGAATCATCCTCGTCGCCTTGATGCTGCTGACCACAGCCGACGTGGCCGGACGATATTTTTTCAATAGCCCGATCACCGGCGTCTTCGACATCACCCACTTCGCCGTGCTGGTGATGGTGTTTCTGGGGCTTGCCTATTGCGGCTTTCACAACGGGCACGTCGCCATCGACATCTTCTACAACAAGATGGGACGGGGCGTTCAGGGCCTGCTCAACCGCGTCATCAGCCTAGCGGGCAGCTTGTTCTTTCTGGTCATCGCGTGGCGAACACTGGAGCAGTCCGGCGATGTGCGGGAGTTCAACGAAGCCTCCCAACTGGTGCTGATCCCGTTCTATCCGTTCTATTACATCCTCGCTTTCGGCGCGGCGCTGTTCGCCTTCGTCATGATCTTAAGGATATTCTTCCCCGCCGAGGAGAAGCCCGACACGCCCGGCGGAGCGTGACGTGAGCGCTACCGCTATCGGCCTCTATACCCTCGGGGTCCTGTTCGTCCTCATCTTCATGCGGTTTCCTATCGGCATCGCGCTGGGGCTCGCCGGCACCTTCGGCTATTTGTGGCTCAACGGCGTCGACGCCACTCTGGCGCTTCTCGGCACCATCCCGTTCGAGATTTCCTACAATTACGATCTCAGTATCATCGCGCTGTTCGTGCTGATGGGGAATTTCGCCATGGTGTCCGGCATGAGCCGCGAGCTTTATGACATGGCCCGATCGCTGGTCGGCCATTGGCCGGGCGGCCTGGCGTCCGCGACCATCGTCGGCTGCGCGGGCTTCGCGGCGGTGTCGGGCTCCAGCCTCGCCTCCGCCGTCACCATGGGACGGGTCTCGCTCCCCGAAATGAAGCGCTATGAGTATCACCCGAGGCTGGCCACCGGCTGTGTGGCCGCCGGCGGCACCCTCGGTATCCTCATCCCGCCGAGCACCGGGTTCATCATCTACGCCCTGCTGACCGAGGAATCCATCGGGCAATTGTTTTTGGCCGGCGTGCTGCCGGGCATTCTGCTCACCGTCCTGTTCATGGTGACCATCTACATACTGACCCGCTTCAACCCGGCCATCGGGCCGCGGGCCGACCGCCAATCCTGGCGGGAACGGATGGCTTCGGTCGGCAGCGCCTCGGCGCTGATGGTCATCGTCATCGTCGTGCTCGGCGGAATCTACCTCGGCGTGTTTACGCCGGTGGAAGCGGCGGCCGTCGGCGCGTTCTTTACCTTCATGCTGATGGTGGTGCGCGGCCGGGCCAATCTGGAGGCGATCAAGTTCTGCGTGCTGGAAACCATCAAGACCTTCGCCATGGTCTACCTGATCCTGATCGGCGCCTTCATCTTCAACCCGTTCCTCGCCGTGACCCAGCTGCCTTCCGATCTGGCGCAGATGGTGGGAGGGCTGAACCTCGCGCCGACCACCGTCCTGATCATGATCATCCTCGGCTATATCGTGCTCGGCACCTTCCTCGAAGGGTTCGCCATCATGGTGCTGACCATCCCCATCGTTTTCCCGATGATCGTCGATATGGGCTTCGATCCCATCTGGTTCGGCGTGCTGTTGGTGGTCGTGCTGGAGATGAGCCTGATCAGCCCGCCCCTGGGCCTGAACGTGTTCGTCGTGAAGGGGATCGCCGAGGGGGTTCCCATGGGGGAAATCTTCAGGGGCGTCATCCCCTTCTGGGGGGCCATGCTGGTGTGCACGGCGCTGCTTATTCTCTTTCCCAAAATCGCGCTGCTCTTGCCGGAGACGATGATCCGGTGACGGCGCCGCCGATTTGCCGATAATGCATGCAAATCCACATCTGTATTCGGCCGGGCGCGCTTGGTATAAGTTCTGCCACCTCGGTGGGGCCTGTAGCTCAATTGGTTAGAGCCGGCCGCTCATAACGGTCTGGGTGCAGGTTCGAGTCCTGCCAGGCCCACCAATGCACCGTTGGCGACGGAGTAGACATGGGAGTTAGGTGAAAAGACATTATCTACTTTTGAAACGTCACCTTTATACAGAACGTCGAAATAGTCGCTTAGCACAGCCAGAATCGCCTGGTGTTCTTGTGTCAAATTAGTCTCCAAATTCGATAATGTTGTCAGGAAGCCAACAGCACGACCGGTGAGGAAATAGGCTGGCTAAATTTGAGTTGATCGCCATTTTTTGCCACGGACAGGCCGTCTTTTGAAATTCTGCCAGTCCGGCAATCCAAGACGGCAACGTTGCCGTTGAGGGTTTCTGAAGCGGTTCCCGGCAGAGAAATGGTATTGGACGGCGCCGACGGGCAGACAACGAGATATGACGTCTTCGCCGCCGACAGCGAAATTTGGATGGATTCCTCCTGCCGGTGGATACCAGCGGCGGTCACGGGATCATCCGCGTGATTGATGATCCCATAAAGGGTCCGGACGACGCCATGCCCTATTCTGGGGTTGAAGCGCCGGTCCACTACACCGAGGCGGGGGAAATACCCCCGGTCAAAATCCGCAAAAGTGTCTGAATAGACGGTGAGCGTTTCAGACAGCAACGAGGCAGCGAGTGCTTCAGCAATCCTGACGGTCGCCCTTTCTTCATCTTCCTGCGCTTCCGCGGGGCTGGTCGTGCCCATCTGCAAGTGCATGGACCCCCGGATGCCCAGGTTCTTGCAAATCTCATTCGCGGCTTCGATTTCGTCCCAGGGGCACGCCGTGGGCGAAATCCGAAATACAGCGCCTTGGACCAGTGGGTGCTTTGTCACTTCCTCAATCTGATCCTGTTCCGCAGTAGTGAACCCGTGAGTGATAAAATGATAATAGACTTCACCATCGGACTGAAGGTCCGCCTTGCTCCGGAGTTTGGAATAGTACACCGGCAACTCCAATTTGGGCGTTAGCGTCGCAATCTCATCAAGTGTTTCCCGGAAAGCGTCGAAGCTCGTAACGATTTCCAAAGCGTCAATAATATCCGCCGACGCGGCGATATTTTTCCACGCCTGCTCCACGTGTTCTCCAAATGCAAATACGGTAAACCGGAGGCCGTGATCCCTGAGAGCCTTCAACCGATCCCGGTTGCTTTCCTCGGCTAGATCCATGACCGGTATTCTGAGTTGCCTGACCCCCATTTCCCACAAGGCCATGACCGGATAGTCATTTCTCACAGGCTTCCGGTCGAACTCATCCAAGCCGCCGCTTGGCGGTATTTGCGTTATGTCGAGCCATTCCTGGCGCATGTCGAAACCGAAATGAGCACGGTCATTCAGGGCCGGATGGATGGGCCGGATGACTTCCGCTTCATTTTTGGGCGAATCGGAAGGGGACATTTGATGGCCCAATGTCCTGACCGGTTCACACACATGGCCGTTTTCATGAACGTGCACCAGGATATAGCCCAGTTTCGGCGCATCATTCCGCCCCGCCTCGGCACCCGCGTCGATGCGGTACATTTCACTATAGTCCTGCCGCACAAAGGCCGTGGATGGCAATAGGTAGAAATCGGTCGATCCGTGCCGGTGGTACCAGAAATTGTGAACATGACCGGCGAACAAAGCCTCGACATTGTGGCGGTTCAAAAGTTCCAGCAACCAAGTGCGGCCAGGCTCGGCGATATTGTCGTAGTGCTCGGCCTCATCCTGATAGGTCATGTAAGGGGGATAATGGGTCGAGAGAAATATCCGTTGGCCGCTGTGCTGTTCCAGGAGGCCTTCTAGCCAATCCCGCTGTTCCTGCTCGGTCTTCAGGCCCGTGTTGATAGTCTGGGCATTGATGACGATGAACACGCAGTCATCATGGACAAACGAATAATATTGTTCCCCGAAATGTTCCCGCCAAAGTTCGAGATATTCGTCTCTTACTGTTCCAACGGGCGCGGCACCGAACGGCTTATCGCCGACATCGTGGTTACCCGGAACGTAATAGAGCTTGTGTTCTAAATTTGCGATCTGCTCTTTGAAGCAAGCTGTCGCCCGCTCATAGAGATTCGGAACCGCGGGAACCGGATGAACTATATCACCGAGATGGATGACAAACTCGACATCCCTTGAATTCAGATCATCGACAACGTACCGCAGGCGCGCGTTCGCCAGCCGGTTTACTTCAAAAGGTGAGTTACATTCGTCTTCACCTTGGTTTAGGTGGGTGTCTGCGATTACCGCGAATGTGTAGCGTAAATCTCCTAGCTCCCTGGTCATAGTACTTCATCCTTTAAGTGGTACCATTGGTATAGAAAGCGCTGTCCGATCCGTCTGAAGGGCGCAAAGATTTCGCTGGGTAGAGGCGAATCAAAGAAAGGTAGATGATCAGGCACCGGTTTTCCGGCAATCCGTTCAGCCATCCGCTTGCCCGCTTGCGCGGAATACATGACACCATTTCCCCCGTACCCCATTGCGTAAAACGCTTGTTCATTTTGGTCGGGCTGATATATGCGTGGCATCATGTCGTGGCTTACATCGACCCACCCCCACCAGTAGTAGTCGATATCGATACCCTCAAGCGCCGGGAATTTGCGCACCATATGGGAGACCAAGCGGTCTTGATGTTTGGGATTTGGGGCATCCGCACCGGTGATGGCGCTCCGGCTACCGATTTGAACCCTGTTGTCAGGCAGCAACCGATAGTAATGGCGGAGGATTCGAGTATCGGTGATGATCAGCCTGGTCTTAAAATTACAGGCCTCGATCTCACTCCCGCTCAATGGGCGCGTGACCATGTTGTTCGACAAAACGGGCATGATCTTATTGCGGAGGCTCCTATGCAGTTTTTGTCCAGTGTATCCACCAGTGGCGACGCCCACTGAACTTGCGGAGACAACCCCTCCCGGTGTGCGAAGAAAATGCCGGCCGTTACGGGTTTCCCATTCGACCACAGGGCTAGCAGGGTGAATTTTTACCCCCGCTGCACGCGCTTTCCTGATATATCCATGGGCTAATTTGACCGGATGAATCCCAATTCCCTCCGGTTCCCACAAGGCACCGTGGGCTTCCACTTCGTTGAGGTAGTCGGATTTAAGCTCCTGCTCGCTGATCAACCGACATTTGTAGCCGAAAACATCCCGCATGAGCTTAATCTCGGCCGCCAATATTGACATGACCTTGGCCTGATGAGCGACATAGAGGTGTCCGCCCGGCACGGCATCACAATCGATGCCATTCATGAGTTCTTTGAACGTCTCGAATCCGTCCTCAATCTCCTGATGCAGCGCGAGAGCTGTTTCGCGGCCCCATAGCTTTATCCATTGAGACCGCTTTAGTCGTCCGGAGGCATTCTGTGCCTGCCCGCCGTTTCGGCTAGTGCATCCCCAGCTGACAGAATTCGCCTCGAGGACGTGGGCCCTAATTCCGTGCTGTTGCGCCAGAAAGATTGCCGTCGCCAGCCCAGTAAACCCAGATCCAATAATTGCAACATCGACGGAAATATCCGTTTCAATCGGACCATCGTCCTGAGTGGTATCCCCGGCATCGGCAACCCAGTAAGTCGGTGCATAATTCTGCCCATGCCCAGGCACGCTCGTTACCAGGGGGTCATATGTTGGGACATATGGATGTTGGGACATATGGAAACCATTGCGTCGAAAGCTTGTATGCCATTCCCAAATAAAATGGCCCCTGGGCGCGAGCGGAGTGCCCAAGGGCCGAAATTCCTGGGAAGCAAATTAGTCTAGCGGAATTGAATCGGCTGTCCGGGCCTTCAACTGATTCTGAATGAGGAAGAAAATGGACAGCGCCGTCAAGGTCCAGAAGAACCAGTTAATTCCACTTCGGAAAAATATCGAGAAATCGCCTTCGGATGTTAAGAGCGACTGGCGGAAACTATCTTCCAGCAGCGGACCCAGAATAAACGCGATCAGAAATGGCGCCGCTGGTATGCCCAGTCTTAACATCACCCAGCCAACGGTGCCCATCACAATCATGACCAGCACGTCAAACAAAGTGTTATTGACCGCATACGCGCCGAATACACATAGGATTAACACAATCGGATAGAGTAGGTTATTCGGCACCTCGGCTATTCGGCTAATAGCTCGGATAGACAATTTGCCGATTACGAACAGGTACGCCGAGCTCAAAAGAATCCCAATAAATATCGCTTGGATCAGAACGATATTCTGCTCGAACATGATCGGGCCGGGACGCAGGCCGTGGATCATAAATGCGCCAAGAATTACGGCCGTGATAACATCACCAGGTACGCCCAATGCCAATAGGGGGATCATTGTAGCTCCGGCAACGCCGTTATTTCCCGCTTCTGCGGCCGCAACGCCTTCGACTTCGCCCTTGCCGAAGTTCTCAGGATTCTTGGAGGTTCGACGAGCCTCGCTGTAGGAGAGGAACGCGGAAGGCGCACCACCAATTCCAGGGATCGCACCTAGAACGACGCCAATTATGCTACCCCGGAGAATAGATTTTAGGCATCGTTTAAAATCTGCGAACGTCGCTCCCTGACCTGAGAGCGCGCTGGCAGATGCGTTGCCTATCGTCTGCTTTGCATAGTGATTGATGATCTCGGGAAGTGCAAAAAGCCCAATCAGCACCGGGATGAAGTTTAATCCTGCCATCAAATCAGGAGCGTCAAAAACAAATCGGTTGGTCCCGTACACGGCATCCAACCCGATAGTGGCAAGTATCAGCCCCAAGCAAGCTGCCATGATTCCTTTCGTCAGATTTTCTCCGGCTACCCCGGCGATAATCGTTAGGGCAAAAACAATCAGCGTAAAGAATTCCGGCGGTCCGAATCTAAGAGCAAAACTGGCGAGAAATCCTGCGAATAGGATCAGCGCGATATTTGAGATGAAATCGGCAATACATGACGCATAGAGAGCCATATCGAGGGCCCGTTTCGCCTGGCCCTTTTGAGCCATGGGGAAGCCGTCCAAGAGTGTGCACGACGCTGCTGGCGTACCAGGAGCCTTGATCAGAATGGCGGTGATGGAGCCCCCGTATAGCCCACCTTTATAGACCCCCAGGAGCAGAAGTATGCCGGTCACCGGCTCCATGGAAAATGTGAATGGCAGAACCAATGCCACTCCCATGGGCGTCGTCATGCCAGGAATCGCGCCGATCACGGTTCCGATCAAAACACCTATGAATATTACCGATATGTTCTGAAAACTAAGGAACAGGGCGAACGATTCGCCGATGGTTTCAAACACTTATTGCCTCCCCGACTAGATCAAGCCCTCGAACATTCCCATTGGAATTGGCACGTTCGCCACAAAGACAAAAAAAGCAAATAAGATTATCGGCAGTAGGATCGAGATGCTTAGGATGATCACCGGTCGCCGTTCGCCGGTAAATAGGATGGTCGCCACCAGGGCCACCATAGACGTCACTACGAGCCCGCCTATCTCAAGCAGAAAAAAGAAAACAAACAGCCCGACAACAAAAGTTACGACACGCCTGATCAACTGCCCGAACGGCAGGTCGATTTCATAGTCCTCTTCATCCTCTGTTGAGTTGTCAGACGTTGGCGCCTCGCCGCTCCTCAAGGAGCGATAGCTCTGAAGGGCCAGTATCGCGCCCATCAGAGCCACTGCGGCGACAATTATCTGTGGCCAGAAACTAGGCGCCAGAGCGGCAATCTCGATATCCGATGGCCGATCGACGCCGGCGGGGATGATCATGAAAAATGTAATGGCGGCCAGCACAATCGCGCTGCACCCCAATATTAGCTCGCGTTTGGCCCCGGACATTACGCCGCCTCCAACATTTTTAGTTTCGTGATATCTATATCTCTGTTGACTAGGAACTCGTTTATGGCCAACCAACGTGCGGCAGTCTGAAAGGTCATGTCGCTAACCAAAAAATTGACGCGGTTCTCAAAATCCCGGTACTCATTTATTGCTACCGTAACCCCCGCGACGTAGCTCTTCGAACGAGCCAATGGTCCAGACAAGATGACTGCTTGAGGGCAAATCAAGCCGCCGATCATATCGATCGCTGCTCCTAACGCGCGGCCAGCCCGGAAAAAAATCTGATTTATCGATGTATCGCCTTCCTCGGCAGCTTCCAACAACCGTTGAAGGCAGCGAGCAGCCTCTTGCAATACGATTTTCTGGTTCGGATACACCTGGTTAAGAATCGACCAGCCACCGGCGATTTCGTCGAGCAATCCACGCTCACCAAAGTCACTATCGGGGCCCAACTCTCTCAGCCGGACACCACCAACGAGGCCAGTTGCAAAGTTCTTCCCCCGGGCGAGATTGTTATTGGTGAGCAGGCTGCTGCCTATTCCGAGAGAGGCGTTTAGCAGTAGTACATCACTATATTTACGGCCAATCCCAAACCACGACTCGGCGAGGTTCAGTGCATTCGGAACATTCTCGACATGGATGGGCATATCAAGTAAATCGGCCAAATATGGGCCCACCCTCACATCCGCCCAACCGAAGGCAGGCGAATTCAAAAGCACGCCGCTTGTTGGGTCTACAGCTCCGGTAATGGCTACGCTGCCACCAAAGATCCGCTCCTCCGGAACCCGTAGGTTTGTCTTCATTTCTTGAATTTTCTCGGCGACCGCGTCGAGAACAAGAGTGGGTTCATCAAGCCGGCTGAGTCTCAACTCCTCCCTCATGATTGGGCGATTTCGCTGATCAGAGACTGTTACAAACTGTTGAAAGGCGTTAATGCCTACGCCAAATACATAACCGCCGGTGGGGTTGGCCTGAAGCCCAACAAATCTTCGTCCCGGTTTGGTCGAGTCTGGTTTTGCTCCGCTTTCTATCACCAATCCCGCGTCAATCAGATCTCTCGTAATTCTGGATACAGCGGCATTGGTCAGACCGGTTTCGGTGCTAATTTCGGTTCGTGAAATTGAGTCGTTAAAAACGATTGAAGCAAAGACCGCCCGACGATTGGCTCTACCCAAGTCGGCGCGGGATCTCTCCGATTGCTCGGTTCCCACACTGTCAAAAGATTCGGTACTCAACGAATTTCCGATCAATTTTTTATTTGCTTACTGTAAGCAAATATGTAATTAATTGGCCGACAAGTCAATAAAAATGTCATTTCGTTTTGAATTTGGGATCTCGGATCCCAGGAGGAATCACATGAGGTTTTTACGTTCTGTAGCAATTGCCGCCGCCGCTTTGGCGGTTGCAGGAGTCGTCTCCGGGAATCCGGCAGCAGCTCAATATCCGTCTAAATCGGTCACGCTTGTTTCACCCTATGGTCCCGGCGGCGCCGCGGATCTCGCTGCCAGAATTCTTTCATCTAACGCCAGCGGACTGCTTGGGAAGAGCATCGTTGTCGTCAACCGGACCGGCGCCGGCGGAGTCGTGGGCTCTAATTTTGTTGTCCGCTCGAAGAAAGACGGTCACACGCTATTGTTGGCGCGTGTGGGTTCGCAGGCTGCCGTGCCTGCGATCAACCGCAAAATACCGTACAAGTGGGATGACTACACTTTTCTCGGCTTGCTTGAGAAGAATCCCTTCGTATTGACGGTGAACGGAAAGTCGCCATACAAGAGTTTTGACGATCTAAAAAAGGCCATCAAAGATGGCAAGAAACTGACCTATGCGTCAGCCGGCGTGGGCACACTTCTTCATGTCGCCGTCGTGATCATGCTCGACGAGTTGGGTGTTGACCAAAAGGCGCTAACCCACATTCCCTACAAAGGCGGCGGAAAAGCTGCTGCCGCAGTGGTTGGTGGGCACACCGATATCTTCTTCCAGAACCTTTCCGGCGTCATTGGCAACATTCAGTCAAACAGATTGAGGGCTCTTGCGGTAACGACTCCCGATCGTTTTACAGCCATTCCCGATGTGCCGACCTTCCGCGAGCTCGGTCATCCGAATCTCGAGGTCGTTGTTGGCTGGAGCGGACTCTGGGGCCCGAAGGGTCTTCCTGATGAAGTTGTGAACAAGTGGACCGGCATTCTTCAGCAACTGGACAAGAACGCCGCTTGGAATAAGATGACACAAGGTCTGGGCTCCGTGCCATCTATCCTTAACCCAACGGACACAAAAGCGTTTGTCAAAAATCAATACGAAACGTTCAAGGAAGTGACCGAACGCTTGGGTATGACAATCAAGTAGTGTCGTCTCTGGGGGGGACGCTTCCAATCCGGCGCCCTCCCAATTTTTTCGTTGGCCGGACAGAAACTGATAGTCCGTAGCAGACGTCAGTCGCCAAACCAGATATTCCGACATGGTGGGAGGTTCCTGTGTCGAAAAAACCGCCCTCTTCACGACCCAATATTCTCGTTATTCAAGCCGACCAGTTAACGCCGGAAGTGCTGCCCGCCTATGGTCACGAGATGGTCAAAGCACCTCACATAGATGCTCTGGCTGAAAATGGGACGGTCTTCGAAAACGGTTACTGCAATTTTCCCCTTTGTGTCCCTTCGCGTGTATCAATGATGGCTGGTCGATATGCCAATTCAATCGCGGCTTGGGACAATGCGATTGAAATGCCGGCCTCGGTTCCATCATTGGCGCACTACCTACGAACGGTGGGCTATCACACGGTTCTGTGTGGCAAGATGCATTTTATTGGACCCGACCAGGTTCACGGATTTAGTGAGCGAATTACGACGGACATCTATCCGTCCAATTTTGCCTGGACTCCAGATTGGATATTGGGAGAGAGATACCGCCCGACGGGCATTAATCCACGCGCTGTGGTCGAAGCAGGAACCTGTGTCCGAAGCCTTCAAATTGACTATGACGACGAGGTCGAGTTCGCAGGGATTCAGAAGGTATATGACCTCGCGCGCAACCACGACGAGAATCCGTTCTTGTTGTGGGTGTCTTTCACCCACCCGCACTCGCCGTTCATTACCGAACAAAAACACTGGGATTTATATGACCATGATGAGATCGACATGCCGAAGGTCGATCCTATCCCGGTGGATGATCTGGATGAATTTAGCAAATGGCTCTACTACGGCCACGCGATGGATCTTCTGACCATCGAGGAAGAGCATGTCCGGAACGCCCGCCACGCGTACTACGGCATGACGAGTTACATCGATGATAAGGTTGGCCGCCTAATGTCTGCGCTCACGGAAACTGGCCTCAATGAAAATACCATCATCGTCCTAACGGCAGACCACGGAGAAATGCTGGGCGAGCGCGGCATGTGGTTCAAGCAGGCCTTCTTTGAAAACTCGGTTCGGGTCCCGTATATCGTTAGCGTACCGGGCGAAAATCAAACCGACCGCAGCTCCCAAAACGTCTCCCTGGTAGATTTATTGCCGAGCTTCATGGATTGGGCCACCGACGGCAACGCTCCTGATCCCGTGTCACCCCTGGACGGCAATTCATTTGTTGAACTGTTGTCCGGAAACGACGACGGCTGGGACAACACTGTTATCTCGGAATACACGGGAGAAGGTGTTATTGCGCCTTGCCGCATGATCCGTCGCGACGACATGAAACTGATCTACACACACGGTCATCAGAATATGCTGTTCGATCAATCCACAGACCCCCTTGAACTCGATAACCTGGCCGGTAAGGACGAGCATGAGGACGTTGAGAAGGAGCTGTTGACGGACCTGCTTGACGGTTGGAATCCCGACCAGATTTACGATGAATGCATTCGAAGCCAACAAGAACGCCTATTCATTCAAAAGGCCACTGGGGGCATCCCGAACTGGTCTCACCATGTCCGGCCCGATGACGGAGAACGCTTTATCCGAAACGATAGTGCGGTGGGTACAAAGGCGAAGGCAAGATATCCCTTTGTGGCACCCACACCGTTTGAACAGCCTGA
>CAZUGT010000295.1:0-5133 GCA_964620095.1 uncultured Rhodospirillaceae bacterium | reverse complement strand
GGAAGCGCGCATCGCCCAGATCTGCCGGATGGACCTGATCGCCCGGTCCATCGCCGCCGCGGTCGAGCACAACATCGCCAGCCCGCTGCTCCGGCGCCCGACGCTGACCAAGAAGATACCGGCCGTGTCCCTGCGCGATCTCGTGTTCAACCGCGAGCTGCGGGAGGGCAGGCTGCCGGCGGCGTTCGCCATTTTGGCCGAAAAGTACGGTCCGGTTTTCAAGGTTCGGCTCCCGTTCCGCCCGAACATAATCGTTCTGGCGGGGTTGAAGACGAATGAATGGGCCCATCGCATGGGGCGGGTGTTCCTGCGGTCGAAGGAGTACTTCGAGGGCGTCGACAAGGCGTATGGCGTGTCGCGCTCGGTTCACTCGACCGACGGCGCCGATCACTTTCGCTTTCGCAAATCGCTGCATACCGCCTACTCCCGCAAGACTTTGACCAGGCGCCTGGACGATGTCTACGAGTTGGCCCGCACGCACATGGCGACCTGGGACGTCGGCGCCGAAATGCCGGCGCAGGAAATGCTGCGGCCGTTCCTGAACGCGCAGTCCTCGCCGCTCCTGGCCAACATCGACACCCAGGACGAAATTATCGATGCGCTCGAATACAAGGTGCGGGTGCTCAACGTCGGCATCGTCAAGACGATGCCCCGCTTCATGCTCAATACCCCGTCCATGCGCCGCCGGGCGAGGGTCACCCAACGGATCATCGACCGCATGCAAAGGACGCATTCGGCCGGGCAGAAGGCCGGGATGCATCAGGACGTGGTGGACGCGTATCTGTCCTTGCACTCGTCCGATCCCCAATTCCTGCCCGAGACGGACCTGCCGCTGCCGCTCGGGGCGATCCTGATGACCGCCATGTACATGGGCGATCAGACCGGCTTCGCCCTTTACTGGCTGCTGCAGGATCCCGAATTGTACGAGCGGGTCACGGCCGAAGCGGATGCGCTGTGGGCCGGGGGCGATCCCACCGAGGAGGACTTCACGCGGGAGCGGATCGACGTGACCCACCGGGTGCTGATGGAAACCCTGCGGATGTCGCCGATCGTGCCCATGTCCATGCGCACGGTGATGAACTCGTGCGTGGTGGAGGGTTACGAACTGCCGGTCGGGTCGCAGCTCATGATCGCGCAGACGGCCGCGCACTACTCGGAAGAGGCGTTTCCCGATCCGTGGACGTTCGACATCGACCGCTACGCGCCGCCGCGAAACGAGCACCTTGGCAGGGGCTACGCGCCCTACGGGCTGGGCACGCACTCGTGTCTCGGGACCCACTGGGCCGACTTGCACATCGTGATCAACCTGCTGATGCTCACCCATTACTTCAAGATCGAGCTGGCCCAGCCCTTCGAGCGGATGCCGATGGATGCGCTGCCCTCGCAGTCGCCCAGCAACAAAATCAAGTTCCGGCTCGCCGAGCAGCGGCACGAATTTCCCCCCTCGTCCTGACCCTCTCCGCCCAACGCCGGCTTCGGGCGGCGCCCCCCCCATGGATACCCCGCATAAAGCGGGGTTAAGACGAGTGGATATACGACACAACCCAAGCCGTCATGCCCGTGCTTGACGCGGGCATCCACGCTTTGGGGGCGCTACACGTGGATGGCCGGGCCACTTTGCCGGCTGGCCCGGCAAAGCCGATCCAGTGGGCCCGGCCATGACGCTTTGGCGGTAGCGCGGGGCATCCACGAACGTCCGCCCCCCTCGCCCTGACCTTGGCCGCCGGGTCTATCCGGCGGCGCGCCGCAGCCGCTCCCTGATCTGGGCGGTGGTTTCCCTGGTCTTGTCCAGCGCCATCAGCAGCGGCGGCAGCAACAGGAAGTCCGCCACCAGGGCGATGATGACCGTCATGCCCATCAGCATGCCGAGGGTCCGGTTGCTCGCTATGCCCGACGCGCCGAAAACCAGGAACCCGAGGGCGAATATGATGGTCGTCGCCAGCAGCGCCTTGCCCGCCGTTCCGAACGCCAGCTGCACGGATTCCGACGGCAGCAGCCCTCGCTTCCGGCCCCTCAGGTACTTGGTCATGAAGTGAATCGTGTCGTCGACGATGATCCCGAACGCGAGCGCCGTAACCACCGACGCGGCGACCCCGACTTCCTTGACCGCGTACCCCCACAGGCCCATCGCCATGGCCGCCGGGACGAAATTGGGGATCAGGCTGATCAGGCCGAACCGCAGGCTCCGGAAGACGAAGACCAGCAGCAGCGAGACGATTGCCATCGCGGTCACGGTGCCGATCAGCATGTTGCGGATATTCCTGTCGGTCGAATGGGCGCCCACGATGGTGACGCCGCTGGCGCCGGTTTCCATGCCGGGGGCGCTCTTGCGGAGCCATGCCTGCGCGCGCTCGTCGAGGCCGATCTTCTCGTCGACCGTCAGGCTCCCCAGCATCGCGGTGAGGCGCGAGGCGGACCGTTCGACGTTGATGAGGTTGTTGAGATCGAGGCCCACCGGCAGCGAGAACTCGTAGAGCAGCAGATATTGCGCGGCGAGATCGGAGCTGTCGGGAACCTTGTAGAATTCCTGCTTGTCGGCGTTCAGGCTCCGGTTCAGCCGCTTGATGACGTCGGCGATGGAATAGACGTGGACGACTTCCGGCTGGGCACGGAGCCACTCGGCGAACGCATCCACGTTGCGCAGATACTGGGCGTTCGTGACGCCGCCCGCCTTGCCGGCGCTGAGCGAGTATTCGAACGGCTCCAGCCCGCCGAATTCCCGGCTCATGAAATCCGCCGACCGCCGGTATTCGTAGCTCTTGTCGAGAAGCTCGTGGGGATTCTCGTTGAGTTCAATCCGCCAGATGCCGCCGACGAGCACGACCACCAGGACGGAGACGGACCCGAGGAGAGCCAGGTGATGTCCCACTACGAACCGCCCGAACCCGTCGAACAAGTTCGATTTCCCCTCCTGGCCGCGCCGGAGCCGCATGGGCGTCAGCGAGAGAAAGGCGGGCAGCAGCGTCACCGCGAAGACGAAGGCGCACATGGAACCGAACGCCACGATGTTGCCCATGACGCGGAACGGCGGCATTTCCGAGAAATTGAGGCTCAGGAAACCGATCGAGGTGGTGAGCGACGTGAGGAAAACGGGCCAGATGTTGATCTCCACGGCCTGGACCGCCGCCTGCTTTCGATCCAGTCCCTGCCGCAGCCCCGCCCGCACCGCCTCGATTATGTGCACCGCGTGGGCGACCGTGACCGCCATCAGGACGAACAGCGCGGCGCCGCTCTCGCCGTAAAGCGTCAGCCCGGTCCAGCCGACGAAGCCGAGCGCCGACAGGAGAACCGCGGCGGTCATGATGACGATGGACACGACCCCCCAGAGCGAGCGCAGCATAAGGGCCGCGACGACCAGCATGGTCCCGAACGCGACCGGCCCCAGCACGCTCATGTCTTCGTCGATCGCGTCGCGGATCGAACCGTTGAGGAAGAGTTCGCCGGTGAGGTGGATTTCGATCGCCGGATGTTTCGCCCTCTCCTCCCGGGCGACGGCGTGCAGAAAATCGACGGTTTTGACCTTGGCCGCCTGCCGGTCCTTGTCCGGTATAGCCAGGCTGAGGGTCAGCGCGGCGACGCGGCCGTCCGGGGAAACCAGACGCCCGGCAATCTCCCCGGTGCCGAGCGCGATCTTCTCGACCCGCTTCAGGTCGCCGTCGCCGAGCGACCGCGCGTCGTCGATCAGCGGATTGACGATCAACTCGTCCCCGACGGCCCGGCTGTGGGAATAATTGGTGATCGAATCGACGCGGGTGACATAGGGCGTCTGCCAGAGGCGCTTGGTCAGGCGCTCGACGGCGGACAGCGCCTCGCGGGTGAAAACGGTGCCGGTCTTCGGCGCGACCGCGACGAGGACCGTATCCGAAATCGCGTAGGTGTCTTCCAGGTTTTCGAGCGCGATGAGGTGCGGATCGTTCTTGTTGAAATGGTTCCGGAAGTCGACGGCGACGGGAACGATGAATTGCGCGCCCGCGGCGAGAACCGCCACCAGGGCCAGCGAAAGCAGGATGACCTGCCACCTGCGGGCCATGACCAGCGCCGTGAAAGAGCTTGGAGTCATCTAGGCTTCCCGAACAGTCGAACCATGGGGACCGTAGCATCCTCCGCTTGCCCCGGCATGGTCAATCCTCCCGCTGCGCGCCCGGCGGTCAATAGCCGAGACCGAGAACGCCGTAGTCGCCGTCCGCGATCAGGCGGACGGAGACGTAGAGGCCGAGCAGCGCGAACAGCAGCCAGGGGGAGTTCAGCGCCCAGATGTAGATGCAGATATCCCGCCGGCCGAGCCGGGTGTGCCGTTTCGCCAGGAAGAAACTGACCCAATAGAGCGCGGTCCCGTAGGTCAGCTGCCAGAACAGCATGGCGCCGATGATCCCCGCGGCGAGGGCGGGCAGGAAATCGACGGTGAAGGCGGCGTAGAGGACCAGCGTCGGGACCAGGTTCACGAAACCGTTGCCGATGTCGGCGATATAGCCGTATGTGCGCCGGTCCGCGTAGGAACCGTCGATCTGCGCGTAGGTGGCCCAGACATCCGCCCACGAGGCCGGCGACAGCGCCTTCGCCAACGGCACCTTTCCGGCGAGGAACTCGATGGCCGGCGTCCGGCCGGTTTCCTCGTGGCGCTTCCGCCAGTATTCGGCGCGGCGCTCGATAGGGTCCCGTTCGAGGAACAGGCATATTTCCCAATAGCAGATCCACAGATTGATCGAAAAAAACAGGATCAGAAGGGCGTGAATGAGGTCGAAATCGCCGTGGAGCCAATAGCGCCCGCCGATCCCGGCGAGGGTCAGAACCGCGATGACCAGAAGGGAGAACAGCACCGCCGGAATTCCCAGCCCGCCCCGGCGGGTCCCGGCCCCGGCGGCCCCTGTGGCGTTGGCGCCGTCGATTTCCGCCTGCTGTTCCGGCGTCGGTTCCATGGCTTCCCCTTACCCGATTCCCGTCGCGGGGAGCAAGCGCCCGGGAATTTCGCCCCGACGCGGGGTTGGAATTTTCTTCCAACGGAAATTTCGAATTAGGCCCGATCGCGCGGGCCGCAATAGGCATTTATGGACATTTATAGGCATTTGATGGCCTGGTTAAATTCCAATTCTGCGTTTTTTGGGCGCTTTCCGGCCCGCGGGAACCCCTGGCGAA
>CAZUGT010000294.1:0-6442 GCA_964620095.1 uncultured Rhodospirillaceae bacterium | reverse complement strand
ATTTGCGAAGAAATCTGCCCGGCGGGGTTCGAGTCCCGCCGCCACATGCACGGCAACGATTTCGAGACCTTCTACATGGTCGACGGCAGCGCCACCTGGGAAGTGGGCGGCGAGACCATCGAGGCGACCAAGGGAACCACCGTCCATATTCCGCCGAACGTGCCGCACAAGGTGCAGGTCAAGGAAGCGGCGACCATGCTGGTGGTGTTCTCGCCCGGTGAGCAGAGCGCCATGTTCCAGGAAATGGCCGACCTCTCGGACGAGCAACGTTCCGACCCCGAGGTCACCAAGCCGATCCTCGACAAGTATCATCTGATCCCGATGGAATAGGCCGACCCTCGCCGGTCATTGCCGGGTCCGGTGGGCCGGCGCCGGGGCATGACGATTTGGGGCTTATTCGCCGCTGTCGCGGCGGACGGGAAGCTCGTGAATCTCGGCGTTGGATGAGGTCGGGGTGTCCGCATCGGCTTCCTCCACCGGCTCATCCACGTCGGCCAGGAGAGTCGAGGGAATCGACTTAGAGGTTTTGGCGCCGAGTTGTTTCAGCTGTTCCACTTGGCGCATGACATTTCCGCGGCCCGTTGAGAGTTTCTTGATGGCGTCGTCATAGCTAACCCGTGCTTGATCAAGCCGTTTGCCAATCGATTCCATGTCGCCGGTGAAGCCGACGAACTTCTCGTAAATTGTCCCAGCCTTCCGGGCAATTTCCTCCGCATTCTGGTTGCGCCGTTCTACCTGCCAGATATTTGCAATGGTGCGCAGTGCGATCATCAGCGTGGTCGGTGTTGCAATCGGAACATTTTTCTCTGCTGCTGTTGCTGTCAGGCCTGGATCAGCCTCCAGTGCCGATGCCAATGCCCCTTCGATGGGCATGAACAGAATGACGTAGTCCAACGGTGAGTCGGAGACATGATGATATTTTTTGTCGCTTAGAGACTTTATGTGAGTTCGAACCGATTGGACGTGCGCGGAAAGGTGTTCGGCGCGAAAATTTTCGTCGGCTTCGTTGACGAAAGCCTCGTAGGCCGTGAGGGAGACTTTTGAATCGATGATTACGTGACCCTTGTTAGGCAGGTGAACAATAAAGTCTGGACGCAGGCGCTTTCCATCCTCATCGACGACAGTTTCCTCGCGAGCATACTCGTGGCCCTTACGCAGGCCGGATTGTTCGAGAATTCTTTCGACGATCATTTCCCCCCACATTCCCTGGGTCTTCGATTCTCCCTTGAGGGCGCGAGTCAGATTCGCCGTCTCGCTTAGCATCTCGGTACTAGTCTGGGTCATATTCTTGATGTGTTCGTCCAAACGGACCCGCTCCAACTGGTTTTCCTTGTGAGCTTCGCCGAGAGTCGTATTGAACGTCTCAATGCGGTCCCGCAGAGGTTTCAGCAGCCCTTCAATTTGTTCCTTGTTTTGTTTTTTGAAGGTGCTGCTATGGCCGGTGAGTAGTTCACCGGCGACAACTTTGAACTCAAGCTTCAGTTGCTCCTTGGCTTCGTCCAATAGGGCTAATTTTTCTTCGGCAGCAATTTCCTGGTCTGCCAAACGTTGGTTGAGATTTTCGATCTCATTTGTGGCGACCGCCAATTTTTTGCTGGCGCGCCAAAAGCCAAAAAGGATTGCAGCGCAGACAACCGTCAGCGCCACGAGAGCGATTGCAAGAAACGTGATGAGGTCCATGCGCTAATCTGACCTAAGCCCCGGTGAGATGCAATCAAGCGCCCGGATCGCCCCGGAAATCTTGACCCGGCGGGCCCGCTGACCTACTTGATGGGTCCCGAACAACCGCCAGGTCCGCGAATCAATGGCCCTATTGGACATAATCAAGGCCCCCGACCCCCGGCTGAAGAAAATCAGCCGGCCGGTTGAAAAGGTCGATGCCGAAATCGCCCGGTTGATGGACGACATGCTGGAGACCATGTACCTGGCGCCGGGCGTGGGCCTGTCGGCGCCCCAGGTGGGGATTTTGAAGCGGGTGATCGTTGTCGACGTCTCCAAGGACGAAGACAACCGGCTGCCCGTTAGGATGGCCAATCCGGAGATCGTCTGGGCGTCGGACGAGATGTTCGAGTACGAGGAAGGCTGTCTCAGCCTGCCCGAGCACTATGCCGAGGTCTCCCGGCCCGAAAAGGTCCGCATCCGCTATCTCGATCGGCAGAACGAGATTCGCGAGATGGAGACCGAGGGCCTGCTCGCGGTCTGTCTCCAGCACGAGATGGATCACCTGGACGGCATCCTGTTCGTCGATTACCTCTCCAAGCTCAAGCGGGACACCATTCTGCGTAAGCTCGCGAAACTCAAGAAACAGGAGGAGAAGGAGAGGCGTAAATCCGGCGGCCGCCAAAAGGTGGCGGCGAGCGCCTGAGTTCCGGCCGCCGGCCGCGCAGCCCCCATGGTCACCCCATGACCACCTCGTTACGTATCGCCTTCATGGGATCGCCGGATTTTTCGGTACCCGTCCTGCACGCCCTCCGGGACGCGGGGCATGACATTGCCGCCGTTTATTGCCGGCCGCCGCGGCCGGCGGGCCGGGGGCAAAATGAACGGAAATGCGCCGTCCATGCAGCGGCGGACGAGGCGGGCCTCGAGGTCCGGACGCCCAAATCCCTCGAGGGCGAAGCGGCCCAGGCCGATTTCGCGGCCCTCGATCTCGACGCCGCCGTGGTGGCTGCCTACGGTTTGATACTGCCGAAAGCCGTTCTGGATGCCCCGAAACACGGCTGTCTCAACGTCCATGCCTCGTTGCTGCCCCGGTGGCGGGGAGCGGCTCCCATCCAGCGTGCCATCGAGGCGGGCGATACGGAGACTGGCGTCACCATCATGCAGATGGATGAGGGACTGGATACGGGCGGCATGCTGCTCGCCGAACGCGTCGCCATCACGCCGGCGGCCACCGGCGGTTCATTGCACAACGATTTATCCGCAATGGGCGCGCGGCTGATCGTCGAAGTATTGGGCAGGCTCGCCGAGGGCGGCCTCGAAGCAACCCCACAGCCCGCCGACGGCGTGACCTACGCCAGGAAGCTGGACCGGGCCGAAGCGCGGATCGACTTTTCGGAACCCGCCCAGGTCATAGAGCGCCGCCTCCGGGCGTTCGATCCTTGGCCCGGCGGCTACACGGAACTGGAGGGTGCGCGGCTGAAGATCCTGTCGGCGGTGGTCTCGGACGGCTCGGGCGAGCCCGGGGTGACACTGGATGAGGCGCTGACCATCGGCTGCGGGCGGGGATCCATTGCGCCCACCCGCGTCCAGTTGGCCGGCAAGTCCCCCATGTCCACCGGTGATTTCCTCCGGGGTACCCCGGTGCCCGCCGGGACCCGGCTGGGCCGCGGGAATTGAACGGGCGATGCCGCGCTACAAACTCACCCTGGAGTATGACGGCAGTGGCTTTGTCGGCTGGCAGCGCCAGGCCAACGGCATTGCCGTCCAGCAAGTGCTGGAGGAAGCGGTCGAGGCCTTCGCCCGGGAGCGCCGGCTGGTGGAGGGCGCCGGGCGCACCGACGCCGGGGTCCACGCCCTGGGTCAGGTGGCGCACGTCGACCTTCGAGACGACTGGGAGCCGGACCGGGTCCGGGACGCGCTCAACTTCCACGTCAAACCCCACCCGGTCGTCGTGCTGGCGGCCAAGGCGGTGGATGACGATTTCCACGCCCGCTTCTCGGCCACCCAGCGGGGCTATCTCTACCGTATCCTCAGCCGCCGCCCGCCGCCCGCGGTCCGTGCCGGCAAGGTCTGGTGGATCCCCCAGCCGCTGGATGCGGCGGCCATGAACAGGGCGGCGCGGCATCTGATCGGCAAACATGATTTCTCCACCTTCCGCGCCGCCAACTGCCAGGCCGACAGCCCGGTGAAGACCCTGGACGAGATCGACGTGCGGTCGGACGAGGACGAAATTCTGATCACTGTCCGGGCACGGTCGTTCCTTTACCGCCAGGTGCGAAATATCGCCGGCACCCTCAAGCTGGTGGGGGAAGGGAAATGGACGTCCGACGATGTACGGGACGCGCTGGCCGCATGCGACCGGGGGCGGGGCGGTCCCACAGCGCCGCCCGACGGGCTCTACCTTACCGACGTGGTGTACGAAGCCTAACCCGCATTTCCCGCCAGGGTCACGGCCTGCGTCGCGTCCAGGCGTTCGAGCCGCCAGGAGCGGCCCGAAAAGCGTAGCGGCACCTACGGTTGAGGGCCGCGACGACGCGGACGGGCGCCTGGGCACGACCCGAAGGGCGGCGCTCTCGGGCCGACAGCGTGCGTCGAGGCGCTTGCCCGATGTCACCGCATCACGCGGCGCGCCTCTCCTGCTCTGTCGGCCCGATAGCGCCGCGCAGACCATGACCCTGGTGAGACATGCGGGTTAAGCCAGCGCCGCCGCCCGGATGGTGTCCTGGTTGAATGGCATGCGGCGCAAGCGGATGCCGATGGCGTCATGGATGGCGTTGGCGATGGCGCCTCCCGCCGGCCCGGCGACCGTCTCGCCGGCGCCCAGGAAGGGCATGCCGGGCCGCTCCATTAGCCTGCATTCCACTTCGGGCACATTGTCGAAGCGGAGGATGGGGTAGCTGTCCCAGTCCCGGCTGGTGATCCCGTCCTTGTCCCAGGTCACCTGCTCATAGAGGGTCCAACTCGCCGCCTGGATGTAACCGCCCTCCAGTTGGGCGATCAGCCCGTGGGGGTCGACCACTTCGCCGGCGTCACAGACGATCCAGGCGCGGGTCAGCTTGACCTCGGCCGCGTCGGTGATCTCCACCTCGGCGCCCGTGGCGCAATAGGCGGCGGAATTCTTGTAGCGGGCGAAGGCGATGCCCTGGCCGAGCCGGTCGCCGTCTCCCGCCCTGCCGGCGGTCATCATGCCGGCGAGCGCGGTGATGCACTCCTTGGCCCGGTCGTCATCCAGGTGATTGAGGCGGAAGGTGACCGGATCGATCCCGGCGGCCTCCGCGAGTTCGTTCATGAATGCCTCGATGGCGGCCGTATTGCCGAAGGCGCCGAGCGTGCGGAGCGCCGACACCCGGAGCGGCATGCCGCGAACCAGGTTCTTGACCAGCCGGGGGGCGGGGAAATTGTAGAGTGGCTCCAGGTTCCGGTGGATGCCCACATGCGCCCCCATGGTGGGCGGCGGGACCGGCCAATCGATGGGGTCTTCCATGAAATGGGTGGAAACCAGTTTCTCGGCGGGCGTCCCGGCGCGGCCCGGGGCCGGGCGGCCCATGAAGGTGTCGCCGTAGCTTTCGTGGGACCAGTCGATGATCCTGCCGTCGCCATCGATGCTTGCCCGCAGCTCCATCACCATGGCGCTGCCGTAGGGCTCCCACGCGTGCTCGTCGTCCCGGGTCCATTTCAAGAGGATCGGCGCGCCCGGCACGGCGACGGCGCAGAGCGCCGCATCGAAGGCCGCGTCGTCGGCGCCGTTATGGCCGTAACAGCCGGCGCCCGGCACGAACCGGACGTGCACGTCGCCGGGTTCCATCCTGAGGGCTTCGGCGATGGCCGCGCGCAGCGGATAGACGCCCTGATTGTGGGTCCAGACGGTGAGCTTGCCGTCCTCGAACACGGCGCACCCCGCCGACGGACCGATGGATCCGTGCATGTGATAGGGCTTCTCGTAGCGGGCCGAGAGGGTTGCGGCGGCCCCGGCCGGCGGATCGGCAAGCGCCGGCACCGGCGCCTCGATCGGGGCGCCGCCTTCGGCGACCGGCAGGCTGATGCGTTCGTTGGCGGTCAGCGCTTCGTAGAGCTCCTGGGTCGGCAGCCCGTCGCCCATATCCCACTCGGCGGCATTGGCGAGCCGATCGGCGGCTTTCACCGCCTCGTACTCGCCGTCGGCCGCCACAGCGAGGAAACTGCCGTTCCGGATCACCGAGACACCGGACGCTTCCAGGCGTTCGACCGCGCCCGCATCCAACGATTTGAGAGATGCCCGGTAGTGGGGCGGCCTGACCAGTCGGCCGAACTTCATCCCCGGCAGGCGCAGGTCATGGAGGTACTCCATTTTGCCCGACACGATCTCGGTCATGCCCTTGGCCAAAACGGTTCGGCCGACCACCGAATGGCCGGCGGGGGCCTTCACCGGGATGCCGATATCCACGTCGGCCTCGAAGGGCTTGCCGCCGGCCAGTTCCCAGAAACTCACCGACCGGTTGGTGCCGGGCACCTGGATCAGTCCGTCTTCGATCTCGAGGCTGTCCCGCTCGGCTCCCAGTTCGTCGGCGGCCATATCCAGAAGCCGCGCCCGCGCGGTGGCGGCGGCGTGACGCACCGCGTTGCCCGAATGCATCATCGACATGGAACCGGCGGTGAAGCCTTCATTGGGGTCGATGCCGGTCTCGGTCCGCTTGATGTCGATGCGGTCGTAATCCACGTCGAGCTCTTCCGCGGCGATCATGGCAAGCGCCGTGGAAATCCGCTGGCCGATTTCGACCTTGCCGGTGTGGACGAGGATGCG
>CAZUGT010000293.1:0-3803 GCA_964620095.1 uncultured Rhodospirillaceae bacterium | reverse complement strand
GCCCCAGTCACGGCATGCGTGTTGATCATCGGCGACGAGGTGCTGTCGGGGCGCACCGAGGACGCCAATTTGAACTGGCTCGCCACCCGCCTCACCGGCATGGGCATCCGGCTCGCCGAGGCCCGGGTCATCCCGGACGACGAGGACGCCATCATCGCCGCGATCAACGAGGCGCGGGAGAGGTACACCTACGTCTTCACCACCGGCGGCATCGGCCCGACCCACGACGACATCACCGCGCTTTGCGTCGCCAAGGCCTTCGGGACCGAGCTGGAGCGCCGCGCGGAAGCGGTGAAGCTGCTCGAGGAGCACATGGGCAGGGACCGGCTGAACGAGGCCCGGCTGAAGATGGCCGAGGTGCCCGTCGGCTCGGCCCTGATCGACAATCCGGTGTCCAAGGCGCCGGGCTTCCGGATGGGCAATGTCCATGTGATGGCCGGCGTGCCCTCGATCATGCGGGCCATGTTCGACGGCATCGCCGGCGATTTGAAGGGCGGCGCCAAGATGCTGTCCAGGACCGTCGTCGCCTATCTGCCCGAGGGCACCGTCGCCGAGGGGCTGGGCCGGGTCCAGGACGACCACCCCGATACGGAGATCGGATCGTACCCGTTCTACAAGGCCGGCAAGTTCGGCTGTTCGCTGGTGACCCGGTCCACCGACCCGGACGAACTGGACGCGGCGGCCGAGGACATCCGCCAGATGATCCGCGATCTCGGCGGCGAGCCCTATGAGGATGACGGCTCGGAACTGCCGCCGGGTTGAGGGGGAGTTTCCTGGATGCCCCGCGCCACCGCCAAAGCGTCATGGCCGGGCCACCGGCAAAGTGGCCCGGCCATCCACGTGTAGCGCCGCCCGCCAAGCGTGGATCACCGGGTCAAGCCCGGTGATGACGATTTTTTGAACCACAGAGACAGTGAGACAGTGAGGAGTAGCAGGGTCGACTCCTCTCTTCTCAATCTCTGTGTCTCTGTGCCTCTGTGGTGAATATCCTGGATGCCCCGCGCTACCGGCGGGTCCTGATCCAGACGAGGCAGACCGCCAGGGCGGCGCCGACGGCGAGGGTGCCCTGGCCCGCGACGCTGAACCACTCCGCCGTCCCGCCGCCCGCCACCGCCGCCATCACCACCGGCGAGAGGAACTGGGCCAGGAACACCGCCATGGTGAGCCCGGACGACGCCCGCCCGCGGATATGAGGGGCCGCGTCCTCGAGGATCAGGCCGACCAGGGCGGGGAACATCAGTCCCAGGCCGGCCCCGGACAGGATCATGCCGCCGACCACCGCCGGCAGCCCGTCCGCCGACCCGACGGCCGTCAGGCCTCCGCCGATCAGCAGGAAGGTCAGGGTGATCGCCGTGCGCCCGGACAGGGTCTGGCGGATGCGGCCGTAAAGGGCGGCGATCACCGCCGAGGTCAGGCTGGCGCAGGCGATGGTGAGCGCCGCGGTCGAGGGCTCGGGCGCGCCGATCTCCCGGAGCAGGAAGGGAAGCTGCACCGGGATGACGTAGTACGCCAAAATGGCGATGAAGGCGGCGGCGTAGGCGAGGCCGAACAGTTTCCAGGGGATATCGCCGGCCGCCTCGCGGGCCTGGGCGTCCTGCCGCTCGCGGACGTGGGGCACCAGGAAGAACAGGGTCGGCAGGAGGATCACCGGGACCGCGTAGATGGCGAAGGGCAGCCGCCAGCCGAATTCGGCCAGGAAGCCGCCGGCGGTGATGTAGATCACGCCTCCCAGGGACATGGCGGCCGACTGCCAGCCCAGAATCCGGTTGCGCCGCTGGCCCTGGTAACAGCCGCCGATCAGCGTGATGGCGCCGTTGAGGATGCCCGCCACCGAAACGCCCAGCAGCGCCCGGCTGATCAGGATGTCGATCAGGCCGTCCAGGAACAGCCCGGACGAGCCGGCGAGGATATAGATCACCGCCGAGACGGCGAGCACCGGCTTGGCTCCCGATTTGTCGGCGAGGTATCCGGCCAGCGGCGAGGCCAGCACGATGAACAGGCCGGGCATGGTCAGCGAAAGCTGGGTCAGGAACTGGGCGTCGGGCAGGTTCTTGAAGTGCTCGGCGATGGCCGGCAGCGCCGGCGCGATGGTGGCGCCGGACATGACCGTGAGGGTGCTGGCGCCGAGCAGCGTGGCGACCAGAAGCGCTTGGCCGAAGGCGCTCGACGGGAGTTGGACGGGGCCGCCGGAGGACATGGCGCACCCTCGCTTGCCCGCCTGTCCCGGGCAAGCACAAACTCGGAGGCTCGGAACTGGGTGAGGGGCTGTTTGGTGGATGCCCCGCACGGGGCTTGTCCTCCGGCCGGCGAAGCCGGTCCGGTGGGGCGGGGCATGACGGGTGAATATACGACCCAAACCAAATCGTCATACCCCGGCTTGTCCGGGGCATCCACGTGTAGCGCTACCCCCCCAAAACGTGGATCACCGGGTCAAGCCCGGTGATGACGGCTTGGTTTGTGGAATTTCCATATCACCCCCACCCTCGACGCCCGGCCGGTTGCCGGCCGTCTCGACCTCCCGCCAAGGAAGGGGCGGACACTCACTTAACTGGTTTCCAACGAAAGCCGCCCTATAATGCGCCGCGATTCTCGCTCGCCCATATGGGGCGGCAACCCCATGCGTGCCCGCGTGGCGGAATTGGTAGACGCAAGGGACTTAAAATCCCTCAGCCCTTGGGCTGTCCCGGTTCGAGTCCGGGCGCGGGCACCAGACCTTGTATGCATATCTGGCCTCCGAATGAGCACCTTCAAACCCGAGGAACTGGACCTCGAACAATTACCAATGCTGGGTCGAGGGGTATGGGGATCGGTCTTCGACCTCGGTGACGGCACGGTCCTGAAGCTTGGGAAGCGGAGCGGCGGGATCGGTGATGGCCACGAGAAGTTACGCCATGAGGCGATGGTGTTGGATCGACTTGCTCAGGTGACATCACCCATCGGCTCGCTTCTGCCCGTGGTCGTTGAATGGGACCAACTGGATCAAGCCATCCAGTTCGAGGGAGAGCCGCACACCATCTGGATGCGGCAGACCAAGCTCGCCGGCCAGACGGCCACCATTGATCGAGTGCTCGGCATGAATGGAACGGAGCGGCGGGCGCTGGCCGCCTCGGTTGCGGAGAGCCTGGCCGGTCTCTATGGCGCCTTCGAGAGGTCTGGCGTTGCTGCCGACCTGCGACCCTCGGGCGGTGTAGAGGATTTTGAGATCGGGGACATTCGGTTGGAGGCGATGGATCGCGAACGATTGGAGAAATTCCGAAGCATTGCCGCTCTGCTCGATCCGGCAGACGACCACCCCATCCACGGCGACTTCAACATCAGCAATATCCTGCTGGACAACGGCGGGACGGTCGTCGGCGTGGTCGACTTCGCCGAGACCCGGCTGGGGCGGCTGGAGGAGGATCTCTGTTCCATCACTTCCGAAATCCCGGCTCTGCGCCAAGATTACGTCGAGCGGGTGGAAGCTGCGTCAGGTCGTCGGGTCAATCGGCAGGCGCTCGAAATTTTTGAGATCGGCAGCGACATGATCAGCATGATCCTGGCGCGCTATCGTTTTGCAGAGCATTCATCAGCCGACAGGCTGGCGGTGGAGATCGACCGGCGGCTCCGCGGGTTCTGACCCCGGTTGCCGTTTCCGATTGGGCCGCTGGAACGGATAGCGCCCTTACCGCCTAAAACAGCCACGTCGGGAAGCCCTTGGGGGCGACCTCGATCACCCATTCGGGGAGCAGGGCCTGGAACCAGAACAGGTGCAGGGTGTGCTCGTAGAACACCACCAGCACGGCGTAGCCGGCGAGCGCATAGGC
>CAZUGT010000292.1:0-3909 GCA_964620095.1 uncultured Rhodospirillaceae bacterium | reverse complement strand
TCCCACGGCGTCCGAGGGCAAAACAACGGCGCCCAGGGTAGGACGGCCTCACCTCCGCGCCGGTGGCGGGGCGCACCTGTCCGGCCACCGGCGCCGCATCGTAACACCGATCAATACACACAAGGGTCAGGGTGAGGGGGTCATAAGAAAAATGAGAGTGAGGGGGTTGCGCAAACGGCACTACCCCATGACGCCGCCGTCGTCCCGGGTGACGGCGATGACGGCCGAGCGGGGCGTGGAATCGCCGCCGTCCGGAAAGTGGCTGTTGCCGGGGCCGCCTTCGCCGGGGTGCTGGATGCCGACGAACATGGTCCGGCGGTCGGCGCTCCAGGTCAGCCCGGTGATCTCGCACTGATTGGGCCCGACCATGAAACGCCTGATCTCGCCGGTGGCCGGGTCGCCGACGAGCATCTGGTTGTTGCCCATGCCGGCGAAGCCCCCGGCGTTGGAGTAATTGCCGTCGGTCTGGATCCACAGCATGCCCCTGGTGTCGATCCTGAGCCCGTCGGGCGAATTGAACATGTTGTCCCTGGTCACGTTCGGGGAGCCCCCGTTGGCGTCCGAGTGGACCGCCGGGTTGCCGGCGACCACGTAGAGGTCCCAGGCGAACCCGTCCGACAGGTGATCGCCGCCGTCGGGAACCCAGCGCACGATCTGGCCGTAATGGTTGGCCGCCCGCGGGTTGGGCCCGCCCACCGGGGCCGGATCGCCCCCGGCGTTGGGCTTTTTGCCCCGGTTCTTGTTGTTGGTCAGGCAGCAATAGGCCTCGGCCTTGAGGGGGTTGACCGCCACCCACTCCGGGCGGTCCATGGTGGTCGCCTTCACCGCCGAGGCGGCCTGGCGGGTATGGATGGCGATCTCGGCTTGGGACGTCATCCCCGTGGTTCGGGGGTTGAGCTCCAGCCACTCGCCGCGGCCGCCGTTCTCGAACCTGGCCGCGTAGAGCCTGCCGGTCTCCAGCAGGTCCGCGTTGCCGCCGCCCTCCGCGTAGGGGCGCTCGGAGACGAACCTGTAGAGGAACTCGCCCCGCTCGTCGTCGCCGAGATAGACCACCACCCGGCCGTCGGCGGCCAGCGCCACTTCGGCGTTCTCGTGCTTGAAGCGGCCGAGGGCGGTGCGCTTCCTGGGCGTCGAGGCGGGGTCCAGGGGATCGATCTCGACGACGTAGCCGAAGCGGTTGGGCTCGTTGGGATGTTTGGAGATGTCGAACCGCTCGTCGGTCATCGCCCAGCCGTCGCCCCGGTCCTTCAGGTTGACGCCGTAGCGTTTGAGTTCGTCCGAGCGCTTGTAACCGGGGTCGCTGGACGAGAAATAGCCGTTGAAGTTCTCCTCGCAGGTCAGGTAGGTGCCCCACGGGGTCCGGCCGCTGCCGCAGTTGTTCCAGGTGCCGTTGGCGGTGGTCCCGGCGGGATCGGCCTCGGTCTTCATCAGTTCGTGGCCGCGGGCCGGGCCGGTGATCTCCATGGGCGTATCGGCGGTGATCTTGCGGTTGTATTCGGAGTCCTTGACGATGCGCCACCTGCCGCCGGCCCGTTCGATCTCGAACACCGAAACCCCGTGGGCGGCCTTGCCCCTCCGGACGTCGTCCGGGCCGGCGGCCTTGTCTCCTTGGGCGAAGAACAGCTTGTAGTTCACATATTCGTTGTTGACCGCGAGGATCGAGCGGCCCTCCGCGGTGAACAGTTCCATGCCGTCCGTGTTGTCGCCGAAGGCCAATTCCTGGCTTTCGCCGGTGCCCCTGGTGGCGTGGTCGAACTCGGCGCCCCCGGACCACAGGGGATCGCCCCAGCGGGCCACCACATGCCAGCCATAGCCTTCCGGCACGGTGACCGTGTCCAGGGTGTTGGCGGCGACGGGCTCGAAGCCGAAGCGGGCGGATTTGGCGGACGCGGCGATTGGCGCCGCCGCCGTGGCGGCGACGAACGCGGCGGCCCCGGCGGCGGCCGCGCCCCCCATGAAGCCTCTTCGGGAGATTTGGCGGAAAATCTCCTGCCGGGCGAGCGCCGCGAAATCGGTCTCGCCCGGGCGCGGGAAATAGAACTCGTCGAAATCGTCCTCCACCGGATCGAATTCGCGCTTCGGGTCTTCGGTTTTGGCTATCGTGTGGTCAGGCATTCCTTGCTCCCATTCCGCGGCGGCGCTCCCCCTCGCTCTCATATCTTATGACCCCCTCACCCTGACCCTCTCCCCCTGAAGAAGGGGGAGAGGGGACTGCTCCCTTACCCTCGCCCCCCTTGGGGGGAGAGGGATGCGGAGGCTTGGCGAGCTTGCGAGCCTTAGCCGTAGCTGGGTGAGGGGGGAATCGCATCTGGTCAGCCACCGCCGTTGAAGAACCGGTTTTCGGGCCGGGACAGGCCGAGATTTTCCCGCAACGTCGAGCCCTCGTATTCCTTCCGGAACAGTCCCCTCTCCTGGAGAACCGGGACCAGCCGATCGACGAATTCGTCGACCCCGCCCGGCACGTAGGGGAACATGATGGTGAATCCGTCGCTGCCCCGGGTTTCCAGCCACTCCTCCATCTGGTCGGCGACCGTTTCGGGCGAGCCCATCAGGCAGAGCCCGGAGAACCCGCCGAGGCGCTGGGCCAACTGGCGGACCGTGAGCCCTTCGGCCTCGGTCATGCGGAGGGCCCGCTCGCGGCCCGACTTGCTGGCGTTGCTCTCGGGGATATCGGAGGGCAGCGGCGCATCGGGATCGAACCGGGAGGCGTCGGTGCCGATGGCGATGGAGAGGGACGCGATGGCGCTCTCGGCGTGGACCAGGCTGTCGAGCTTGGCCCGCTTGGCCTTGGCTTCGGCCAAATCCTCGCCGAGGATCACCAGGCAGGCGGGCAGGATGCGGATGCCCTCCGGGTCGCGCCCCGCCTCCGCCATCCGCCCCTTGATGTCGGCGTAGAACGACTGCCCGGCGGCGAGGTCCGTGTGGGAGGTGAACACCGCTTCCGCCGTCTCCGCCGCCAGTTGCCGCCCGTCGTTGGAGGAGCCCGCCTGGACGATCACCGGCCAGCCCTGCACCGGGCGGCCGATGTTCAGGGGCCCCCGGACCGAGAGGTAGTCCCCGCGGTGGTCGAGCACGTGGAGCTTGTCCGGATCGAAGAAGATGCCGCTTTCCTGGTCGCGGACGAACGCATCGTCGGCCCACGAATCCCACAGCCCGGTGACCACGTCGTAGAACTCCCGCGCCCGCTTGTAGCGCTCGGCGTGGTCCATGTGATCCTCGCGGCCGAAATTCCTCGACGCGTCCGGGTTGGCGGTGGTCACCACGTTCCACCCGGCCCGCCCGCCGGAGATGTGATCCAGCGACGAGAATCGCCGGGCGACGTGGAACGGCTCGTCATAGGTGGTCGACCCGGTGGCCACGAGGCCCAGATGCTCGGTCACCATGGCGAGCGCCGGCAGCAGCGTCATGGGCTCGAACGAGGTGACCGTGCCGGACCGCTTGAGCGCCTCCATGGGCATGTTGAGCACCGCCAGGTGGTCGGCCATGAAGAAGGCGTCGAACCTGCCCTCCTCCAGCTTCCGCGCCATGGCGCGGATGACCTCGAAATTGAAATTGGCGTCGGCCCGGGCGCCCGGATAGCGCCACGCCCCGGTGTGGATGGTGACCGGCCGCATGAAGGCGCCGAGGTGCAGTTTCCTATCGCTCATGGTTCACGATTCCCGTTTCTTTCCGGCCGCTTCCGGTCATTTCGAAATCCGCCCGTTCCCCCGATTCTGCATGGCTCCGACCGATACGTAAATCACCGCCCCGGAAGTGTCCGTAGGGCGGTGAACCATCGAGGTGGTATGGGGGGAGCGTGGGGAAGAGTAGGGCCTGTGATCAAACAAATGTGCGCCAATCGTGGGCGACGCCGTTCTCAGATCCGGTAGACTTGGGTGCGCCATGCAACGCGCCGGCAGCATCTAGTGT
>CAZUGT010000291.1:0-31439 GCA_964620095.1 uncultured Rhodospirillaceae bacterium | reverse complement strand
GTGTGCGGCGGCACGCGGGGGATGGTGAGCGGACCCGCCGCGGTGCTTGCGGTGGTCACTGCGACGCTGCTCATGGACGATGCGATGACGCTGCCGGAACTGGCGGTCGTCGTCGTCATGGCCGGCGCCATCCAGGTGGCGCTCGGACTCGCGGGAGTCGGCCGCTACATCTCCTACATGCCGCACATCGTACTCACCGGGTTCATGTCCGGGGTCGGCGTGCTGCTCCTCTGGAAGCAGACCGAGACGCTGTTTCAATTCGGCGCGAGCGACCTTGCGCTTGCGGCCTTTTGCCTGGTCCTGATCCTCCTGTGGCCGGCCCGTATCGGCAAATTCATCCCCGGGCCGCTTGCCGCGGTCGGGATCGGGTGGATGGTAGCGCTCTTCATACCCGGCATCCACGCGTTGGGCCCCGTGCCGGTCGGACTGCCGGTCCCGATACTTGAGTTCCCGTCGCTCGACTTGCTGCAGAAGGCCGTCGGACCGGCGGTTCTGATCGCCCTGATCAGTTCCGTCTACACCCTGATGTGGTCGCTGATCGCCGATACCTTCACCGGCTCCCGGCACAATCCGAACCGGGAGCTGTTCGGCGTCGGCCTGGGAAATATTGCCGCGGGGATCGCCGGAGTCATGCCCGGGAGCGCGCAAATCGGGACCATGACGGTGCGCCAATTCGGCGGCAAGACAGTCGTCGCCGGCATCATCTGCCTAGTCATCGTCGCGGCGCTCATTCTGGGCCTCGGCCCCTATGTGGCCACGCTGCCGCTGGCGCCGCTGTTCGCGATCGTCATGCTCGTCGGCTGGCAGATGATCGAGTTCCCGTTCCTGCGGAAGATCCCCCGGATGGACCCGAGATATTCCGCGGTCATGCTGCTGGTCATGGCCGTAACGGTCTTCGTGAATCCGGTAATCGCGATCATGTTCGGGGTTATCGCCGCCAACGTCGTGAGCGCCGCGCAGCTGGAGTCGCTGGAACTCGACAGCGTGATCTCGACGCCGCTTCTCGACAGAACCTTCAGCGCGGAGGCGCCCGACGAATTCGCCGCGCGAATAGGGCTGGTGGCGTTTCGCGGCTCTTTCACGGTGTCGTCCTCGCGCAAGCTGATCGCGTTGATTGCCGCCGACATCCGCGACCATGACGTCGTGATCTTCGACCTTTCCCGCGCCACCCACGTTGACGACAGCGCCGCTCACCTGCTGGCCCAGGTCATCGACCGCGCGAAGCAGACCCGTACGGAGATCGTCGTCTGCGGCCTCAACGACCGCATCCGCGGACCTCTCTTCGCGTTCGATGTCCTCGACCGGATCCCGGAAGACCGGATCGCCGAGACCGAGAAGGAAGCCAGGGACCTTGCCTGGTCGCTCCTGGCGGCGGCGCGATAAAATACTCGATTAGCGCCGTCCCCGCCCCACGACATTGTGAGTGCCGGAATTCTTGCCGGCAGCCGGCATTGGTATAAGCATTGGCGACATCGGCATGCCATGCAGCATTATCGGCCGACGGAGGGGTGCCGTAGCGACAAGGAGACATCCATGACCAAGACGTTGACCATCGCCGTCCTCGCGGGCCTTTTGGTACTGTTCGCCGGCGGGGCGGCCGCCCAGCCCGGGACCGGCGGCAAGGTGCTGGCGACCGGCGAGTTCATCCAGGCCGACCCCACGGACAAGCTCCATCGGGCCAAGGGCGGACTCACGGCTTATGCCGATCGAATTGAGATCGATGAGGCTTTCGAAGTGCCGCTGGGCCCCAAGTACCATGTCTACTTGATGCGGGACGCCGAGATTCGCGGCAACGACGATATCAGCATCGGCCGCCTGATCGATTTAGGGCGGCTTCGGCATTTCAAGGGCGCTCAGACCTACAGTATTCCCCGGGGAATCGATCTCACGAACTGGGGGAGCATCATCATTTACTGCGAGGGGTTCGAGATGTTGATCTCGCCGGCCAGTCTGAAGTTCAACCAGGAGGCGGTCCGATGACCAAGTATGTGCTTTGCCATGGCGCCTGGGGCGGCGGCTGGGGCTGGACCCGGGTGGCGGCCGTTCTTCGCGGCGGCGGCCACGAGGTGTTCACGCCGACCTATACCGGCCTCGGCGAGCGGGTGCACCTCGCGGCGCCCGAGGTCGATCTTCGCACCCATATAGACGATGTGCGCAATGTCATCCGGTATGAGCGCCTGGACGATTTCGTACTGGTCGGCCATAGCTACGGCGGCATGGTCGTTACCGGCGTCGCCGACCGGGAGTGGGAAAAGATCAGCCGGCTGGTCTACCTGGATGCGTTTCTACCGGCGGATGGCCAATCGTTGAATGACCTTACCGGCCCCGAGCGCGCCGAGATGACGTTGCGGGCGGCCCGGGAACACGGCGATGGCTGGCTCGTACCCCGCCCTGACGGCAGCTTGCACCCGAGTCTCAGCGACGAGGACCGGGAGTGGCTATTGACCAATACGTGCATGCAGCCGCTCCGGACTTTCGCCGACCCGTTGCCGCTGGCGGGCAATCATCTGAATATCGCCGAGAAGGTCTATGTACTGTCGACGGGATACTCGCCCTCCGTCTTCCCGCAATTCGCCGAATGGACTCGAACACAGAGCGATTGGCAGACCTTGGAATTGCCCACCCACCATCACCTGCATCTGTCGATGCCGGCAGAAACGGCGGAATTGATCCAGGGTGTTGATCGGTCCTGACCGGCGCGCCAAGATACGGCCCGAATTCGGGGCGAAACAGCTCACAATCAATTGCGGAGTGGGAAATATGGCCGTTGTTAAGCAAAAAGAGGTCGTTGGCCGTCAGGTGCGGACCGTGCAGTCGAATAGTCCGGAAGGCGTTCGGTGCGAGGTTTCGACGCCCAGCCCTCATATGATCATTACCGATGAGCCGGCGGAGCGGGGCGGCACGGACACCGCGGCATCGCCGCTGATGCACTTCACCACCTCGCTGGCGACCTGCCAGACGGTTCAGATCCACAAGATCGCCAAGGCCATGCGTCTCAAGACCGGCGCCATCAACGTCGAGGCGTCCACGGTGACCGATCGCGTGGCGGCGGTAGAGGGCGACGCCAAGGTCATGCGGTTCATCGGCGCCGAGATGACCATCGACATCGAGGTCGAAGGGCCGGAAGCCAAGATCGAGCAGCTGAAGACGCTCTCGGAGGACGCCTGCCCGGTCGGCAACATCTTTGTCGATGCCGGCCTCGAATGCACCCTCAACTGGAACGTTCTGCCGGTTCCCGAATAGGCCGCGCCATACGTTCAGCCGGCGCGGATCAGGGATTCCGAAAAGCCATTGATGAACACGCTGATCACCAGGTCGATCGCCACGAGAATGGCCGCGGCGCCGGCGCCGACCTGCAGGGCGGTTCGGGTCACGACGAAGGTGTAGGCCAGCACGATAATCATCAGCGCAACCAGCAGCCCGTTACGCAGCACGCCGCCGAAAATCTCGAGTTCGACCATGATGGCGAATGGCAGAAACAAGACGTTCTGCCACACCGACGCCCAGTTATAGGCGACGATGTAGGGGATGTAGTTGGCGGTCCGGTCCATCGCCCGGGTCACGCCCAGCATGATCACCGGAAAGGCGACCCACAGAACGACGTAGGAGATGAGCTCGATGGAGGCGAAGCGCCAGATCGGCGCCTCGATCCCGCCGCCGGCAAATCTCAAGCCGAGAAGGACGGCCAGCAGCGGCGCGATGAGGACGGCGGCAAAAAAGGACCGCCAGAATCCCTCGACGGTCCGATTGAAATACTGCATGCCCGATGCATCCAGCCACGCGAGCCGCCAGGCGCCGTAGAGGCCGTTGGCGACTTCGAGGACCGGGATCATCGGCGCGTTGCCGTCATGGCCGGGCGAAGAAACCGTCCAGGGTCGCGGCGTAGATCCGGGTCAAGCATTCCACGTCGCTCACCGGCATCCGTTCGTCCACCATGTGCATGGTCCTGCCCACGAGGCCGAACTCGGCGACGGGACAGTAGTCCTTGATGAAGCGGGCATCGGAGGTTCCGCCCGAGGTCGACAATTCGGGCGTGCGGCCGGTCACCTCCTCGACCGCCCGGCACAGCACGTCGGACAGTTCGCCGGTTTCCGTGAGGAATGCTTCGCCGGAAACATGAACGTCGAGATCGTAGTGCTCGCCATCCACGGCGCCGGCCTCCCGGAACCGCTCGTGCAGCCAGTCGGTGACCGAAGCGCCCGTGTGGAGATCATTGAAGCGGACGTTGAACAGCGCGCTGGCCTTGGCCGGGATGACGTTGCCGGCGGTGTTTCCCGTATCGACCGAGGCCACCTGCAGGGTCGAGGCCTGGAAACGGTCCGTGCCTTCGTCGAGGGGCGTCCCGGTGACGGCGTCCAGCATGCCGACCAGGCGATGGATCGGATTGTCGGCCAAATGGGGGTAGGCCGTATGACCCTGGATGCCGGTCACCTCCAGGCGGGCGGTCAGGCTGCCGCGCCGGCCGATCTTGACCATGTCGCCCATGGCTTCCGGGTTGGTGGGCTCGCCGACCAGGCAGACATCCAGGGTCTCACCCTCTTCGGCAATCCATTCCAGGAGCTTCTTGGTGCCGTTGATCGCCGGCCCTTCCTCGTCGCCGGTGATCAGCAGGCTGATGGACCCCGGCACGTCGCCGCCGGTTTTCTCCAGATATCGGGATGTCGCCGCAACGAATGCCGCGATCGCCGCTTTCATGTCCGAGGCCCCGCGGCCATAAAGCACGCCATCCCTGATCTCGGCGCCGAAGGGATCCACGGACCAGGCGTTCTCGTCGCCAACCGGGACCACGTCCGTGTGCCCGGCGAAGCAGAAGTTCGGCGCCGTGGCGCCGATACGGGCATACAGGTTGTCCACATCCGGCGTGCCGTCGGCGGAAAACACCTTGCGGCGGACGTCGAATCCCAGCCCGGCCAACGCGTCGCCGAGAACGTCCAGCGCCCCGCCATCGGCGGGGGTGACGCTGTTGCACCGAATCAGCGCCTGCGACAGTGCGAGCGCGTCGACGGTCATATCAATCCCTGAGAAGGTCGTTGACGGACGTCTTCGCGCGCGTGCCTTCGTCGACCTGCTTGACGATGACCGCGCAGTAAAGGCTCGGACCCGCCGACCCGTCCGGCAACGGCTTGCCCGGCAGGCTTCCGGGCACCACCACCGAATAGGCGGGGACCCGGCCGTTGATGACCTCGCCGGTGTCCCGGTTCACGATCTTGGTCGAGGCGCCGATATAGACGCCCATGGAGAGCACGGCGCCTTCCTCGACAATGACACCCTCCGCCACCTCGGAACGGGCGCCGATGAAGCAGTTGTCCTCGATGATCACCGGTTCCGCCTGCAGCGGCTCCAAGACGCCGCCAATGCCGGCGCCGCCGGAAATATGGCAGTTCTTGCCGATCTGGGCGCACGAACCGACCGTCGCCCAGGTATCGACCATGGTCCCTTCGTCGACGTACGCACCCAGGTTGACGAAGCTGGGCATCAGAACCACGCCGGGCGCGATGAACGCGGACCGGCGGACGACGCAGGACGGAACCGCCCGGAAGCCGGCTTCGCGAAACCGGTTCTCGCCCCAGCCTTCGAACTTGGAGGGCAGCTTGTCCCACCAGTTGGTATCGGCGCCGGGCCCGCCCCCGATGGGCTCCATGTCGTTCAGACGGAAGCTCAGGAGGACGGCCTTTTTCAGCCACTGATTGACCCGCCAGGATCCGTCGATCTTTTCGGCGACCCGGGCCCGGCCGCCGTCCAGCAGTTCCAGAGCGGCATCGACGGCGTCGCGAACTTCGCCGGTGGTCGCGGGGGTGATCTCGTCCGCCCGGTCCCAGGCGGCATCGACGGCGGCTTCCAGTTGATCGGTGGGAATACTATCGGGCACGGGGCTGTTCCTCGAAAGAATTTGAGCGCCGGAAAATGGGCCAGGGGACCGGCGGTGTCAATATTGGGCCGGCTGAAATCGGCTAGATCGGCTCTAGGCGCCGGATACCTCGACCAGCCAGTCCGAAAGATTTGTCACGGTGTGGTCCGGTTCGACATCCTCGGCTTCCGCGTTTGCCCAGGGCCGGTCGGTGACCACCCAGACCGTCGCCATGCCCATTTCGGCGGCCGGCTTGAGGTTCCGCGCGACATCCTCGACCATGACCGCATTGGCGGGGTCGAACGCGTAGGTCTCGGTCAGCAGCCGATAGACGCTCGGCTCCGGCTTCGGGACATAGTTGGCGGCGGCGATGTCGAACACGCCGTCCATGTGGCGATCGATCCCCAACCGGCCGAGCACCCGCTCGGCATGCCGGGCGGATGCGTTGGTGAACACCACCTTTCGGCCGGGCAGGGCATGAAGGGCGCGGTCCAGGTCCGGGTCGGGCTGAACCATGTCGACGCTGACCTCGTGGACGTAGTCGAGATAGGGAGCCGGATCCATGTCGTGATTATCCATCAGCCCCTTCAGCGACGTGCCATGTTCCCGGAAATAGCGCTTCTGGACCTTATAGGCCTCGGCGTGATCGAGTTTCAAATAGTCGGCGATATAGGCGCACATCCGCCGGTCGATCTCGTCGAACATGCTGGCTGACGGCGGGTACAGCGTATTGTCGAGATCGAACACCCAGGTATCACACTCTCGCAACAGGCGGGCGTCCCGCAATATTCCGTCGGTCCGGGTTTTTTCTTGTTTTTCAGGCATGTGGCATTTGTGCTACGGCGCCGGGGCTTGGGCAACCCAATTTGTTTCAAGGGCGGCCGGCGCGCACCAAAGACCCCGGAATGACGCGGAGAAAAGCCGCGCCCGCCGGCGCCCGGGAATTTTCCGGAAGAGACGGACAGTCCGGTTAGTCGGATTCGATCAGCGTTCCCGCGCCATGCTGGGTAAACAGTTCGAGCAGCAGGGCATGGGGGACACGGCCGTCGATAATGACCGCCGCGTCGACGTCGCCGTCGACCGCCCGCAGGCAGGTCTCCACTTTGGGGATCATGCCGCCCGCGATGACGCCGGAACCAATCAGCGCACGGGCTTCCGATGCCGTGAGTTTGGGGATCAGTTCGCCTTTTTCGTCGAGAACGCCGGCAACGTCGGTCAGCAGCAACAGCCGCCGGGCGGACATGGCGTCGGCGATGGCGCCGGCTGCCGTGTCGGCGTTGATGTTGAAGGTCTCGCCCTTTTCTCCGCCGCCGATGGGGGCGATGACGGGAATCATATCCGATTGCTCGAACACTTCGAGGACGTGGGTGGAGATTTGCCGGGGCTCGCCGACGAAACCAAGATCGAGAATTTTTTCGATATTCGAGTCGGGGTCGCGCTGGGTGCGCCGCAGCTTGGCGGCTTGTATGAGATTGCCGTCCTTTCCGGACAGGCCCACCGCAAATCCGCCGGCGCCATTGATGGCGGCGGCGATCTGTTTGTTGATCGTCCCGGCGAGGACCATTTCAACCACTTCCACCGTGGCGGCGTCGGTGACCCGCAGGCCGTCGATGAAGGATGACTGAATTTTCAACCGTTCCAGCATTTCGGCAATCTGCGGCCCGCCGCCGTGCACGACAATCGGATTGATGCCGACATGTTTGAGCAGCACGACGTCCTCGGCGAACAACTTGGCAAGATCGTCGTCACCCATGGCATGGCCGCCATACTTGATGACGAAGGTATGCCCTTCGTGCCGCTGCATATAGGGCAGCGCTTCAGCCAGCGTGTGGGCCTGATTGTGCCACGCTGCCGCGCCGTCGCCGTCCGCCTCTTGAGGCGGGGTTTTGGTGTCGTCGTTCATCTTGGGTCTCCCCGAGGGCCGGGACTTTAGCCGAACTCGGGCGACGCCGCCAGCGCCGCAAGCGCGGCCCGCAGTTCCGGGATTCCCCGGCCGGACCGGGCGCTGGTTGCAATTATCTCGGGATGGGCGGCGACGCGCGTCGAGACCTCGGCCGCGGTCTTTTCCTCCATATGGGTGAGGGCGCCCGCCTTGATCTTGTCGCACTTGGTGAGCACGACCTGATAGACGACCGCCGCATCGTCCATCAGCTTCATGGCGTCCCGGTCACTGTCCTTGATGCCGTGGCGGCTGTCGATCAGCAAGCAGGCGCGGCGCAGGCCGGCCCGACCCTTGAGGTAGGATCGGGTGAGCTCGGTCCAAATCCTGATCTCGGATTTCGAGGCCCGGGCATATCCGTAACCCGGCAGATCGGCAAGGCACAGCCGGCCGCCGAGATCGAAGAAATTCAGCTGCCGAGTCCGGCCCGGCGTGTTGGAGGCCTTGGCGAGGGTCTTTCTGCCCGTTAGCGCATTGACGAGGCTCGACTTTCCCACATTCGAGCGGCCGGCGAATGCGACCTCGGGGAGCGCGTCGCCGGGCACCTGAGCCAGGCGGGCCGCGCTGATGATGAACCGGCAGTCCTGGGCAAACAGGAGCCGTCCGGCCTCCAGCGCGGCGGCCGTTTCATCCTCGGGGGTGAGGGGGGCGGTCATAATCGAGCACCGGGAAAGCCCGCCTTACCCGTTCTTCTTCTTCTTTTTCTTGGACTTGCGGGAAGGTTTGGGCGGCTCCTCACCGCCTTCATCGGTGTCTTCTTCGGAGCCTTCGTTGGCCGCCGCCGCTCCCGCTGAAGCCGCGGCGGGAGCGGGTTTGATCTGACCGCCGCCGATGGGCACGCCCATGCGCCGCATGATCACGTACTGCTGCAGGACCGACAAGAGGTTGTTCCACGCCCAGTAGATCACTAGACCCGACGGGAACCGTGCCAGCATGATGGTGAAGATGAACGGCAGGAACATGAAGATCTTCTGCTGGGTCGGATCCGTGGGTGGCGGGTTCAGCTTCTGCTGGGCGTACATGGTGAGGCCCATGAGGATCGGCCAGATGCCGATGATCGCCCATTCCGGCGGCGTCCAGTCGATCAGGCCGAAGGCATTGACGAAGGTCAGGCGATCCATGTCCGAGAGGTCGTCGATCCACAGGAAGAACGGCGCGTGCCGCATTTCGATGGTGACGAACAGCACCTTGTAGAGCGCAAAGAACACCGGAATTTGCGGCAGGATGGGCAAACAGCCGGAGGCCGGATTGGCCTTCTCCCGCTTGTACAGCGCCATCACTTCCTGGTTCATGCGCATCTTGTCGTCGCCGAACCGTTCCCGGAGTTTCATCATTTCCGGCTGCAGGGCCTTCATCTTGCTCATCGCCTTGTAGGACTTGTTGGCGAGGGGAAAGAAGGCGAGCTTGATCAGCACCGTCAGCAGCAGGATCGAGACGCCCATGTTGTCGATAACATGGTCGGTGAAAAACACCAGGGTGAAGAAAATCGGCTTGGTCAGCAGCTCGAACCAGCCCCAATCGATGGCCAGGTCGAACCGCTCGATCCCGAGATCATCCCGGTATTCGAACATGAGCCGCGCTTCCTTCGCGCCGGCGAAGAATCGGCTGGTCGTGCCGGCGCTCGCACCGGGCGCAATCGCCGATGCGTCATCCCGGAAATCGACCTGATAATTGTCGCCCGGCTGGTTCGGGTCCTCGAACATGCGGGCGGCGGCCGAGGTATCCTGATCGGGAATCAGCGCCGTCAGCCAGTACTTGTCGGTGATCCCCACCCATCCGCCGGTCGTACTCTTCTTGACGATTTGGCGGTCGGTGCGCTGCTCCTCGGCCGCATCCTGGAGGTCGTCGTAGTCGTACTCGTCCAGGACCCCGTCGAAGACGCCGAGAATCCCCTCGTGAAGGATGTAAAAGTCGGTGATATCCGGGGTGCCGCTCCGGCGAATGCGCCCGAAGGGAAAGACCGTGATGGTCTGCCCGCTGGCATTTTGAACGTTCTGCTCGACGGAGAACATGTAATTCCGGTCCAGCGACAGCTTGAGGCTGAAGATGATGCCGGCCGGGTTGGTCCAGGTGAGCGTCACCGGCTGATCCGGGGTCAACGTCTGCCGGTCGGCGGTCCAAAGGGTTTGCTCATCGGGAACGTCGACGCCATTGGCCACCCAGCCGAAATCGGCGAAATAGGCATCGGGCGTTCCAAAGGGCAGCAACAATTTGATATTGGCGCTCGCCGGGTCCGTGGTTTCCCGGTAGTCCAGGAGCGTCAGATCGTCGAACAGGGCGCCGCGCAGCGAAATGGACCCGCTGAGCCTGTCCGATTGAATGGCAATCCGGGGCACGGCGCTCAGCGCCCGTTGGGTGGCCTCCCGGGCAACTTGGCCCGGCGCACCCCCCGGAACCGGCACGGCCTCGGTCCCCGACGGGACCGCTCCCGGCGCCGCGCTCTCGGCGGTCACCGGCGGCGCGGCCGGGTCGGCGGTGTTTTGTGCTTGCTCCTGCCGGGGTTCCGGCGGCGGGCCGAACTCGCTGACGTACCACTGAAAGCCCATCATGATTCCGACCGAAATGACGATCGCCAGGAGAAGATTCTTCTGGTCCATCATTGCGGGCGTGCCCCGGCGGCATGATCGTGATCGTGTCCCGAGGGCACCGGATCGTATCCCGAGCCGCCCCACGGGTGGCATCGGCCGATGCGCTTGACGGCTAGCCATGAGCCGCGAACGGCGCCATGTGTTTCAATGGCCTTGACGGCGTACCGTGAACAGGACGGCGCGTACCGGCAGTTGGCGCCGAGGATCGGCGACACGAAAAGCTGATAGCCCCGGATCAGGAGCTTCAAGACTGTGCGGATGGGTTTCATGCTGGTCCCTAGCCGGCCTGCCGGTTGGTGTCCCGATCCGGCGGTTCTGTCTCCCTCTCATCGGCCATTGCGCCGAGTTTTTCAAGTGCCGTTTCCAAGTCTCCGATCAAATCCGAGAACCGGCGGTCGAGTGTCGCATTCCGCCCGATAATCACATAGTCACGATGCCGTGCAGCTTGACCCGGCATCACCTCGTCCGCGGCGGCCTTGAGTCGCCGCCGGGCGCGGTTTCGGGCCACGGCGTTGCCGACTTTCCGGCTGACCGTAAATCCGAGGCGCCGTTCCGCCAAAACGGTAGTCTCGGCCTCCTTGTGACTCCGGCACTGAAGGATCAGGCCGGGGGTCACCCATTTCCTGCCCTCCCGGGCCGCACGAAGAAAATCCCCGCGGTTCCTTAAACGCACGAGGGGCGTACCCACTGGATGTACCTTATCCGTCTAGGCGGAGAGTTTCTTGCGGCCCTTGGCGCGCCGCGCCGCCAGAATCCGCCGGCCGCCAACGGTTGCCATGCGCGAGCGAAAGCCGTGCCGGCGCTTGCGCACGAGATTGCTGGGCTGGAATGTCCGTTTCACTGTCTGCTCCAAAAACGGCCTGAATTTGCAAGGCCCGGTGTATACGTTTTCGGCTCCGCTAAGTCAACGATGCCGGGACGCGCCGGGTCACGGAATGGTGACTGGAATAGAGGCCTCGGCGGCCATATCTACCGGAGTGTGAACAGCTTCGGCTCGTGACATTCGTCACAAGAGACGAAGGGCACTTGAGGCAAAGGGACCGGCGCCGATCATGAATGACGAAAACCAGGAAATTAATACCAGGCAAAGCGGCCTGCCGATCAAGCGGTTGGCGCCGATCGTCCTGCTTGTGATCGGGCTCGGCGCGGCATTTATGTTCGACCTCCACCACTTCGTCTCGTTCGACATGCTGAAGGAACACCGCGAGTCGCTTCTGTCGTGGGCGGAAAACAACCATATCCTCAGCGCCGTGGTGTTTATTGCGGCCTATGCCGCGGCCATCGCCATCAGCCTTCCGGGCGCCATCTGGTTCACGATTTTGGGCGGGTTCATGTTCGGCACCCTGTTAGGCGGAATCTACGTGGTCTTCGCCGCGACCCTGGGCGCCACGGTGATATTTCTCGCCGCGCGATATGCGTTTGCCGATTTCTTTTACCAGAAAGCGGGTCCCGCTATCCGCCGTATGGAAGACGGTTTCCGGGCCAATGCCGTCAGCTACATGCTGGTGCTTCGGCTGGTGCCGCTTTTTCCGTTTTGGCTGGTCAATCTGGTTCCGGCGTTCCTGGGCGTTTCCACCCGTACCTACGTCATAAGCACGCTGGTCGGCATCATGCCGGGCACGTTCGTTTACGCCAGCCTCGGCAACGGGATCGGACATTTGATAGATGCGGGTCAGGCGCCGGACCTGTCGATCATATTCGCGCCCGAAGTGCTCGGACCCCTGATTGGCCTCGCCGCATTGTCGCTGGTGCCGGTCGTTTACAAGCGCTTCAAGGCCCGGCGGCAGGTTGCCGGCTAGACGCGGCCCGCCACTTCGATTCAGGATCACCCCATGACCGACCTCATCAACACCGATATCTGCGTCATTGGCGCCGGTTCCGGCGGCCTGAGCGTCGCCTATGTGGCCGCCAACCTCGGTCTCCCGACGGTCTTGCTCGAGCGGGACAAAATGGGCGGCGATTGCCTCAACTACGGTTGCGTGCCGTCGAAAGCACTGTTGGCGGCGGGCCATGCGGCCGCGGCGGTGCGGGGCGGACAACCCTTCGGGGTCGGCCGGGCGGTTGCCGAGATCAACGGCGCCGGCGTCTACGATCACGTCCGTCAGGCCATCGATACCATCGCGCCCAACGACTCGGTGGAGCGTTATGAGGGCTTCGGGGTCAACGTCATCCAGGCCGAGGGCAGGTTCACCGGCCCCCGGGAGGTGACGGCGGGCGATCGGAGAATTCGGGCCAGGCGTTTCGTCATTGCGACCGGTTCCGGGCCCATGGTGCCGCCGATCCCCGGGCTGGACCGGACATCCTTCCACACCAACGAAACCATATTCGGCCTTGACGCGGTTCCGGATCACTTGATTATCGTCGGCGCGGGACCCATTGGAATCGAAATGGCCCAGGCCCACCGGCAGCTCGGCGCCGAGGTCACCGTCCTGGAAATGGCCACCATGCTGCCCAACGACGACCCGGAGCTGGTCGAGGTGGTCCGTCAACGCCTGAAGTCCGAGGGTGTCGAACTCCTCGAGGGTGTTCGCGTGACCGGCGCGGCCAAGGACGGAGACGGCGTCGCGGTGGATGTCGACGGGGCGCCGCGGTCCCGTATAACGGGCTCTCATCTACTCGTAGCCGCCGGCCGGCGACCCCACCTGGACGGCCTCAATTTGGAGGCAGCCGGAATCGAGTATGACAGGTCCGGCATCAAGGTGGATGCCCGGATGCGGACCACCAACAAAAAGGTGTTCGCAATCGGTGACGTTGCGGGCGGTCTGCAATTCACCCACGTCGCCTCCTATCACGCAGGTATCGTCATCAAAAACGCGTTGTTTCGAATCCCCGCCAAACAGGACATGTCCGCGATCCCGAAGGTGACCTATACCTCGCCGGAACTGGCCCAAGTGGGTCTTACGGAAGCGGCGGCGCGGGAAATACACGGGGATCAGGTTCGCGTGACCTCCTGGCCGTTTGCAGAAAACGACCGGGCGATCGCCGAGCGCGCGACCGAAGGTTTGGTCAAAATCGTCATCGGCCCCAAGGGCCGGGTCTTGGGCGCCGGCATCGTCGGCGCGCATGCGGGGGAGCTGATCCAGGTTTGGACCCTGGCGGTCCACAAAAGGATGAAGATCGGCGCCATCGCCAACATGGTGGCGCCCTATCCAACCCTCGGAGAGGCCGGCAAACGGGCGGCCGGCCAGTACTTCACGCCCTCCCTGTTCGGCGGCCGGACCCAAAAAATCGTGAGATTTCTGGCGAAATTCGGCTGATAGCGGACCATCTTTTCATAGCGCGGAACCCATCCCACCGGAGGCCGAATGTGTTACATTGGGCCGCCATGGCTGGACAGCAAAGAAATCCGGCGCCGTTCACGCATTCCCTGTCGGCGCGGCTGCTGGTTCTGACAATCTTCTTCGTGATGATCAGCGAGGTGCTGATCTACGCGCCATCGGTTGCGCGATTTCGCCAGAGTTTCCTCGAGGAGCGCATTGCGGCCGCTCATTTGGCGACCCTGGCCCTGGAGGCCATGCCCAACCATGCGGTTAGTCCGGACCTCCAGCAGCGACTGCTGGAGCGATCCGAGACCTATCACGTGGTGCTGCGCACGCCGAAGCGGCATATGTTTGCGCTTGGCGCACCGGAGTTGCCGTTCATTGACGCGACATACGATTTACGGGACCCGGTATTTTTTGGCTGGCTTGCGGACGCCCTGGTGGCATTGGTACAGACGGAAAACCGGGTGCTGCGGGTCATCGCGCCATCCCCCAAAGACCCGGGGACCGTCGTCGAGATTCTCATGGACGAAGCGCCGATGCGCCGGGCCATGTATGATTTTTCGGTTCGCATCCTGGCCCTGTCCCTGATCATCTCCGCGATCACCGCCTCTCTGGTATTTCTGACCCTCCGCTGGCTGATGGTGCGGCCTATGGAACGCATCACCGAAAGCATGATGAAATTCCGGGCCGATCCGGAAAATGCCCAAGCAAGCCTGCCGCCCGGCGATCGAGCGGATGAAATCGGCATCGCTCAACGGGAGCTCGGCGTGATGCAGCAGGAGGTGCGCCAGGCGCTCCGGCAGCGTCGGCGCTTGGCGGCGTTGGGCTCGGCCGTGGCCAAGATCAACCACGATCTTCGAAACTCCCTTGCCACCGCGGTGCTGGTGTCCGACCGGCTGGCCGACAGCGATGATCCGGAGGTCCGCCGCTTGGTGCCGCGCTTGTTCGAGGCCATCGACCGGGCGGTGGAACTTTGCTCCCAGACTCTGAACTTTGCGCGCGAGGGCGCCCCCAAGATGGAGACCACCCGGTTCGCCCTTGCCGATCTGGTGGAGGAGGTGGGTGGGGGCATCCGCAACTCCGAGCTTGGGGTGGACGGTCTTGTCTGGCGCAACGAGGTTTCACCGGATATTCAGGTGGATGCCGACCGTGACCAGATTTTTCGGGCTCTCACCAACGTCGGGCGCAACGCATTTCAGGCGGGCGCCAAATCGGTCACCGCCCGAGCCGAGTCCCGGTTTGGCTTCATCAGCCTGAGTTTCACGGACGACGGTCCGGGTATCCCGCAACAGGCACGGGAGAACCTGTTCGCGCCTTTTGCCGGTTCGACCAAGAAGGACGGAACCGGTCTCGGGCTGGTGATTGTGCGCGATATCATGCGCGCACACGGGGGTGATGTGACGCTGGGGAGCACCGACGAAGACGGCACGACATTCTTGTTGGAACTTCCGGCGCGGATCGAGGACGATGAAGGGGAAGAAAAGAGCCTCGTCAGGAGCCGCTAACGTCCCGGCCCCATGACCTCCCCGTAACCGGTGCGCCGGGCGGAAGCGCCTTCGCCTCGGCGTCCGTTGTTGTTTAGTCACCGATCGCGACGCCTTCGCCGCGGGGGTCCGCGCCCCCGAGGAGGCCGTTTTCGGTGATCTGAATGGCGTGAAGCCCGCTCACCATGTTGGAGACCCGGACTTTGTGCCCCAACCCTTCCAGAACGGGTTGAAGGGCCGCCACCGGCGTATCCGCCTCCAGGTCGGTCGGGCCATTTAGATTGACGTAGTGGGGGGCATCGATCGCCGCCTGTGGATCCAGTTTCCAATCCAGTACCCCGATGATGGTCTTGGCGACATATCCGATAATGGCACCGCCCCCGGGGGTCCCGACCGCCAGGACCGGTTTGCCGCCGGCATCGAGCACCAGCGTCGGGCTCATGGACGACCTCGGCCGCTTGTTCGCGGCGGCGGCGTTGGCAATTGGACGGCCGTTGCGAATCGGGCTGAATCCGAATTCCGTGAGCTGGCTGTTGAGCAGGAAGCCCCGGACCATCAACCGCGATCCAAACTCGCTCTTGATAGAAGATGTCAGCGACACCACATTGCCGTCACCGTCCACGATGCTGAAATGCGTCGTGGACCGGCCGTGTTCGTCAGATGACGGCGCATAGCGCAGCTCAGCCTGCTCGGCGAGGTTGCCGGGTTCGGCCTTTTCCATCGCCGTCGTGCGGCTAATCAACTTGGCCCGAATCGCCAGGTAGCCGGGGTCGATCATCCGTCCGACCGGAACGCGCACCGCGTCCGGATCGGCGAGGTATTTCCCCTGGTCGGCGAAGGCCAGCCGGCTCGCCTCGGCGATAAGATGGACGGCCTCGGCCGATCCCGGCTTCATGGCGGCGAGGTCGAATTCCTGCAAGGTGCCTAGTATCTGCAGGGTGGTTACACCGCCCGATGTCGGTGGCGGCGCGCCGCAGACCACCCATCGGCGATAGAGAGAGCAGACCGGCTCCCGCTTTTTGGCCCGGTAGGTTTGAAGGTCGTTTGCGGTGATCCTCCCGGGATTGGGCGAAGCGTCCCGTGCCGCGGCGACAATATCCTCGGCGATTGGGCCGATGTAGAACGCGTCCGGTCCAAAGTCCGCGATCACCTTGAAGGTCGACGCCAAGGACCGGTTGATCAGGCGGGTGCCGGCGGATTTCGCTTCTCCGGCGGCGTCAAAGAAGTAGCTTCTTGTGGTGTCGAATTTCTTCAGATGCCGGTCACGGGACACCTGGCCATGCAGACGGGGCGATATCTCAAATCCCTCCTCGGCCAGTTCGATGGCCGAATCGAACAGCCGCCGCCACGGAAGCTTGCCGTGATCCTTGTGCGCGGCTTCAAGCATCCGGAGCAGTCCCGGGACGCCGACTGACAGGCCGCCGGGGACCGCGTCATGAAATTCGCGCCGGCTGCCGGCGGAATTGAGAAACATGTCGGGGGTTGCCGCCGCCGGGGCCGTTTCCCGCCCGTCATAGCTCTCTATGGATTGAGACCTGGCCGAGTAGTGAACCAGAAATCCGCCGCCGCCAATGCCGGAAGACTGAGGCTCCACCACGTTGAGTACCATCTGAACGGCGATCGCCGCATCGATTGCCGAGCCCCCCGCCCGTAATATCTCGAGACCGGCCCGGGCCGCCAGCGGATTTGCCGCCGCCACCATGTGCTTGGCTGCTCGGACGGCCGGACGCGGGGCGGGTTCCGGCGCCACGGCGGCGTTGGGAGCCGGAGAGGGAATCGCAGCTTCGGGCACGGCGCGTGCCTCCGTGGCGGGAGGCGGGGTGGGTTCCGGCGCCACGGCAGCGTTGGGAGCCGGAGAGGGTGTCGCAGCTTCGGGCACGGCGCGTGCCTCGGCGGCGGGAGGCGGCGCGGGATCCTCCGCCACGGCGGCGTTGGGAGCTGGAGAGGGTGTCGCAGCTTCGGGTGCGGCGCGTGCCTCGGCGGCGGTCTGTGGCGCGGTCTCGGCTTCGGGCGGCGGCGTGGCGACGCAGCCTGCCAAGGCCAGGCCAAATCCGAACAGCGCCAGTTTGCGTCGACCGGCGCCCGTCAATCGTCCCATCTTCAAATTTCTCCCCGCCGGATAATAGCCGGGTTCCCGCCCGCCGGATAATACCCGACGACACCGGTTTCGCAATGCGCACCAAGCCCGGAATCGCAGGGGAATCGCTAGACCGTGACGTGGCCAACCCGGTGTGGTATTAAACCATTTCTTTGCAGTGCAAAAACTCTGGAGGACGAGGGTGAGCATGTCCAACGGCGCCAATCGGCGGGTCACCATACCCGATATCATCTCCCGCAAGGGCGGTGAGCCGATCGTCTGCCTGACCGCATATTCAACGCCCATGGCCAAGCTGCTGGATCCTCACGTGGACCTGCTGCTGGTCGGGGATTCCATGGGCATGGCGCTCTATGGCATGGACAGCACATTGGCGGTTACCCTTGATATGGCGGTCGCCCACGGCGCGGCGGTGGTCCGCGGCAGCAAGCGTGCCTGCGTCATCGTCGACATGCCGTTCGGCACCTACGAGGAATCTCCGGTGGCGGCGTTCCGGAATTGCACCCGGGTGATGGCCGAAACCGGCTGTGCCGGCATCAAGATCGAAGGCGGCGCCGAAATGGCGCCGACGGTGAAGTTTCTCGTCGAACGGGGCATTCCCGTCATGGGGCACGTTGGCCTGATGCCTCAATCGGTTCACGCCGCCGGCGGATTTGTATCGCAAGGCCGGGATAAAGAAACGGCCGACAAGATCGTGGCCGATGCCAAGGCAATTTCAAAGGCCGGTGCGTTTTCCATCGTCATCGAAGGTGTCGTCGAGCATCTCGGCAAGACCATCACCGAAGCCATCCCGACGGTCACGATCGGAATTGGCGCCTCCGCCACATGCGACGGCCAGGTTTTGGTCACCGAGGATGCGATCGGCATGTTCAACGATTTCACGCCCAAGTTCGTGAAGCGCTTTGCCGAGGTGGGGGACGTGATCGGTCAGGCCGCCGCCGACTATGCGGCCGAGGTCAAGGCCCGCTCGTTCCCTGCCGACGAGCATACCTACGGCAAGAAATAGGCGCTGGAACCCTCCAGATGCGGATCGTCAGGACGGTTCAGGAACTCCGTCGGGAGGTCTCGGATTGGCGGAGCGCCGGCTCTACCGTCGGATTGGTTCCGACCATGGGGGCCTTGCATGCCGGTCACTTTTCCCTGGTGGAGCGGGCAACCACGGAAACCGGCCGCACCTGCGTCACGCTATTCGTCAATCCCAAGCAGTTTGGGCCCAACGAGGACTTCGCGGTTTATCCGCGGGACGAGGAAGCGGATGCGGCAGCGCTGCAAGACCGGGGGGCTGACCTCCTGTTCGCGCCGAGCATCGATGAGATGTACCCGGAAGGCAGCGCGGCGAGTGTCTCGGTCACCGGCCTCGGCGATATCCTGGAGGGCGAGTTTAGGCCCGGATTTTTCACCGGCGTTGCGACGGTGGTCTCCAAGCTCCTCATTCAGTCAATGCCGCACCGCGCGTACTTCGGCGAGAAGGACTATCAGCAACTATGCGTGATCCGGCGAATGAGCGCAGACCTTGATTTGCCCGTCGAGATCGTCGGCTGTCCCATCGTTCGCGAGCCGGATGGTCTCGCGCTGTCGTCACGGAACGCCTACCTCTCCGAAGAGGAGCGGGCCATTGCGCCGCGGCTGCAAGAGGCGCTGAAACATGTCGCCGGTGTGGCGGGGGCGAAGGGCAACCACGTGGACGCGGCACGGGGCGCGGCGGCGGAATTGGTCGAAGCGGGCTTCGCTTCGGTCGACTATCTCACCGTTCGGGACGCATCCTCGCTCGAACAGACCGATGACCCGTCGGCAAATCTGCGCGTGCTCGCGGCGGCGTGGCTCGGCAAGACCCGGCTGATAGACAACGTGGCGGTTGGTTGAGCCTGGGTGCACATGGCTTGTTAGCCCACATTTCTCACCAGGGTCACGATCGCCTGGACGGCATCAAGACGCAGCCGAGAGCGACACACACCAGAATCAGCGCCACCGCTTCGCGCCAGCCGACCGCCTCCCCCAGAACGATGCTGCCGCTGGCGACCCCGATGACCGGGATCAGCAAGGTCGAAACGCTGGAAACCGTAACCGGGGCGGATGCGACGATTTTGAACCAGACGAACCAGCAGAAAACGATCGGTACGGCGAGGATATAGATCATCGTCCAGACGGCGGTCGTCGAGACCGGCTCCCAATGGGGCAATTCGACGATCAGGGCGATGACGGTCATCGGGAGACCGCCGATCAGCAGTTGCCAACCGGCGAGGGAGACCGGCGGGAGCTGCCAGTCCACCTGCTTCTGGACCACCGTCCCGGCGCCCCAGGAAAGGGCGGAGCCGAGCATCAACAGGGTGCCAAGGGGGGACGAGGCGAAGACACCGAGATCGCCGCCCAGCAGAACCGCGATCCCGGCGATGCCGAAAGCGAGGCCGATATAGCGCTGGAGGCTCGGCCGTTCAGCCGTGAACAATATTCCGATCAGAACCGCCCACAACGGCATCGTGTAGGCGAGGATCGATGCGTGTCCGGAATTGACCAGCAACAGGCCAAAAGCGCTGAAGATGTGCCAGCCGGTGATGTTGAGCGCCGAGGCAAGCAGCAGCGGACCCCACTGCCCCCGTGGACGGGTCAGCTCTTCCTTCATGAGATAGCCGAGGCCGAACAGGAAGATCGCTGCGGTGGGGGCAATCAGTCCACGAAAAGTCCAAGGCGGAATTTCGCTCAGCGCGATCTTGAGGATCGGCCATGATGTGCCCCAAATGATGGTCAGCGCCGCTAGGTAGGCGAAGCCCGAAGCGGGGAGGGTGTCCTGCCGGGTCGCGGTCATCGGCAAAAGGCGGCCATCGCCGTTGCGCGCTGCAGCCGCTTGTCCCGGCGTTGCGCTGTCATATGCCGGCCACTAATTGAGGTAGAGGTGGATTTCGTTGGTGGCCGCCTGCGCCGAAATCTGAGCCGAAGTCTCGACCCGCTGGGTGGGAAGGCCCATGCCTTGCAACGACCTGAGGACGTTCTCGGCGCTGCGGCGGGTTCGGTCGGAATTCAGCGCCTGACGGGCCGCGCCGCCGGACGCCGGCACAACGGCGACCAATTCGAAGGTCGCGTTGGGGCTGCGTTCCAGAACGCGGCTGACGACGTTATAGAGCGCCTGTTCGTAGGCGACGTTCTCATCATCGAAGCGGATAATCACCAACGGCTTTCGGCCGGTGGTGGACTTACCGGTCGCCGGTGGGCGGCTTGGCGCCGCAGCCGCGTTCAGGGCCCGCGCGGTTGCCTGTGGTGCAGGTGCCGGCGCAGGCGCAGGCGCAGGTGCCGCTGTCGGTGCTGGCGCAGGTGGCGGCGTTGGTGCCGGTGCGCTTGGGGCTTTCGCGGGCGCTTGAGACTGTTGGGCCGGCTGATCCCTTCCGGCGGGGGCTTCGCCGGTTAGCGATGGCCAGAGGGTGTCCAAAGCAAAGGAACACCCCCCGAGAAATAGAGCCGCACCGACAACAATCGGTCGAATCGTCTTTGAATCCATCGCGCCACGTACCTTGTTGGTACTCAAAAATACGGATAAATCAACAGATTAGATACAGGAATTACCCGTCCTCCGTTTATTTTTCAAGTATTTACTCAACGCCCGGCTCAGCCTCGCGCGGCGAACCGAACCCCTCCATTGCGCCTGAATGGCGGTGCCCGAGACAGGTAAGGGTGCATTCGTTGGAGACTTGCAGTGGCGCGCCGATTTCAATAGTGTCCGGCTCCCGTCGGCGGCGCTTTATGCCGCATGACGCCGCATGACGCCCAAGGCGCCCGTAGCTCAATTGGATAGAGCGTCTGACTACGGATCAGAAGGTTGGGAGTTCGAGTCTTCCCGGGCGCGCCATTCCGTCTAATCCTTGTCCGAGACGCCGGCTTCGGCGAACGTCGCCATGCCGGCATGGCAGGCCACGGCGGCTTTCAGCACGTTGAGGGCGAGGGCGGCGCCCGAGGCCTCGCCCAAACGCATTCCCAGATTTACCAGCGGTTTCTGTCCCAGATAATCCAATAGCAGGGTGTGTCCCGGCTCCGCCGAGACATGTCCGGTCAGGCAATGGTCCAGGACGGTCGGATCGACGGCGTGGAGCGCCACCGCGGCCGCGGCCGTCACATACCCGTCCAAGACCACCGGCACGCGGTAAAAGCGGGCCGCGAGTATAGCGCCGGCCAACGCCGCCAGTTCCCGGCCGCCCAGATGGCGCAGAACCTCGAGCCCGTCGGTCATGGCGGCCCGGTGCCGCTCGACGCTTTCGGCGACAACGTCGATTTTTCTGGCCAGTGCGGCATCAGCGACCCCGGTTCCCGGGCCCACCCAATCGGCCGCCGCCCGCCCGCCCACCGCGTGCGCAATGGCGGCCGCCGACGTGGTGTTCCCGATTCCCATCTCGCCGAGCGCCACCGCATCCCACTCCGGATCGACGGCTTCCATCCCGGTGCCGAAGGCGTCGACGCACTCCCTTTCGCTCATCGCGGGCCGCCGGGAAAAGTCTTCGGTCGGCCGATCGAGATCGATATCGATGACCGAAAGATCGGCCCCCGCGACATCCGACAGTTGGTTGATCGCGGCGCCGCCGGCGGTGAAGTTCGCCACCATCTGAACCGTCACCTCGCTTGGAAACGCCGAGACGTCCCGAGCCGTCACCCCGTGATTGCCGGCGAACACCAGCACGCCGGGCCGGTCGAGCGCGGGCGGGTGCCGGCCCTGCCAGCCGCTGAGCCACGAGGCGATGTCCTCCAATCGGCCGAGCGAGCCGGGTGGTTTGGTCAGTTGGGGCTCTCGCGCCGCCGCTGCGGCCTGTGCCGTTGAATCCACCGTGGGCAGGCGGGTCAGAAGGGATTTGATGTCGTCGAAATTCCGGGGACGGGAGAAAGGCAGGCTCATGGCGGTTTGATGTCGGGTGGGGAAATACCGGGCGGCACTATATACTGGGCGGATGAGATCGCGCACGCGACATATTGGACCCACGGTGCTCCATGCCGGCTGACGAGCAGACCCCTTACGATTCAGGCAAGCAGGGGCCGCTCCGGGAATGGCTGGACGACCTGCGCGTTGCGGCCGGTCTCCTGAGCGCCATTCCCGTCCCTTTGCCGCCGCGGGATCGGGTCGAGATCGCGCGGTCCGCCCGGCTTTTCTCGCTCATCGGGTTGATGATCGGCCTGTCCGGCGGCGTGGTCCTAGCGCTGACGAGTTGGCTCGGCCTGCCGGCGGCGGTGGCCGTGCCGGTTGCTCTTGGGTCCATGGTATTGGTGACCGGCGGCCTGCATGAGGACGGGTTGGCGGACCTCTGTGACGGTTTCGGCGGAGGCCACACCAGGGAAGACATTCTCCGCATCATGCGGGACAGCCGTATCGGCACGTATGGCGTGCTGGGTCTGATCTTCATCATTGGCATAAAGTGGGCATCGTTGGCGGTGGTCGCCGAGGCCTCCGTGAGCGCGGCCGTCTGGGCGATCATCGGTGCGGCGGCGCTGTCACGCGGCCTCCTGCCGCCGATCATGCATCATGTTCCCCATGCCCGCGAAGACGGTCTGAGCGTCGCCGCCGGACAGCCCGGCTTCGGACACGCCATGACGGCATTGGGGTTTGGCATCTTGGTGGCCCTGGCGGCTTTCGGTTTTTGGTTCGGCCTGTTGCTCACCGTCATTTCACTGGCTGTGGTGATCGGGCTGATTGCCTGGACAAGCCGCTGGCTGGGCGGGCAGACCGGCGATGTGCTCGGCGCGTCTCAGCAAGCCGTCGAGACCGTCATCTTCGTCCTGGCGGCGGCGGCTCTCTGATGGGCGGTCGCACGTGGTGGTGGATTCGGCATGCGCCGGTGACGGGAGACGCGCGGCTGTGCATCAACGGCCGGAACGATCCCGGGTGCGATCTATCGAATGAGGAAACCATCCTGGCCTGTGCCGGCTGCCTTCCGGAAGACGCCACGTGGGTCGCCACCGGGCTGAGCCGGACCGAGCAAACCGCGGCGGCGCTCCAGGCGGCCAAGAACCGCCGGGCCAAAAACCGCGCGGCCAAGGACCGCGCGACAAGGCTGGAAACGGTTCCCGCCCTGGTGGAACAGGATTTTGGCGAGTGGGAAGGGCGGCGCTGGAGCGATCTTGCCGAACGGGAAGACCACGAATTCTGGAACGACCCCGTTGGCGCCGCGCCACCGGGCGGTGAGAGCTACGCCGACATGGCGAAACGGGTTGCGAGCGCGATTGCCGATGTGGGAAACCAATTCCCCGACGGCGATTTGATTCTCGTGGCCCATGCCGGGCCCATCCGGGCTGCGTTGGTCATCGCCACGCCGGCAACCCTCGGCGAATCGCTCACCTTGGAGGTGGATCCCCTGTCGATCACGCGGATCCGGGAAACGGGCGATACGGTTGGCTGGCAAGTCATCGGAATCAACGAAGATCCGGAAGTTCTGGTTTCCGCCTGAACTCTTTGCGCCGGCCGAATCCGCGTGATAGCGTCTCGAAATCCCGCCGGGACAGGGAAGCCGGTGCAATTCCGGCGCTGCCCCCGCAACTGTGACGTGCTTGGTCCACACCCATCGGCGTTCTGCCGATGAGCCACTGGCATCGGCCGGGAAGGCGTTTGGACCACATAGCACCAGCCAGGAGACCTCCCCGGCGCGGCGGACACGGACCATCCCCTCGGGTGGAGGAGGACTGCATGCCGGAAACCCCCGGCTCAAACGGATTAGAGGGCACGACGTTGGTGCTCGGCGGCGCCAGGTCGGGCAAGAGCATGTACGCCGAGAGCCTGATCGAAGCCGCGGGCGGCGGTATCTATCTGGCAACCGCGACGGCCGGCGATGAAGAAATGCGCCGCAAGATCGCCGCGCATCGGGCTCGGCGAGGCGACGGCTGGGAGACGATCGAGGAGCCGTTGGAAGTCGCGGCCGCCCTGTCCCGGCTGGCGGGCGATGGACGGCAACGGCCCGTTCTGCTCGATTGCCTGACCCTTTGGTTGTCCAATCTGATGCACGCCGGGAGCGACATTGATCGGTCGACCGTCGAGCTCGAAACGGCGCTTCGCGCGGCGCCGTTTCCGGTGGTGACCGTAAGCAACGAGGTTGGCGGCGGGATAATCCCCGACACCGAACTCGGCCGGGCATTCATGAACCGCGCCGGTATTCTCAACCAACGTATCGCCCAAGCCTCGGATCATGTGATCCTGGTGACGGCGGGCATTCCGCAAGCACTGAAATAGGCTGGAAGAAGATGTCCCAGGAAGCACGCACTCCCGTCACCGTCGTCACCGGATTTCTCGGCGCCGGCAAAACCAGCCTGATCCGGCATCTGCTGGAAAACGCAAAGGGCAAACGCCTGGCGCTGATCATCAACGAGTTCGGCGATCTCGGGGTCGATGGAGAGATTCTCAAGGGATGCGGCGACGACACCTGCCGGGAAGAGGATGTCATGGAACTGACCAACGGCTGCCTTTGCTGCACCGTGGCGGATGATTTTATTCCGACCCTTGAAACTCTTCTCGACCGGGACGACAAGCCCGATCACATCGTCATCGAGACCTCGGGCCTGGCGTTGCCCAAACCATTGGTCAGGGCGTTCCAATGGCCGGAAATCAAGTCGCGCACCACGGTCGATGGAATCGTGACGGTCGTCGATGGTCCGGCGGTCAAGTCGGGACTGTTCGCCGACGATCCCGATTTGGTGGCCCGCCAGCGGGAGGAGGACGAGGCCGTGGACCACGAAAGCCCGCTGGAGGAACTGTTCGAGGATCAACTCAAATGCGCCGATTTGGTGGTTCTCGGCAAAGCGGATCTGATTGACGATCTGGATGCCGAGGACGTGCTGGAGGTCATCCGCCGCGACGCGCGTCCGGCGGTGAAGACGTTGCCGGCCAGCCATGGCCGGCTCGACCCGGCGTTGGTGCTCGGTATCGGCGCCGCCGCCGAGGACGATCTGGACAGCCGGCCTTCGCACCATGATTTCGAGGATGACCACGACCACGATGATTTCGACAGCATCGTCCTGCCGGCGCCCGAAACGCCCGATCCCGAATATTTGGCGTCCCGGGTCGAAAAGGCCCTCGCCCTCGACGGCGTTCTGCGGGTCAAGGGCGTGTGCGCGGTGGCCGGCAAGTCCGCGCGTTTGGTGGTGCAGGGGGTTGGGCCGCGGGTCGATCACTACTATGACCGGCCGTGGCGCGAAGACGAAACGCGCGCCGGACGACTGGTCGTGATCGGGTTGAAGGGGACCGACTTCGAGGCGGCCGCAAAGACCCTGGGCGCGGCCTGATCCATGCATCTGCTCGTCGCTCAGCCCGGACAGATTGCCGCGGACGGCGAGGCGGTCGATCTGGATCAGGCGCCGGGCGACGTGGTGTTCCTGTCCTCCGCGGCCAGCGAATTGGCCCTGTTGGCCCGAGCCTGGCGGGAACGGGAAGCGGCCGGAGGCGGCCGCGGCTCGAGCCTGCGTCTCGCCAACCTCATGCAGCTCGATCACAACATGTCGGTCGACCTCTATGTGGAAAAAACGATTGCCCAATCGAAATTGGTGATCGTCCGTCTCATGGGCGGGGTGCGGTATTGGCCGTATGGCATTGAACAGGTCGCCGCGGCCTGCCGGGAAAACAGCGTCAAGCTGGCCGTGGTGCCGGGCGACGATGCCGCCGATCCGGAACTCACCGAATATGCCACGTTGGGAGCCGCGGACTGCCACCGGTTGTGGCAATACTGCGCCCAGGGCGGCGCCCGGAATTTTCTGGCCCTGCTCGACTTCGCGGATCATCTGCTTGGTCACGAAGCCGATTGGCTGGAACCCGTACCCCTGCTTCGCTGGGGGCTCTATTGGCCCGGATCGCCGATCACCGATGTGGAATCGCTTCAGGCGCATTGGCGGGACGGCGCGCCGGTGGCGCCGATTATTTTCTATCGTGCGCTGGTTCAGGCGGAGGACCTCGAACCCGTCGATGCATTGATCGAGGCGCTGCGGATACGGTCCATCAATCCCCTGCCGATCTTCGTCAGCAGCCTGAAGGACCAGGCCTGTGCCGAGCAGGTCGCATTGTTTTTGGCGGATTGCGATCCGGACGTCATCCTCAACACCACGGCTTTTGCCGCGACCGCGCCGGGCGATCCCGGTTCCGGGACCCCGTTCTCGGGGACCGACGCGCCCGTATTGCAGGTGGTTTTGGCGGGCCAGGACGAGGAATCCTGGCGCGCCGACCCGCAGGGGCTTTCGCCCAGGGACCTGTCGATGAATGTCGCATTGCCGGAGGTGGATGGCCGGGTTCTCTCCCGCGCGATCTCCTTCAAGCGCGCCGAGGCGCTGGAGGATCGGGTCCAGGGCGCCGTTGTCCGGCACGAACCCGTCGCGGACCGCATCGATTTCGTCGCCGACCTGGCGAAGAACTGGACCGTTCTCCGGCGGATGCCGGCGGCGGATCGCCGGGTTGCGGTCATTGTCGCCAACTATCCCAATCGGGACGGCCGGCTCGGGAACGGAGTCGGGCTGGATACGCCGGCGGGAATTCATGCGTTCCTGACACGCGCCGCCGCCGACGGGTATGATTTGGGCGGCCATGTTCCGGATGACCCGGCCGGGATTATCGGCCTCCTGTTGAGCGGCCCCACCAACGCGGATCCAAACGCGGATGGCGCGATCGGTCTCGATCTTCCAACCTACCTGTCCCATTGGGAGCGGCTTCCGGCGGGCGTCCGAACGTCCGTCGAGGAACGCTGGGGCGCGCCCGGGGACGATCGGTTCTTCAAGAACGGCGGCTTTGTTCTTGGTGTCCATCGGTTGGGGAACGTCGCGCTCGGGGTGCAGCCGTCGCGGGGCTACGACGTCGACCCGCTGAATTCCTATCACGATCCGGATTTGGTGCCGCCGCACCGCTACTTCGCCTTTTATTTCTGGCTTCGCCATGTATTTGGCGCGCACGCGGCGGTCCACTTCGGCAAGCATGGCAATATGGAGTGGCTGCCGGGCAAGGCGCTCGCCTTGTCCAGGGAATGCTATCCCGAAGCGGTTTTCGGCCCGCTGCCCCATGTTTATCCGTTCATCGTCAACGATCCCGGGGAGGGGAGCCAGGCCAAGCGGCGCGCCCAGGCGGTGATCGTCGACCACCTGATGCCGCCGCTGACACGCGCCGAGAGCTACGGACCGCTCCGGGACCTGGAGGCGCTGGTCGACGAGTACTATCAGGCGGCGGGCATGGATCGCCGCCGGCTTGCCGTCCTGCGGAAGGAGATTCTCGATCTCAGCCATGATCTTCGCCTCGACCGGGATGCGGGGATGATCCCCGATGACGATGACGACGAGGCGCTCGGAAAGATCGACAACTATCTCTGCGAATTGAAGGAAACCCAAATCAGGGGCGGGCTGCATGTTTTCGGCCGCCCGCCCGACGGCGACCTGATACCGGATCTGCTGGTTGCCCTGACCCGGGTGCCGCGCGGCAACGGCGAGGGCGAGGATGCCTCCTTGATCCGGGCCTTGTCCGCCGACCTGGGGATGGCCGGCTTCGACCCCCTGGACTGTGAGCTTGGCGAGGTCTGGGACGGGCCCCGGCCATCGGCGCTGGCGACCGGGGCCGGCGTTTGGCGATCCCATGGCGACACGGTGGAGCGCCTCGAACATCTGGCCTTGAGCCTGGTTTCGGGATCACGGGACGCGGACCCCGATTGGCGCCGGACGCGGGCCGTTCTCGACCATATCGCGGCAACTCTCCGGCCCGCTGTCGAGGATGCGGGAGAAGCGGAATTGACCGGCCTCCTGACGGGGCTCGATGGCCGGTTCGTGCCGCCGGGGCCCAGCGGGGCGCCGAGCCGGGGCCGGCTCGACGTTCTTCCCACCGGGCGGAATTTCTATTCGGTCGACGTGCGCGCAGTGCCGACTCCCACCGCCTGGACACTGGGTTGGAAATCGGCCTCGTTGCTGATCGACCGGTACTTTCAGGATCACGGCGACTATCCGGCGCGGCTCGCCATCTCGGCTTGGGGGACGGCCAACATGCGGACGGGCGGCGACGACATCGCCCAGGCTCTCGCGCTCATGGGCGTTCAGCCCACGTGGGACCCGCAAACCCGTCGTATGACCGGTTACGATATCATGCCGCTGGACGTGCTGGACCGTCCCCGCGTGGACGTTCTGTTCCGGGTCTCCGGGTTTTTTCGCGATGCTTTTCCGACCCAACTGGAGTTGCTCGACGCGGCCGCGCGGGCAGTCGCCGGTCTGGAGGAACCAGCTCATGTCAATCCGATTGCCGGTCAGGTGCGATCGGACGCCGAAGCCCTGGTTGCCGCCGGCCACGATGAAGGTTGGGCCCGCCGGCACGCCGGTCATCGGGTATTCGGGTCCAAGCCGGGTGCCTATGGCGCCGGTCTTCAGGCGCTGATCGACGAGCGGTTGTGGGAATCCGACGAGGACCTCGCGCAAGCCTATGTCGCCTGGGGCGGATATGCCTATGGCGGCGGGTCGGCGGGCGAGGCCGTGCCCGAACTGTTTGCGTCGCGCCTTTCCAATATCGAAGCCGTGGTTCAGAACCAGGACAATCGGGAGCACGACATCCTGGACAGCGACGACTACTACCAGTTCGAGGGCGGGATGGCGGCGGCGGTTCGCCACTTCGGCGGAACGCAGCCGGAGATTTACCACAACGACCACTCCCGGCCCGAAAGCCCCCGCATCCGGACGCTGCATGACGAGATCGGGCGGGTTGTCCGCGCGCGCGCCGCCAACCCCAAGTGGATCGACGGCATCATGCGCCACGGCTACAAGGGGGCCTTCGAGATCGCGGCCACCGTGGACTATCTGTTCGCCTTTGCCGCCACGTCGCGGGTGGTGGAGGATCATCACTTCGATCAGCTGTTCGATGCCTACTTGCGCGACGAGCGGGTTCGATCGTTTATTGAAGACAACAATCCATCGGCCTTGAGCGAAATCGCCGAACGGTTCGAGGAGGCGATCGACCGGGGGCTTTGGCATCCCCGGTCCAACGCCGCGGCGGCACTGTTGGCCGGGATCAGGGAGGGGAGGGGCAGATGACCGAAGAGCTGAGCGAAGCCGAAATCAACGCACGCGCCAATGAAAAGCGGCGCAAGCACAAGGAAGCCAAGGACAAAATCCTGGCCACCAAGACCAGGGAAGGCGGCCTGTTGGCGGTCCATACGGGCAAGGGCAAGGGCAAGACCACGGCCGCCATGGGCATCGTCGCCCGATGTATCGGCCACGGCATGAAGGTCGGCATCGTCCAGTTCGTGAAGGGAAAGTGGGAAACCGGAGAGCGCGCCGTCCTCGAACGGTTCCCCGATTTCGTGACCATGACTGCCATGGGGGAGGGGTTCACCTGGGAAACCCAGGACCGGGCTCGGGATATCGCGGCGGCAACCGCCGCCTGGGAGCGGGCCAAGGAAATGATCAACGATCCGGACAACAAGCTGGTGCTCCTGGACGAGATCAACATCGTGCTGCGCAACGACTATCTCGACATCGGCGAAGTGGTCGATTTCCTCAAGAACAAGCCGGCCCATGTCCACGTGATCTGCACCGGGCGGAATGCGAAGCCGGAGCTCATCGAAGCCGCCGATCTGGTCACCGAGATGACCGAGATCAAACACCATTTCCGGGCCGACTTTAAGGCGCAGGCCGGAATCGAATTTTAGGGACGCCGCCGTGCCCGCCAAGGCATTGATGTTTCAGGGGACGGCGTCCGATGTCGGGAAGTCGCTGGTCACGGCGGCGTTCTGCCGGGCGTTGACCAACCGCGGGCATTCGGTCCGGCCATTCAAGCCTCAGAACATGTCGAACAACGCGGCGGTCACCGCGGACGGCGGTGAGATCGGTCGGGCGCAGGCCCTGCAGGCGAAGGCCTGCCGCGTCGATCCCCATGTCGACATGAACCCGGTACTGTTGAAGCCCCAGTCGGATGTGGGATCCCAGGTCGTGGTCCGGGGCGAGGTCAAGGGGAACTACTCGGCCCGTGAATTTCAGGACATCAAGCCGGAATTGCTGGACGATGTCGTCGCCGCTTTCCGCCGCTTGGGCGAGGACGCCGACTTCGTGATGGCGGAAGGCGCGGGCAGCGCCGCCGAGATCAATCTGCGCCGAAACGATATTGCCAATATGGGGTTTGCCCTGGCCGCGGGCGTGAACGTCGTCCTGGTCGGCGATATCGACCGGGGCGGCGTGATCGCGAACATTGTCGGCACGAAGGCGCTCCTCGATCCCGCGGAAGATGCTCTGATCGCCGGCTTCATCATCAACCGGTTCCGCGGCGATCCGTCACTGTTCGACGACGGCCTCGCCATGATTGCCGGGCGGACCGGGTACCGTTCCTTCGGCGTGCTGCCGTATTTGACGGAGGCGAGGCATCTTCCCCAGGAAGACGCCATGTCGCTCGAGAACAGGGAGGCCGGCCCTGTCGGCGGGACGACCCGGATCGCCGTTCCGCGCCTCGCCCATATTTCCAACTTCGACGATTTCGACCCGCTGGCCGCCGAGCCGGATGTGGACCTCGTCATGGTGCCGCCGGGCGACGCGCTGCCGGGCGATGCGCACCTGGTTATTCTCCCCGGCTCCAAGGCGACCATTGCCGATCTCGCTCACCTGAGGGAGCAGGGCTGGGATATCGATCTCGCCGCCCATGTCCGGCGACGCGGACAGGTCCTGGGCATTTGTGGAGGCTATCAGATGCTTGGCCGCCGGATCGCCGATCCGGAAGGCATTGAAGGCCCGGCCGGTTCAACGGACGGGCTCGGCTATCTTGACATGGAGACGCGGTTGACGGCCGGAAAAACGCTTACCGAGGTGTCGGGCGCCGACGCCTGGGGCACGCCCGTTGCCGGTTATGAGATGCATGTCGGGAAGACGTCGGGCCCGGCGACGGCGGCCCCGTACCTGATCCTCGAGGGCCGGGCCGACGGAGCGGTCTCGGAGGACGGCCGGATCGCCGGGTGCTACGTCCACGGACTGTTTGCAGCCGATGAATTCCGGCATTCGTTCCTGGAGCGGCTCAAAGAACGATCGGCATCCGGCCTGCGGTATGACGCGTCCGTCGAGGCCGCCCTGGACGATGTCGCCGAAGCGCTGGAATCGAATCTGGATGTCGACGGCCTCATGGATGCCGCCCGCTAGTTGCCGAGTTCCAGAACCGCTGCCACGCCCACCGCACAGGCCAACAGGGTGCAGGCAACAACATAGATCCTCAGCCCCCGCCGGATGGTCTGCTCGCCGCAGTCCGCCGGGCCGCCGTCGAGCCAGGGCTCGTCGAGGCC
>CAZUGT010000290.1:0-2424 GCA_964620095.1 uncultured Rhodospirillaceae bacterium | reverse complement strand
GGGATCGAGGTGACCCTCGTCTCCGGGGGTGAGCATGTCCCGGTCCTGGATGACGGCGGCATGCGGTTCGTTCAGTTGCCGCCGGTGAAAGCATCGGACCGGACTTTCGGTTCCATCGTCGATGCGGACGGCCGGGAAATCGGCGACGAAACCCGGACTGAACGCAGGGATATGCTGATCAGCCTGCTTGATGAAATCCGGCCCGATGTCCTGATGTTGGAGCTTTATCCCTTCGGCAGGCGCCAATTGCGCTCCGAATTGACGCCGCTGATCGAGAGGGCGCGGGAGATGTCTCCGCGTCCCAGGATCGTCTCTTCCGTCCGCGACATTCTGGTCGAAAAGAACCGGCCCGAGCGGGACCGGGAGATGGTCGATACGGCGAAGCGGTTGTTCGATGCGGTCCTCGTCCATGGCGACCCGGCGCTGATCCCATTCGATCGAACGTTTCCGCTGGCCGGTGAGATTGCGGATCTCCTGCACTACACCGGCTACGTGGTCGAGCACCGGAAGATCGAGAATGCAACGGGCGGGCAGGGGACGGGAGAGGTCATCGTCTCGTCGGGCAGCGGCGCCGTCGGCGAACTGCTTCTGAGGACTGCCGTCGAGGCACGGCCGCACACATCCTATTCGGATGTCCCCTGGCGATTGCTGGCCGGGTACAGCCTGCCGGACGACATCTTCGACGATATTGCCGGGACGGCGCCCGATGGCGTGGTGGTCGAGCGCGCCCGTGAGGATTTCGTCACGCTGCTGAAGAATTGCCGGTTGTCGATCAGCCAGGGCGGCTACAACACCATCATGGAAGTGCTGGCCTGCGGCGCGCGGGGAATCGCCGTGCCCTACGCCGGCGGCCACGAGACCGAGCAGACCCTGCGGGCGCGTCTCCTGGAGGAGCGGGGGTTGATCCAGCAGATGCCGGAGGGAGAACTCACCGTCGAAAAACTGGTCGCCGCCGTCGAACGGGCGGAGAGTCTGGACCCGCCGGCTCCGGACAGCATCGATACGGGCGGCGCGGATGAAACCGCGCGGCTGGTCGAGCATCTGATGTCGAGCATCTGATTCCGGCCGCCGGGGCCGGGAATCACAATGACGATATCGGCGCCTAAGTCATTGGAACGCGGCGGGGTATTCGCTACGCTGGCGCCCGCGGCGGCGATGCGGCCGCGGTGAGCCGGGCAATGGGACGGGCCGAGGAGAGGTAGACCAGTTGGAGAAGGGGCTCTTTTCCTACATCTGGCATCACAGCAAGATGCAGCAGCTGTTCCTGCTCATATTGAGCGTGGCGGCGATGCCGTTCTACTTCTACTCACTCGATATTCCCAAGCAGATCGTCAATGAGGCCATCGGCGGCGAAGATTTCCCGCAGGAAATCCTCGGATTCGAGTTCGAAAAGATTGCGTTTCTGATGTTCCTGTCGGGGGTGTTTCTGCTCCTGGTCCTGGTCAATGGCGGTTTCAAATACGTCAACAATGTCTACCGGGGCATCGTCGGCGAGCGGATGCTTCGCCGCCTTCGCTTCGAGCTGATTTCACGGGTCATGCGTTTCCCGCTGCCCCAGTTCCGCAAGACCTCGCAAGGCGAGGTGGTCTCCATCGTCTCCCAGGAGACCGAGCCCTTGGGCGGGTTTTTCGCCGATGCATTCGCGCTGGTCATTTATCAGGGCGGGCTGCTGGCGACCTTGATGGCGTTCATGTTCGTGCAGGATTGGAAGCTGGGTCTCGCGGCGATCGTCCTGTATCCGCCGCAGGCTTACCTGATCCCCATACTCCAGCGCAAGGTCAACGCCCTCGGTAAACAGCGGGTGCAGGCGGTTCGGGAACTCTCGGAGCGGATCGGCGAAGCGGTCGGCGGGGCGTCCGAAATTCACGCCAACGATACCTCGCAGTTCGAACTGGCCGACTTTTCCCGCCGTCTCGGGATCATCTATCGGATCCGGTTCCGGATTTACGTCCTCAAGTTCCTGATCAAGTTCATCAACAACACCCTCGCCCTGTTGACGCCGTTCTTCTTCTATTCGATCGGCGGCTGGCTGGTGATCCGCGGCGATCTCACGCTGGGGGCGCTGGTCGCTGTGCTCACCGCATACAAAGACGTGTCGGCGCCGTGGAAAATGCTGCTGACCTACTACCAGCGCATGGAAGACGCCCGGATCAAGTTTACGCAGATCGCCGACAAGTTTCAGCCGGCGGGAATGCTCGAAGAGGAGACCCAGACGGAAGAACCCGAAAGCTTGCCCGAGTTTTCCGGCAAGCTGGTCGCCTCGAACATCAGCCTTTCCGAGGATGACGGCCTGCGGGTGATCGACGGCGCCTCGTTGTCGATCGATCTTCCCCGGCATGTGGCGCTGGTCGGGCCCGGCGGCAGCGGTAAGAATGAATTTTCGCAGGTGCTCGCCCGGCTGCTCGCGCCGGACAGCGGCCGGCT
>CAZUGT010000289.1:0-15105 GCA_964620095.1 uncultured Rhodospirillaceae bacterium | reverse complement strand
GGGACCTACGTGCAGCTCATCGGCAAGGACCAGGGCTATGCCCAGCTTCGCCTGACCTCCGGTGAAATCCGCATGGTCCGGGCCGAGTGCATGGCCACCATCGGTGCGGTCTCCAACCCCGATCAGGCCAACATCAAGCTCGGCAAGGCCGGCCGCAAACGCTGGCTCGGCAAGCGTCCGTCGGTCCGCGGCGTGGCGATGAACCCGGTGGATCACCCCCACGGCGGCGGCGAAGGCCGCTCGTCGGGCGGCCGCCATCCCGTAACCCCGTGGGGCGTGCCCACCAAGGGCAAACGCACCCGCTCGAACAAGAAGACCGACCGCCTGATCATGCGGCGGCGCAAGCGTTAGGAGTAGAAGAGTGGCTCGTTCTGTCTGGAAGGGACCGTTCGTCGATCAGTACCTGCTGACCAAGGCGGAGAATCAACGCGCCGCCGGGCGCAACGACGTGATCCGCACCTGGTCGCGGCGCTCGACGATCCTGCCGCAATTCGTCGGACTGACCTTCGGCGTCTACAACGGTCAGAAATTCATTCCGGTGCTGGTCACCGAAAACATGGTCGGTCACAAGTTCGGCGAATTTTCGCCGACCCGCACCTATGCGGGCCACTCCGGCGACAAGAAAGCGAGCAGGGTGTAACGATGGGCAAGAAATCCGCACCCCGTCGGCTGGCCGAGAACGAGGCGCGCGCCTATGGCCGCCTCATCCGGACCAGCCCGCAAAAGATCAATCTGGTCGCGCAGTCGATCCGCGGCATGGATTGCGAGAAGGCGCTCAGCGAGCTGACTTTCTCCAAGCGCCGCATCGCCGGTGAGGTCAAGAAGGTTCTGCAGTCGGCGATCGCCAATGCGGAAAACAATCAGCAGCTCGACATCGACCGGCTCTATGTGGCCGAGGCGAGTGCCGGGCGGGATCTGGTCATGAAGCGGTGGCGCCCGCGCGCCCGCGGCCGGGTCGGACGAGTTTTCAAACCGTTCAGCAATCTGACCATTGTTGTGCGGGAACGTGAGGAGACGGCGTAATGGGTCAAAAGGTCAATCCCATCGGCTTTCGGCTGGGGATCAACCGCACCTGGGATTCGCGGTGGTTCGCCGGAGACGATGATTTTGCGGACATGCTCCACGAAGATCTGGAGCTCCGGGAGATGCTGACCAAGCGTCTGCACCAGGCCGGCCTGTCCCGCGTGGTCATCGAGCGGCCCGCCAAAAAGGCGCGGATCACCATCCACACGGCCCGGCCGGGCGTGGTGATCGGCAAGAAGGGCGCCGATATCGAAGTGCTGCGCCGCGAGCTGTCTCAACGTACCGGCGCCGATGTGAACCTCAACATCGTCGAAATCCGCAAGCCGGAGATCGATGCGACGCTGGTGGCCGAAAACATCGCCCAGCAGCTGGAGCGTCGGATCGCCTTCCGCCGCGCCATGAAGCGCGCCGTGCAATCGGCCATGCGGCTCGGCGCCGAGGGTATCCGGATCAACTGCGCGGGCCGTTTGGGCGGCGCGGAAATCGCCCGGACCGAGTGGTACCGCGAGGGCCAGGTGCCGCTGCACACGCTCCGCGCCGACATCGACTACGGCACCGCGACGGCGCAAACCACCTACGGCGCGTGCGGCGTCAAGGTGTGGGTCTATCGCGGAGAAATCCTCGAGCGCGACCCGATGGCCGTCGACAAGCGGGCGGTCGAGCAACAGCCGGCGCGCTAGGACCAGGAAGCCAAAACATGCTGCAACCGAAACGCACAAAATACCGCAAGGCGCATAAGGGCCGCATTCACGGCCACGCCAAGGGCGGCGCGTCGCTGAACTTCGGCTCCTTCGGCCTCAAGGCGACGACGCCGGGGCGGATCACCTCGCGCCAGATCGAGGCCGCGCGGCGGACCATGACCCGCCACATGAAGCGTTCGGGCCGGGTGTGGATTCGCATCTTCCCGGACGTGCCGGTATCGACCAAGCCCGCCGAGGTCCGCCAGGGCAAGGGTAAGGGGACGCCCGAATTCTGGATCGCCCGGGTCAAGCCGGGCCGGATTATGTTTGAGATCGATGGCGTGCCGGAGACCGTGGCCCGGCGCGCTTTTGAACTGGCCGCCGCCAAACTGCCGAACCAGACCAAATTCGTGCAGCGGCTGGGCGCCTAGAGGAAGCCGAGGAAAGCACGATGAAAGCCCAGGATATCCGATCCAAGTCGCCCGATGAACTCGACGAGCAGTTGGAAGAGCTGACCAAGGAGGCGTTCAACCTGCGTTTCCAGAAAGCCAGCGGCCAGCTCGAGAATACGGCACGGGTCCGGCAGGTCCGCCGGGATATCGCGCGCATCAAGACGATCGCGGCCCAAAAAGCCGGCGCCGAGAGTTAAGGAGAACAAGACCAATGCCCAGGCGTGTCATGCAAGGTGTCGTGGTCAGCGACAAGATGGACAAGACGGTGGTGGTGAACGTGGAGCGCCGCTTCAAGCACCCGTTGTACAAAAAGTACATCAAGCGCTCGAAGAAGTACGTCGCCCACGACGAGGCGAACGAGAAGAAGATCGGCGACGTGGTAAGCATCCGGGAATGCCGGCCGCTTTCCAAACGCAAAAGATGGGAAGTCGTCGAGGCGGCGCAGTAGCGCGGCTTCGGCATAAGCGAAAAGGCAAGGTGCCATGATTCAGATGCAAACCAACCTCGATGTCGCCGATAACTCCGGCGCCCGGAAGGTTCAGTGCATCAAGGTTCTCGGCGGCTCGAAGCGGAAGACCGCTTCGGTCGGCGACGTCATCGTGGTTTCGGTCAAGGAAGCGATTCCGCGAGGCCGGGTGAAGAAGGGAGAGATGCACCGCGCGGTGATCGTCCGGACGGCGAAGGAAATCCGCCGCAACGACGGCAGCGCGATCCGCTTCGATCACAATGCTGCGGTGCTGATCAACCAGCAGAACGAGCCCATCGGCACCCGTATATTCGGCCCGGTGACCCGTGAACTGCGCCAGAAGAATTACATGAAGATCATCTCACTCGCGCCGGAGGTGCTGTAAATGACCAAGCGTCTCAAATTCCGCAAGGGCGACAAGGTGATCGTCCTCGCCGGCCGGGACAAGGGCAAGACCGGCGACGTGCTGAAAATGATGCCGGCCGATATGCGGGCGATCGTCCAGGGCGTGAACGTGGTCAGGCGCCACACCCGGCCGACTCAATCCAATCCCGGCGGCATCGTCGAGAAGGAAGCGTCCATCCATCTGTCCAACCTCGCCCATGTGGATCCCGAGGACTCCACCGCGACGCGGGTCGGCTACCGGACTCTGGAGGACGGCCGCAAGGTCCGTTACGCGAAGAAATCCGGAGAAGTAATTGATTTATAGGAATATTCATGATGGCAAGGCTACGTGAACATTTCGAGCAGACGGTCAAGCCGGCATTGATCCAGGAGTTCTCCTACGGGAACAACATGGAGGTGCCGAAGCTGGAGAAGATCGTCCTCAACATGGGGGTCGGCGACGGTGTCGCCGATGCCAAGAAGGTCAATGCCGCGGCCGAGGAGATGGCGCTCATCGCCGGTCAGCGCCCGGTGATCACCAAGGCCCGGAAGTCGATCGCCAACTTCAAGCTGCGCGACGGTATGCCCGTCGGCTGCAAGGTGACGCTCCGCGGCGACCGCATGTACGAGTTTCTCGACCGCCTGGTGAATGTCGCCATGCCCCGTATCCGCGACTTCCGGGGCATTTCCGGCAGGAGCTTCGACGGCCGGGGAAATTTCGCCTTCGGTCTCAAGGAACAGATCGTGTTCCCGGAGATCAACTACGATCAGGTTGACGAGATCCGCGGCATGGATGTCGTCATTTGCACCACGGCACGGTCCGATGAGGAAGCCCGCGCGCTCCTCAAGGGATTCGACATGCCGTTTCAGAACTAGTCGAACGACGGAGTAGAGGATGGCTAAGAGAAGCGTCGTCGAGCGGAACAAGAAGCGCCAGCGTTTGGCCGGCAGGTACGCGGCCAAGCGGAAAGCGCTGAAAGCCGCCGCCAAGGATGACTCCCTGTCACCGGAGGAGCGCTTCAACGCGCGCCTCAAGCTGGCGCAATTGCCCCGCAATTCGTCACCGTCCCGCGTCCGCCTGCGGTGTCAGCTGACCGGCCGGCCGCGCGGCAACTATCGGAAGTTCCGTCTTTCACGCATTGCACTCAGAGACTTGGCCTCGGCCGGGCAAATCCCGGGCATGGTCAAATCCAGCTGGTAACGGAGGAAGTATCGTCCCATGTCAATGAGCGATCCCGTCGCGGACCTGCTGACCCGAATTCGGAATGGCCAATCGGCGCGCATGGACAGCGTCCACGCCCCGGCCTCCCGTCTGCGCGAGAACCTGTTGGATGTTCTCAAGCGTGAGGGCTACATCCGCGACTACTCCCGGCACAATGTCCGCCCGGGCATCGATGAGATCAAGATCGAGCTCAAATACTTCGACGGTGAACCGGTGATCAAGGAGATCAGCCGCGTGTCCCGTCCGGGCCGCCGGGTGTATTCGAAAATCAAGGACCTGCCGCGGGTCTATAACGGGCTGGGCATTTCCATCCTGTCGACGCCGCGCGGCGTGATGTCCGATGCCGAGGCACGGGCCGCCAACGTCGGCGGCGAAGTGCTGTGCCAGGTATTCTAGAGGGCTGAAGGAGCCAGACGCATCATGTCACGCGTAGGTCAATTGCCGGTCAATGTTCCCGACGGGGTCACCGTCGAGCTGGCCGATAGGGTCCTGAAGGCGAAGGGCAAGCTGGGCGAGCTTAGCCTGACCTTCGTGGACGAGGTCGAGCCCACCCTGGAAGACGACAAGATCTGGGTGAAGCCGGTGGACGATTCCATCAAGGCCCGCAAGCTGTGGGGTACCTACCGCAGCCTTGCCGACAATATCGTCACCGGCGTGTCCGAGGGGTTCAGCAAGGAGTTGGAGATCCAGGGCGTGGGCTACCGGGCGCAGATGCAGGGCAATACGCTGGTCCTGCAGCTCGGCTATTCCCATGAGGTCAAGTATCCGGTGCCGGAAGGGATCGAGATCAAGTGCGAAACGCAGACCGAGATCGCGGTCACCGGCGCGAACAAGCAACAAGTCGGTTCGGTCGCGGCAAAAATCCGTTCGTTCCGTCCGCCCGAGCCCTACAAGGGCAAGGGCGTCCGCTACAAAGGCGAACAGATTCTGCGCAAGGAAGGTAAGAAGAAGTAGCCATGAAGTCGTCCAGTGAGCTTTTCAACAAGCGCCGGCAACGAAACCGGGCGCATCTCCGCCGGACCAACCCGGGCCGCCCGCGCCTGTCGGTATTCCGGTCCGGCAAGCACATTTACGCCCAGGTCATCGACGACGAGAAGGGCGTGACGGTCGCCGCGGCGTCCAGCGTCGAGGGTGACGTACGGGGCGGCCGGAAGACCGGCGCCAACAAGGACATCGCGGCCAAGGTCGGCAAGTTGATCGCCGAGCGGGCCAAATCGGCCGGGGTCGACACCGTGGTCTTCGACCGCGGCGGTTATCTTTATCACGGCCGGGTCAAGGCCCTGGCCGAGGCTGCCCGCGAGGGCGGTCTCGCGTTTTAGGAGAGTTAGGATATGGCACAGGCACCGATGGGCGGAGAGCGCGGACAGCGCGGCGGGTCCGATCGCGGACGCGGCGGTCCCCGCGAAGATCCGGAGCTTATCGACAAGCTGGTCAGCATCAACCGCGTCGCCAAGGTCGTCAAGGGCGGCCGCCGGTTCGGCTTCGCAGCGCTGGTGGTGGTCGGTGACGGCCGCGGCCGGGTCGGCTACGGTTCGGGCAAGGCGCGCGAGGTGCCGGAAGCCATTCGCAAGGCCACCGAGGCCGCCAAGAACAAGATGATCCGCGTGCCGCTCCGCGAGGGCCGGACGCTGCATCACGATTCCACCGGCCGCTTCGGCGCCGGCAAGGTCGTGGTCCGCGCGGCGCCTCCGGGCACCGGCATCATCGCCGGCGGTCCCATGCGCGCGGTCTTCGAAACCCTGGGCGTTCAGGACGTGGTCGCCAAGTCGACCGGCAGTCCGAACCCCCACAACATGGTCAAGGCCACCTTGGCCGCGCTGCAGAACCTTGCCTCGCCGCGTTCCATCGCCGCCAAGCGGGGCAAGAAGGTCGGCGATATCGTCGGCCGCCGCGAAGGCGCCGTGGCCGAGAAGGAGTAGGTTCGTGGCCGAGACAAAGAAAACCGTTACCGTGACCCAGATCGGCAGCCCCATCGGGCGGCCGAAGGATCAGCGCGCGACCTTGGTGGGGCTCGGCCTCAACAAGATGCACCGCACCCGGACGCTCGAGGATACGCCCGCCGTTCGCGGCATGATCAACAAGGTCAGCCACCTGGTAAGGGTGGAAGAGAACGCCTAACGGGCTAAATAACCGGATAGCCCATAAGGACAGGAAAGATGAAGCTGAACGAAATTCGCGATAATCCCGGCGCGCGCACGCCGCGCACCCGGGTCGGCCGGGGCCAGGCATCGGGCAAGGGCGAGACCGCCGGGCGCGGCGTCAAGGGCCAGAAATCCCGGAGCGGCGTCTCGCTGCTCGGATTCGAGGGCGGCCAGATGCCCCTCTACCGGCGGACGCCGAAGCGGGGCTTCAACAACCTGTTCGGCAAGCGCTACGCCGAGGTCAATGTCGGCCGCCTGCAAAAGGCCATCGATGCCAAGAAGCTGGACGCCAAGGGAACCATCAATGCCGAAACGCTGAAGGCGGCCGGTGTCATCAATTCGGTTCACGACGGCGTTCGGCTGCTCGGCAAGGGCGAGATTTCGGCTAAAGTGACCATCGAGTGCGCCGGCGCGTCCAAGGGCGCCGTCGCAGCGGTCGAGAAGGCGGGGGGCAGCGTTATTCTGCCGCCGCCATCGGACAAGCCGAAGCGCGACCGAGGCGGCAAGAAAAAGGCCCAGGCCGAAGCGAGTGCCGAGGATACGCCGGCCGAAAAGGCGCCCGCCGAAAAAGCGGCGGATCAGGGTGCGGACCAGCAGGAAGACAAATCAGAGCAGGAATAAAGGCGAACCCCGCCCATGGCATCAGCCGCTGAACAACTCGCAGCCAATCTGAACTTCGGCGCCTTCGCGAAGGCGACGGAACTGAAAAAGCGCCTCTGGTTTACCCTGGGCGCTTTGATCGTCTATCGGCTCGGCACCTATATCCCGATTCCCGGCATCGATCCGGTGATCCTGCAGGACGTATTCCGCCAGCAGGCCGGCGGCATCCTGGACATGTTCAACCTGTTCTCCGGCGGCGCGCTGAGCCGGATGACGATCTTCGCGCTGAACATCATGCCCTACATCTCGGCGGCCATCATCATGCAGCTGATGACGGCCGTCTCGCCGACCCTCAACCAACTCAAGAAAGAGGGCGAGCAGGGCCGCAAGAAGATCAATCAGTACACCCGCTACGGCACGGTGCTGATCGCCAGCATGCAGGCCTACGGCATCTCGGTGGGCCTCGAATCCATGCAGGGTTCGCAAGGCTCGGCGGTCATCGATCCCGGCATGTTCTTCCGCTTCACCGCGGTGGTCACCCTGGTCGGCGGCACCATCTTCCTGATGTGGCTGGGCGAGCAGATCACCGCCCGCGGCGTCGGCAACGGTATTTCGCTGATCATCTTCGCCGGCATTGTCGCCGAACTCCCGAGCGCCTTGGCCGGCACCTTGGAACTCGGCCGGACCGGCGCCCTCAACCCGCTGTTTATCATGGGTCTCTTGGTGATGGCGGTGGCCGTCATCATGTTCATCGTATTCATCGAGCGGGCTCAGCGGCGGATCATCATCCAGTATCCCAAACGTCAAATGGGCAACAGGATGTTCGGCGGCGAAAGCTCTCATCTGCCGTTGAAGCTCAACACCTCGGGCGTCATTCCGATGATCTTCGCAAGCTCGCTGCTGCTGATGCCGATCACCTTGGCCCAGTTCTCGGCCGCCGGCGGTCCGGAGTGGCTGACCATCGTGACTTCGCTGCTCGGCCGCGGCCAGCCCGCCTACCTGATCATCTATGGGTCGCTGATCGCCTTCTTCGCCTTCTTCTACACGGCGGTGGTCTTCAACCCGCAGGAGACGGCGGATAACCTCAAGAAGTATGGCGGCTTCGTGCCCGGCATCCGGCCCGGCAAGAACACCGGCGACTATTTGGACTATGTGCTGACCCGGCTGACCGTGGTCGGCGCCGCCTACCTGGTTGCGGTCGGTATCCTGCCGGAGATTCTGATCGCCGAAGCGGGCGTGCCGTTCTTCTTCGGCGGCACCAGTTTGCTGATCGTGGTCACGGTGACCATGGATACGGTTGCCCAGGTCCAATCCCACCTGCTGGCGCACCAATATGAAGGCCTGATCAAGAAGTCCCGTCTGAGAGGGCGCCGCTAATGAACCTCATCCTGTTGGGAGCGCCTGGCGCCGGCAAGGGCACCCAGGCCGAGCGCTTGTGTGACGAGTTCAGCCTGGTCCAGCTCTCCACCGGCGACATGCTGCGCGAAGAGGTCAAGTCCGGCTCCGAGCTTGGACGGACCGCCAAGGAAATCATAGAGCGGGGCGATCTGGTCCCGGATGATCTGATGATCGCCATGATCGCCGGGCGGATCGATACCGGCAACGGCGGCGACGGAGTGATTCTCGACGGTTTTCCGCGGACCACCGCGCAGGCCGAGGCGCTGGACGCCATGCTGGTCGAGAAGGGGCTCAAAATCGATCACGTGGTCCAGATCACCGTCGACGAAGATGTCGTGGTGGAGCGGATTTCCGGGCGTTTTTCGTGCGCCAAATGCGGCGCCGGATACCATGACAGCTTCAAGCGGCCGAAACGGGAAGGCGTTTGCGACAATTGCGGCGCCACCGAGTTCAACCGGCGCGCCGACGACAATGCCGAGACCGTGCGTTCGCGGCTCGAAGCGTATAGAGAACAAACCGCACCCATTCTCCCCTATTACGAGGGAAAGGGATCGCTTCAGGCGGTCGACGGGATGGGCTCGATCGATGACGTGTTTGGCCGGATAAAGGCTGCAATAAAAGGGGTTTAGCGAGTTGACTTGAGGTCTTCCAGGCCTATAATCGCGCCGCTCTGGGTCCGACCGCGGTCGCATCACATTTTTTCGACTTTTCAAGCTGAGGAGAACCGGCTTTGGCACGTATTGCTGGCGTCAATATTCCCACCCAGAAACAAGTTGGTGTGGCGCTGACCTATATCTACGGAATCGGGAACTCGTTCGCGAGGGACATCTGCGAGAAGTCCAACGTGCCGGCGGACCGCCGGGTCCATGAACTCACCGATGACGAGGTCGTCCGTATCCGCGAGGTGATCGATCGGGATTACCAGGTGGAGGGCGATCTTCGCCGTGAGGTTTCAATGAATATCAAGCGTTTGATGGATTTGGGCTGCTATCGGGGCCTGCGTCACCGGCGCGGCCTGCCGGTCCGCGGCCAGCGCACCCATACGAACGCGCGTACCCGCAAGGGACCGGCCAAGGCCATCGCGGGCAAGAAGAAAGTCGTCAAGTAAGCGGGCCCGCTTACTCAGGAGTGAAGGTCTGACATGGCTAGAGCAACGACGCAGCGCCCGCGGCGCCGCGAAAGAAAAAATATCACGTCGGGCGTCGCCCACGTAAACGCGACGTTCAACAACACGGTCATCACCATTACCGATGCCCAGGGCAACGCGATTGCCTGGTCGTCGGCCGGCAGCCAAGGCTTCAAGGGCTCCCGCAAGTCGACCCCCTACGCGGCACAGGTCGCCGCCGAGGATGCGGGCCGCAAAGCCATGGAGCATGGCATGAAGACCCTGGAAATCGAGGTCAAGGGCCCCGGTTCGGGACGCGAGTCCGCGCTCCGCGCCCTCCAGGCCATCGGTTTCACCGTGACGTCGATCCGTGACGTCACGCCCATTCCGCACAATGGGTGCCGGCCGCGGAAGCGCCGCCGGGTATAGGTCAGAGTATATCCCGTCCGGCCGCCCGGTAACGCAGGGCCGGCGGTCGGAAATGGTTTCCCCGCAGCGTCGCCTGCGAAAGAGAGTGAGGCACACTCGTGATCCAGAAGAATTGGCAAGAACTGATTAAACCGAACAAGCTCGAAGTCGTTCCCGGCAGCGTGCCGGAGCGTCAGGCGAGAATTGTCGCCGAGCCGCTCGAGCGGGGCTTCGGTCTGACACTCGGTAACGCGCTGCGCCGCGTGCTTCTGTCGTCGCTGCAGGGTTCCGCCGTGACCGCGATCCAGATCGACGGCGTGCTGCATGAGTTTTCATCGATCCCGGGCGTCCATGAAGACGTCACCGATATCGTGCTCAACATCAAGTCCATGGGTCTCCGGATGCACTCCGAGGGTGCCAAGCGGATCACCCTTTCCGCCACCGGCCCGGGCGAAGTGACGGCCGGTATGATCGACACCGGCCACGACATCGAAATCATGGACCCGGATCTGCTGATCTGCACCCTTGACGACGGCGCCAAGCTAGAAATGGAAATGACCGTCGAGACCGGCAAGGGCTACGTGCCGGCCGGTGCCAACAAGTCGGAAGAGAGCCCCATCGGCTTGATCCCGATCGACGCGGTCTTCTCGCCCGTCCGCAAGGTCGCCTACAAGGTCGAGAACTCCCGTGTCGGCCAGGTTACCGACTACGACAAGCTGTCCCTGGAGGTGACCACCAATGGCACCGTCGCGCCCGACGATGCCGTGGCGCTCGCCGCCCGCATTCTTCAGGACCAGTTGCAACTGTTCATCAACTTCGAGGAGCCGACTCACGCGCTCCCCGAGGAGACCCGGGACGATCTGCCGTTCAACAAGAACCTGCTGCGCAAGGTCGACGAACTGGAACTCAGCGTCCGTTCGGCCAACTGCCTGAAGAACGACAACATCATCTACATCGGCGATCTGGTGCTGAAGAGCGAGGCGGAAATGCTCCGCACGCCGAACTTCGGCCGCAAGTCGCTGAACGAGATCAAGGAAGTTCTGGCCCAGATGGGCCTTCACCTGGGAATGGAATTTCCCAACTGGCCGCCTGAGAACATTGAGGAGCTCGCCAAGCGCCTCGAGGAACCGTTCTAGGGCGGAGACACGGATACACGGGGAACCGGACCATGCGTCACCGTATGAGCGGCAGGAAGCTGAACCGCACCTCAGCGCACCGCAAAGCGATGTTTTCCAATATGGCGGCTTCGCTGCTGCGCCATGAGCAGATCAGCACGACCCTGCCCAAGGCCAAGGAACTCAGGGGCATTGCTGATAAGATGATTACCCTCGGCAAACGGGGAGATCTTCATGCCCGGCGTCAGGCCCTTTCGTTCCTCCAGGATAAAGAGGTGGTCGCCAAGCTGTTCGACAGCCTCGCCGATCGCTACAAGGACCGCCCGGGCGGCTACACCCGGGTGTTGAAGGCCGGCTTCCGCTACGGTGACGCGGCCCCGATGGCGGTCATCGAGCTGGTCGACCGGGACGAGGATGCCAAGGGCGCCGAGGACCGGGCGCGGCATGAAGCCATGCTCGAGGACGAAGACGTCGAAGAGGTCGCCCAGGCAGGTTAAGGTCTTGCGCGGCTGTGAGGACAGGTCGGGGGCAGCCGTTTGGCTGCCCTTGTTCGTTAAGGGGATAGTTTGGTGGTTGGAAAGGGAATGACACGCTGCCTAGCCCGGGCAGTCGCCGGCGTGCTGGTGATTGGCGGCTTGGCCGCCGTCGCGGCACCCGCCGGCGCAGAGCGGCAATTGCCGGGCTCCCAGCAGGAAATCCAACTCTCCTTCGCGCCGCTGGTGAAACAGACGGCGCCGGCGGTGGTCAATATCTTCACCACCAAGACGGTGCAGACGCGGCGCTTCTCGCCCCTGTTCAATGATCCGTTTTTCCGCCAGTTCTTTGGCGACCGTTTCGGCCAGCCGGGACCCAGCCGGAGACAACAGAACTCTCTCGGTTCAGGCGTAATCGTTCAGCCAGATGGCGTCATCGTGACGAACTTCCACGTCATTGAAGGCGCCGACGAAATCACCGTCGTCCTTGCCGACCGCCGCGAGTTTCGGGCCGAGGTCTTGGGCAAGGACGAACGCAGCGATCTCGCGGTGCTCAGGATCCGGAACGGAAACCAGCGGTTTCCGTTTCTGCCGTTCCGCGACTCCGACGAACTGGAGGTGGGCGACCTCGTCCTCGCCATTGGCAACCCCTTCGGCGTCGGCCAGACCGTAACCTCGGGCATCGTTTCTGCGCTGGCCCGCACCCACGGCGGCATCAACGACCTCAATTTCTTCATCCAGACCGATGCCGCCATCAATCCTGGGAATTCGGGCGGCGCCTTGGTAACCATGGACGGGCGATTGGTGGGCATCAATACGGCCCTCTTCTCCAACTCGGGCGGATCGGTGGGCATCGGCTTCGCCATCCCCTCCAACATGGTGCGGACGGTGATTTCCGGCGTCGCGTCGGGCGGACGGGTCATCCGCCCCTGGCTGGGCGCCGAAGGGCAGCAGGTGACGCCGGACCTCGCCGCCTCGCTGAACCTCGACCGGCCGGCGGGCGTGCTGATCAATGGGGTCCATCGGGACGGTCCCGCCTACCGGGCCGGATTGAAGGTCGGAGACGTCATCCTGTCCATCGACGGTCGGGATGTCGAGGACCCGGAGGCTCTCCGTTTTCGGATCACCACCAAGCCGGTGGGAGAGCGGGCGGAGCTCCGGTTGTGGCGCGGCGGCCGTTTGCGTTCGGCCAAACTGAGGATCGAACACCCGCCGGAGACTCCGTCGCCCGACGAGACCGAAATCGGCGGCGTGCATCCGGTGCAGGGGGCGACCGTCGCCAATCTGTCGCCCGCCCTCGCCGATCGGATCGGCGCCAGCCTGCTGGCCCAGGGGGTGGTCATCATGGAAATCCGCCGCGGCACGGCGGCGCAAAGGTTCCGGTTGCAGTCCGGGGACATCATCCGGGACATCAACGGGACGAGGATCGATTCCGTCTCTCAGTTGAAGCAGGTACTGCTGCAACCGGTCGACCGGTGGCGGATCACCATCGAGCGCGAGGGGAAGACCCTCCGCATGGTCGTCGACCGGTGAGCACCCTGTTTGAATCCCAGGCGCCCAGGCCCCTCGCGGACCGTTTGCGGCCGGCGCACCTGTCCGAGGTCGTCGGTCAGGATCACATCATCGGACCCGAAGCGCCCTTGGGCCGCATGCTCGCGGGCGGCCGTCTGACCTCGATCATCCTCTGGGGCCCGCCGGGCAGCGGCAAGACCACCATCGCGCGGTTGCTGGCCGATGCGGTCGATCTTTCCTTCGAGCCCTTGTCGGCGGTGTTCTCGGGGGTCGCCGATCTCCGCAAGGTGTTCGAGGCGGCCGGCGAACGGCGGGGAGTCGGACGGGGAACGCTGCTGTTCGTTGATGAGATTCACCGGTTCAACCGGGCCCAGCAGGATGGTTTTCTTCCCTTCGTGGAGGACGGCACGGTCATCCTGGTCGGCGCGACCACCGAGAACCCGTCGTTCGAACTCAACAGCGCGTTGCTGTCGCGCTGTCAGGTCATGGTTCTCAATCGGCTGGATGATACGGCGTTGGAGACCCTGGCGAGCCGGGCCGAGAACGAGGAGGGCGCTTCGCTCCCGCTGACCGACGACGGCCGGGCGGCGCTCAGGGCCATGGCCGACGGGGATGGGCGCTACCTGCTGAACATGGCGGAGGAGCTGCAATCCCTGCCCGCGGAACCCCTGCTCGACGCCAAGGCGCTGGCCGACCTGATCGGCAAGCGGATGCCGCTCTACGACAAATCGCAGGAGGCGCACTACAACCTGATCAGCGCCTTGCACAAGTCGCTCAGGGGGTCCGATGCCGATGCGTCGCTCTACTGGCTGGCGCGAATGCTGGCCGGCGGTGAGGACCCCCGTTACATCGCCCGCCGACTGGTCCGGTTCGCCTCCGAGGATATCGGGCTCGCCGATCCACAGGCGCTGCCCCACAGCATCGCGGCCTGGGAGGCCTATGAGCGCTTGGGCAGCCCGGAAGGGGAACTGGCGATCGCCCAGTCGGTCCTGTATTTGGCGACCGCGCCCAAATCCAACGCCGCCTATAAGGCGCTCGGTGCGGCCGGCCGGGCGGCCAAGGAAACCGGTTCCCTGATGCCGCCCAAACACATTCTCAACGCGCCGACCCGGCTGATGAAGGATATCGGTTATGGGAAGGGCTATGAGTACGATCACGACGCGGACGAAGGTTTCTCGGGCCAGAACTACTTCCCGGACGAGATGAGACGCCGGGAATTTTACCGGCCGGGGGAGCGCGGCTTCGAGCGGGAAATCGCTAAGCGGCTGGATTACTGGCGAAAACTTCGAGAATCGCGTAACTCACCCGGCGGCGACTGAGGGGATGAGAGTATGAAGATGTTGCTCAGCGTGGCGGCGGGCGGCGCAATCGGCGCCGGCGGACGCTATCTCGTCAATGTCTTGGTGACCCGGATCGCCGGCCACGGATTTCCCTACGCGACGTTCATCGAAAACATTTTGGGCTGCCTGCTGTTGGGTGCGCTTGTCGAGTTCATGGCATTGAATTGGTCCCCGAGTCAGGAAATGAGGGCATTTCTCGTGATCGGCGTCTTGGGCGCGTTCACCACCTTTTCCGCTTTTTCACTGGACGCCGTGAGCTTGTTCGAGCGTGGCCAGTTGGGGCTGGCCGGCGCCTACGTGATCGGATCGGTGGTTCTGTCGCTGGCCGGATTTGTCGCCGGCATGATGGCTTTGCGGGCCGTCCTCGCATGAGCAGCGTCGAAACCATCGAGGTGGAGCCCGGCGATGCCGGCATCCGGCTCGACCGGTGGTTCAAGCGCCACTACCCGGAATTGAGCCACGGGCGCTTGGAGAAACTCCTGCGGACCGGTCAGGTGCGGGTAGACGGCGGCCGGGCGAAGAGCAATCAGCGTCTTGAAGAAGGTCAAGCCGTTCGCGTGCCGCCGTTGCCGGATGCCGCGAAGACCAAGAGACAGGCTCCGTCCGTCGACCGCCGGGCGGTCGCGGCACTTAAGGAACGGATCATCCATCGCGACGATCACTTGATTGTCCTGGACAAGCCGGCGGGCCTCGCCGTCCAGGGAGGCTCCAGGATTTCCAGCCATGTGGATGCGCTGCTCGACGGCTTGCGTTTCGGCTCCAAGGAGCGGCCGAAGCTGGTTCACC
>CAZUGT010000288.1:0-4824 GCA_964620095.1 uncultured Rhodospirillaceae bacterium | reverse complement strand
GCCGCATGGGCGAAACACGGAAGGCCAAGGAGGCCGAGGAGGGCGTCATAGGGCGGAATGACCCTCTCGTTCGTTTCCGCGAGGTTCAAAAAACCTACGACGGTGAAACGCTGGTCGTCAGGAATCTCAATCTCGATATCGCGCCCGGCGAGTTCCTGACCCTGCTGGGGCCGTCCGGCTCCGGCAAGACCACCATTCTGATGATGCTGGCCGGGTTCGAGCCGGCCACCCACGGCACGATCTACCTCGGCGGCGATCCCATCAACAGCCTGCCGCCGCACAAGCGCGGCATCGGCATGGTGTTCCAGAATTACGCGCTCTTTCCCCACATGACGGTGGGCGAAAACCTGTCTTTCCCGCTGGAAGTGCGCGGCCTCGGCAAGGCGGAGGTCGGGGAAAAGGTCGAGCGGGCGCTGGAGATGGTGCGGCTCGGCGGCTACGGGCGCCGCCGCCCCGGCCAGCTTTCCGGCGGCCAGCAGCAGCGCGTCGCGCTGGCCCGCGCCCTGGTGTTCGAACCGGCCGTCGTGCTGATGGACGAGCCCCTCGGCGCGCTCGACAAGCAGCTGCGCGAGCATATGCAGTACGAGATCAAGCACATTCACGAAAGCCTCGGCGTGACGGTGGTCTACGTGACCCACGACCAGGGCGAGGCCATGACCCTGTCGAACCGCATCGCGGTCCTCAACGACGGGGTCATCCAGCAGACCGACGCGCCCGCCGATCTTTACGAGAAGCCGGAAAACGCCTTCGTCGCCCAGTTCATCGGCGAGAACAACAGGCTGAGCGGCCGCGTCCGCGACATGAACGGGACCAGCTGCCGGGTGGAGCTCGACAACGGCCAGGGCGAGATGCAGGCCCTGGCGGTCAACGTATCGGGGAGCGGCGCGCCGACGACGCTCTCGCTGCGCCCGGAGCGGGTGGTGATCGATCCCGAGCCCGGCAGCCTGCCCAACCGTTTCGAAGCCCGGGTGGAGGAGCTTACCTACCTGGGCGATCACATCCGCACGCGGGTCAACGTGTGCGGCACGGATCAGTTCATCGTCAAAATCCCCAACGCCCAGGGGCACGCGAGCCTGAAGGAAGGCTCGACCGTGACCGTGGGCTGGGAGATCGACGACTGCCGGGCGTTGGACACATGACGTGCCGGCGTTTCGCAGGCCCCGGGAGCCGGGGAGGCGCAAAGCCGCCGGCAAGGACCGCCAACAAACAGACCGTGAGTAAACAAGGAGAATGACAAAGCCATGAAACGACTCCAGATCGCGAAAATATCGGCCGTTGCCGCCTTGGGCCTTTGGGCCGGGGCCGCGGCTGCCGCCGACAAGTTGACCGTCGTCTCCTGGGGCGGCGCCTACTCCATGAGCCAGGTGAAGGCCTATCACGAGCCCTACAAGGCCAAGAAGGGCATCAATATCCTGTCCGAGAACTACAATGGCGGTCTGGCGGAAATCAAAGCCCAGGTCGAAGCCGGCAAGGTGACCTGGGACGTGGTCGATCTCGAACTGTCCGATGTGGTGCGCGGCTGCGACGAGGGGCTGCTCGAAGAACTCGACCTCTCGGGGCTGCCGCCGGCGCCGGACGGCACGCCGGCCAAGAAGGATTTCATTGCCGGCACGCTGCACGAGTGCGGCGTGGCGACCATCCTCTGGTCGACGATCTACGCCTATGATGCAAGCAAGATGACCGGCGACAAGCCCAAGACCATCGCCGACTTCTTCGACACCGGGAAGTTTCCGGGCAAGCGCGCCATGCGCAAGACCCCCAAGGTGAACCTGGAGTTCGCCCTGATGGCCGACGGCGTGCCGGCGGGCAAGGTCTATGAAGTGCTGTCGACGCCGAAAGGCGTGGACCGGGCCTTCGCCAAGCTGGACACCATCAAGGACAATGTCGTCTGGTGGGAAACCGGCTCCCAGCCGCCGCAGCTCCTGGCGGACGGCGAGGTCGCCATGACCACGGCCTACAACGGACGCATCTTCGATGCCGCCGCGTCCGAAGGGAAGTCCTTCGTGATCGTCTGGGACGGCCAGGTGTGGGACATCGACCTTTGGGGCATTCCGAAAGGCTCGCCGAACAAGGAAGCGGCGGTCGAGTTCATCAAATTCTCCACCGACACCAAGCGCTTGGCGGACCAGGCCAGCTATATCTCCTACGGCCCGGCGCGCCGGTCCTCGGTTGCCATGATCGGCAAGCACTTCGAAGCCGGCATTCCCATGGGGCCCCACATGCCGACGGCGCCCGGGAATTTCAAGAACGCCCTCCAGAACAACTTCGAGTTCTGGGCCGACTATCAGGACGAGCTGACCGAGCGTTTCAACGCCTGGCTCGTCAAGTGACCGTCCGTTGCGCGGGAGGACATGTGGGGGAGGGCGGCCGCCCAGCCGTCCTTTCCTCTTTTCCCGGCTGAATGCCGTCCGGCGCAAAGCCGTTCGGCGCTGGGACCGGCCGCGCGGATGAGGGCGGGCGCCGGGACATGACCGATGCGGCGACAACAGGCGGGGCGGCGGCGGACGAGCCGCTCACCACCGCCGACGGCCGCCCGCTGAAGTCCGCTTTGGCGCGCGCCGAGCGCATGCGGCGCGTGAAGGCCATGCTGCTCGTACTGCCGCTGCTGCTCTTCATCGGCATCACCTTCCTCTTTCCCATCGCCTTGATGCTGTTGCGCTCGGTCGACAACCCGATTGTCGCCGACAACATGCCGCGCACCGTCGCCGCTCTCGAAGCCTGGGACGACCGCAGCGAGCCGCCCGGCGAGGCGGCTTTTGCCGCCCTGGCGGCCGACCTCGCCGAAGCGCGGGAGAATCGCACCATCGGACGGCTGGCGACCCGCCTGAACTACGAAACCGGCGGTTTGCGCAGCACCATCACCCGTACCGGCCGCCGGGCCCAGCGCATGGAAGCGCCCTTCAAGGAGGCTCTCATCGGCCTGGACGGGGACTGGGCCGACCCGGAGACCTGGGCGGCCATCGAGCGATTGGGGAGGCGCATCACCGGCGTGCAATATCTCGCTGCCGTCGACCGGCGCTATGACGTGAACGGCAACGTCGTTCCGCAGCCCGAAATACGGCAGATCTACGTCGGCAACTTCATCCAGACCCTTTGGATGTCGGTTATCGTCACCGTCGCCTGCCTCGTCCTCGGCTATCCGGTCGCCTATCTGCTGTCGATCCTGCCGCTCAGGGTCTCCAACCTCCTCATGATCCTCGTGCTGCTGCCGTTCTGGACGTCGCTTCTGGTGCGCACGACCTCCTGGATCGTGCTGCTGCAGACCGAAGGCATCATCAACGACATTCTCGTCTGGAGCGGCATCCTCTCCGACGACGGGCGCATCCAGCTGATCTTCAACGCCCAGGGCACGGTGATCGCCATGACGCAGATCCTCCTGCCGTTCATGATCCTGCCGCTCTACAGCGTGATGAAGACCATTCCGCCGATCTACATGCGCGCCGCCATGTCGCTCGGCGCCAGCCGCCACTACGCCTTCTGGCGCGTCTATGCGCCCAACACCCTGCCGGGCGTCGGGGCGGGCTGCCTGCTCGTCTTCATCCTGGCCATCGGCTACTACATCACCCCGGCCCTGGTCGGCGGGCAGGACGGCATGATGATCTCCAACTTCATCGCCTACCACATGCAGCGGTCGCTCAACTGGGGCCTGGCCGCGGCGCTCGGCACCATCCTGCTGTTCGGCGTGCTGATCCTCTATTGGGTCTACAACAAGCTGGTCGGCCTCGAGCGGCTGAAGCTGGGATAGGACGAGGCCATGCTGAAACCGCCCAGCTACGCGAGCCCCCTCGAACGCATCTGGCACTATGCCTTCATCGCCATTTGCGCGGCCGTGTTCGCGTTCCTGATCGCGCCGTTGATCGTCATCATCCCGCTGTCGTTCAATTCGCAGCCCTACTTCACCTTCACCGAAGAGATGCTGGCGCTTGAAAGGGAAGCTTTCTCCGTGCGCTGGTACGAGGATTTCTGGAGCCGGGAGGTCTGGCGCCAGTCGATCGTCAACTCGCTCTTCATCGCCGTCTGCTCGACGGTTCTGGCGACGGCGCTGGGCACCGTTGCGGCCCTCGGGCTTTCGCGCCCGCATATGCCGTTCCGCGCCTTCATCATGGGCCTTCTGATCTCGCCGATGATCGTGCCGCTGGTCATCACCGCGGCCGGCATCTTCTTCTTCTATGCCCGGATCGGCCTGACCGGCACCTATCTCGGCATCATCCTGGCGCATACGGCGCTCGGCACGCCCTTTGTGGTCATTACGGTGACCGCCACCCTGATCGGCTTCGACCACTCGATGACGCGGGCCGCGGCCATGTGCGGCGCCGATCCGGCGCGGGTCTTCTTCAAGGTCGTCATGCCGCTCATCCTGCCCGGCGTGGTCGCCGGCGCGCTGTTCGCCTTCGTCACCTCCTTCGACGAGGTCGTGGTGGTGCTGTTCGTGGCCAGCGTCGAGCAGCAGACCATTCCGCGCCAGATGTGGGCCGGAATCCGCGAGGAGATCAGCCCGACGATCCTGGCCGTCGCGACCCTGCTGATCGTCTTCTCCGTCGCGGTGATGACCACCATCGAACTGCTGCGGCGGCGCAGCGAGCGCCTGCGCGGCGTGACCCCGGCGTAGGCGTTGTACTCGTTTGAGGGATTTCGGTTATTTTGAGCAACCGGATAGATGGGTGACACTATAGACCGATTACATGGGTAACAGTGTTTATGGTTTGTTTTGCTTTCGAGCGGCCCGGCCGGGCCGCTCGAAAGCGGTGAAGTTTCTTGGTCTTGTGGTCGATGATGCCGAGGTCGATATCGGCGAAGCGCACGATCCAGTGGCCGCTTTCGGTT
>CAZUGT010000287.1:0-3974 GCA_964620095.1 uncultured Rhodospirillaceae bacterium | reverse complement strand
GCGAATAGGCGGGATCCTCATGTCTACCATGGTGATTTGCAACGGCCCGGTACCAGCCGGCGCCGCAGCAAAAACATGGAGACGACACATGAAGGCTTGGTCCCGATCACTCGCGATCCTTTCTGTTCTGGCGCTGGCACCCGTGAGCGCCTTTGCGCAGGAGAACACCTCCCTAATCAACACCGACAACCTCTACATCTCTCTCGCGGGACTGTATGTGATGCCGGAAGACTCGGAACTCTCAACCGAGGTTCTCGGCCACACCGCGACATCCGATCTCTCGATGAAGTCCGGGATCGGTTTCCTGGCCGCGCTCGGCTTCGGCGATGATGTCGGGTTCCGCGGCGAACTTGAACTCGGCCGCCGCTCCTCCGATTTCGACAAGCTCAACGGATTGACGGTCAGCGGGCCCACCGTCAACGGAAGCCTTGAAGGCTCGGCTCCCTACGATGGCAGCATCTCGACGTGGACCGTGATGGCGAACGGGATCGGAGCAACGGAGGTCTGGGAACTCCGGCCATACATCGGCGCCGGCCTCGGGTTCGCATTTGCGGATGCCAAGGAAGAAGCCCAGGCGTGGCAGTTCGGAGACCAGGTGCTTGAAAGCGAGGGCGGCGATGCGACCGACACCATGCTGGCTTATCAGCTAATGCTCGGTGTCGCCTATCCGATGTCCGATGCAGCCGAGATTCGTTTGGGCTATCGCTACTTCGGGACCAATGAAGGCGAATTCGACGGCATCAAAGCCAGCCTTTCCAGCCACAATGTCGAGGTCGGTATCCGCTTCCGCTTCTGATCCCGATAAATCCGCCTACAATGAAGCCCCGGCCGCCTGCCCGCGGCCGGGGTTTTCGTCACCCAGGGAAGGAGAAGCTACCGTGATCGATCATGTGCTCGCCGACCTCACCGAGTCCCTGGCCCGCAACGGCGCTGCGGCGCAGGCAAACGATTGAGAGGTTGGGGGGCGGGCGTCCGATTTAAGCTTTGGCCGACACGTCTGGCGTTTCGGCCACCAAGAATTCACCCGCAATGTTTATAGGGAGAGGCTTGGGGCCGTACTCCTTCCGTAGCCTCTCTAACTCGATATACCCGTCTGAGGAAACGTCTTGCACACTTCCGTCAGAACAAATTACCTGGATTAGAGTACTGGATCCGACGCTTCGCACGGCTTCACTGGCTTTCTTGGCTTCATACACCCGATACAAAATATTATTGAATCCGATCACATCAGTGTAATCCCGGTTCAAGAGCGTAGCATGTGCCAGTATGGCCCCTTCACCAATAGCGCTATATTCTTCACGCAGGACCACGCCGCCTGTCTGGTCGGTTTCGACGATGCACGGGAACCCGTCGACAAACCCGGCTAGAATTAGCCGTGCATCCAGTTTTGTAGACCTAATATCCATCCACACGTTGCGGTATTCCAAATCAGGTAAAATATCTTTGCCTTTCTCAATGAATTGAGCGCTGGTCATGCCGTATCTGCCCCCGACAATCTCAGAAATCTTTTCACTTTTGCGGACAGATAACGCACTCCTGACCAATTCTGACACATTGGTCTCATCAATAGTCTGTTGGCTCCCAAAGGCTTTTCTAAGAATTTGAACCATGCTGGCAATTTCATTCTCATTTCCCGATGTTAGACACCACCAGTCGTCAGCAATCCTTCTCAACTTCAGCAAGGTCTCGGATGCTCCCAGCGCATTGCTTCCTAACCAATCGGTACATAAAACGATGTGATTGGGCGCGACGGCAGTGCTTGATGAGGCTGCTATGCACACGGTCACTTCTGGTTCTCCCACGGCCAAACGAAGGTAGACTTTATCACCACTAAACTGGCTTCAAAAGCGGACCACACATCCAAACGAGGAGGAGCCAGGAGAGGGCGAGGGACCTATTGTTCAGCTCTTGTTGCGGAACTTGTCCAGCGCGATGACTTCCGCGCCTTCGCCGGCTTCGGCGGCCGCTTCATCGGCGGCGGCATCTTCCTCTTCCGCCTCTTCCTCGCCGCCGCCCTCATCCGCGTCCGGCAGGATGGCCGTCTCGGCGTTGGGCTGGACGTAGTCCCCGTCCGCCGCCTCTTCCCTTTCGGCCGCCGCCGCGTCTTCCCCGTCGCCCGGCTCCGCCTCGTCGGCGTCGCCGCCGGCGATGTCGGGGGCGAGCTGCGCCACCTGGATGCCGAAATCGACCGCCGGGTCGGCGAACGACACCACCGCCGAGAAGGGCACGAACAGGGCCTGGCGGCGGCCCGAGAAATAGAGCGCGACGCGGAAGCCGTCCTCCTCGACGTGCAGGTCCTCGAACTGGTGCTGGAGGACGATGGTGATCTCCTCCGGGTACTGGGCGCGGAGGAAGGGCGGCATGTCGACGCCGTCCGCCCGGGTCTTGAAATTGATGTAGTAGTGGTGCTCGCCGGCGAGGCCCTGTTCCTCCGCTTGGCGGAGCGCGCGCTTGAGAATCCCCGTCAGGGCCTCCTCGACCCATTGCTGATAGGGATAACTCGGTTCGGTCATCGTACGCGCTTCGCCACCCTGTCGTTGTCCCGGCGGGTCTCTTATTCCGGGACCGCCGGATTGTCCCGGCCGCTGCACGGGCGGAACGATTAAGTGAGGGGCTTCTGTTGCCAGGTGCCCCCCGGACCCCGTTGCAGCCTTAAGCGGCTACAGCAAATGCCTCGTTATCGTTGGCATCTGTAAATCGGCCCGATAACGGCGGTACCATGCCGGGCGAAAACCAAGCCTTTACCACGCGCGTCGATCCTGTTTCGCCCCCATAACGGCTCCGGACCGGGTCCGGAGAGATCGGGAATTGGTGGAGGCGCCGGGCACTGCCCCCGGGTCCGCTACGCTTATTCCACAAGGCGTTTATCGCCATAGCCAGCAAGCCGGCGCTTACGAATATAGTCCCATCGCCGGGCCAAGGAAAGCGCGCGGCGCGAGTGATTTCGCGAACCGCGGCCCCCCCCCCTCGGAGGGGGGAGGGAATAGGCGAATTGGATCACCTCCCCCTTGGGCCTACTCCGCCGAAGTAGCCTTCGGCTAGGAAGGCTGGAAGGGGGAGGTCGAGACGGCCGGCGATAGCCGGGCGTCGAGGGTGGGGGGGAATAAGATTTCACCACAGAGGCACAGAGGTCACTGAGTAGGAATAGTTACTCCTCCTATCTCACTGCCTCACCGTCTCCGTGGTTCAAGAAGCCGTCATGCCCGTGCTCGACACGGGCATCCACGTGGATGGCCGGGCTGGGGCCCGGCCATGACGTATTCCAATTTGGGCACACTCCACGCGTCATGTCCCGACCCACTGGACCGGCTTTGCCGGCCAGCCGGCAAAGTGGCGGGGCATCCAGGATATTCACCAGGTCGACCACCGAGGACACGGAGTATCCATACTCGAATCCGCTCCGTGATCTCTGTGTGCTCCGTGGTAATTTCGCATCCTCTCACCCCCGAAGCTGTGAGGGACTGGCATCCGGCGCCCAATCGCACATATGGGTAAGGGAGCATCGTCTGCGGGCGCTGCCGCAGGGGTTCCCGCGCGCAAAAATGCGCCCAAAAGCGCAGAATTGGAATTTAACCAGGCCATCAAATGTCCATTAATGTCCATGAATGCCTATTGCGGCGCACACGATCGGGCCGAATTCGAAATTTTCGTTGGAAATATATTCCAACTCCCCCTATGCGTCCGGCGCAGGGCTCGCGGCCCGGGGGCTCGTGGCCATCGGCGGACCCGGGAGTCCATCCGGGCACGCTTCCCGTGCCGCCCCTTTACACGGGGACGCCGTCAAGGGATGGTTGCACCGGCGACCGCCGGGAGGACCTTCGTTGATGAAGACAGTTGCGCGGGACAGGCAGTGGGCCGAAAAATACCCCGGTCTCGGGACCGGGCCGGTATCCACCGAACCCTACGTCTCGGAGGAGCACTTCGAGCGGGAGCGCGACCGCGTCTTCGCCCGGACATGGCTCAATGTCGGGCGC
>CAZUGT010000286.1:0-5453 GCA_964620095.1 uncultured Rhodospirillaceae bacterium | reverse complement strand
GCGGCAACCAGGGCTCAATCCGATCCCATTCTTCGTCACTCAACCAGAAAAGCTGTCTCGACATCCAAGCCTCCTACTACTGGAAAACTTGAATCACATCCTCGCCTCAGATGGAATCCCCCAATTGAGTACAAACCCTAGTAGACCAGTCCGCCCTACCTAGCTGATCGCCACCGGCTTCCTGCCGGCGGCGCTCTCGGTGATGGCTTCCAGAATCTGGGCGTTCTGCACCCGCTGCCCGGGCGTGAACCGGTACTCGGCCGTGCCGGCGACGGCGTCGGCCCAGTGGTGGAGATTACGCTCCACCGTCGAGCCATCCCAGGGATAGGTCCGGGTATGAATCACCATATCCATGCCCCGCCAGGTGAGCAGCGCCTGGTCCGGAATATCCACGTTCGAGATTTCCCGCGCTTCCGCCCAGGCCTCATCACCGAAGATGCTCATCCGCTGATAGAACGGCGTGGTCGCCAGATTGACCAGCGACGCCGTCACGCCGCTCTCGAACAGGAACTGGACCGTCAGCACGTCCTCGTTGGGGAACTTGTCGGAACGGGAGTTGAGATGGGCGTAGACCTCGGTCACCGGGCCGGCAATGGACAGCATCAGGTCGGTCACATGTACGCCCAGGGCCGTCATGGCCCCGGCGGGCGCCTCCGCCGGATCCTGCCGCCAGCCCGACGGCGGCTCGATGGCCATGTTGTTGTAGGACGAGTTGAGTTCCAGATGGAGGATTTCGCCCAGTTCCCCGGCATCGGCCATCCGTTTCAATTCTTCCCAGGCGCCCTCGAACCGGCGTTCGTGGCCGATGCCCATGACCAGGCCTTTTTCCTCGCAGGCCGCCATCATCCTCTTGGCCCCGCCGCCGGAGAGCGCCATGGGTTTCTCACAGAAGATGTTTTTGCCCTTGGCGGCCGCCGCCAGAACCATGGGCTCATGCAGGGAGTGGGGCGTCGCGATGATCACCGCATCGACGTCCGGGTCGTCGAGCGCGTCTTCGAAACCGGAGGAAAACGGCAGGCCGCGCTCGGCACAGAATGCCGCCGGTGCGTCTTGGTTGATATCGACCCCTCGGACCACATTGATTTTGTCCGAGCCTTCCAGCGACTTGACGATGGTGGTGCCCCACCATCCCAAGCCGATAACCGCGGCGTTGAGCATGTATGTCTCCCGGATTTGAAGAAATATCTTAGCGATCACGTTCGCCGGAGGAAGCACAGTTTGACGGGACTTGGGGCTTTCCGCACCCGAATCCGGCGACTAGGCTGAAGCCCCCAAACAGCGCGGCACCGGCCTCCCGCATGCAACCATCGCTCATCGTCCGGGTGTTCCTGCCCTTCGCGCTCGGCTTTTTCCTGGGCTTCTTCTACCGCACGGTGAACGCGGTGATGGCACCCGATATTGCCGCCGATGTCGGTGTCGATGCGGAGGGCCTGGGCCTGCTGACCTCGGTCTATTTCCTGACCTTCGCGCTGTTTCAGATCCCCTTGGGCGTGCTGCTCGACCGCTACGGCGCCAGACGGGTTCAGGCCGGCTTGTTCTGCGTCACCGCCGCGGGTGCGTCCATGTTCGCCACCGCCGATACGCTCGGCCTCCTGATCGCCGGACGGGCTCTCATGGGTCTCGGCATGTCGGCGGGCCTGATGGCGGCCTTCAAGGCGATCATCGAATGGTTCCCCAAGGAGCGCCTCGCCTTCTGGCAGGGAACCCTGATGGCGGTGGGAAGCCTGGGCGCCATCGCCTCCACGGTTCCCGTCGAGGCGTCCCTCGCCTTCACCGACTGGCGGGGCGTGTTCCTGTATCTCGGGGGGTTCACCTTCCTCACCGCCGTCATGATCCTGTTGACGGTGCCCGAGAAGCCGGGCGAGCGGGAAATGCGGACCGCCAGCCTCACCGGTCAGCTGAGAGACTTTGCCGAGATCATGGGAGACTTCCGGGTCTGGCGGGTGGTCCCGCTGGCCACCGCGTCCCTGGGCGCCTTCATGGCCATACCGAGCCTATGGGCGGGCCCGTGGCTCCGGGACGTGGCCGGGTTCGAACGCTTCGGCGTCGCCAACGGCCTGATGGTCATCGGCATCGCCATCATGCTCGGCTACATCGCCACCGGCGTGTTCGCCGAGCGGCTGGCCCGCGCCGGCGTCTCGGCGCTTACCGTTTCCTATTGGGGGATCGCCGTCTATACCGCCCTCCAGCTCCTGCTGGCCGCCAATCTGGGGCCTTTCGACGTGGTGTTGTGGGCCATGTTCGGATTTGTCGGCGCCTCGGCGATCCTGATCTTTACCGGCATGGCGCAGCTCTACCCCGCCAACAAGGCCGGCCGCATCAATGCCGCCCTCAACCTGCCAGTGCTGACCGGCGCCTTCGCCATCCAATGGGGCATGGGAGCGATCATCGATCTCTGGCCGGAAGGACCCGGCGGCGCCTACGCCGTCGGCGGCCACCGGGCGGCGATCACCGCTGTCGCCGGGCTCCATGTGCTGGCCTTCATCTGGCTCTGGGTCAGCGGACTGATGGCCGGACGGTCTCGGGATTTGCCCGCCGAATAGATGCCCGTGGCCGCAATCCGGGAAGGGCGTCGCAGAGCGGTGCGCGGGATCAGTCGAGGCGCGCCGCTTCCATGCCCTCGAGGGCGCGCTCCAGCTGCCGCCGGTTCATGTAGTGCCGGCCGGGCGGGCCCGGATCGCCGCCGACCCGGAAGACCTCGTTGCCCTGCGGATCGAACAGATAGGCCGCCGGGATCGAGTGCACGCCGTCGAAGTCCTTGCCGATCCGGCGGGTGCCGTCGACCACATGGACCGGCGCCGGAATGGTCCGCCTGATCATCCGCCGCAGGCGCTTGTTGCCCTCGGCGTTCTCCTGCCAGTTCACCGCGATGATGGTGAGCCTGCCGGGTCCGTGTCTGCCGATGAATTCCGCGAGTTCCCCGAACTCGGTATGGCAGGGTGCTCACCAGCTGGCGAAGAAGGTCACCAGGACAGGCTTGCCGTTGAACGCCTCGCGGGTGACGCCGTCACCCTTCAGGGGCGGCGCATCGATCAGCCGCTGCTTGATCCCGTCGGTCAGCGTAATCTTGTTCTGGGCCTGCGCCGGAACGCCCGCCAGCACGAAGGCCGCAAGGATCAGGCCAAGGAATGACAAACGCTCAATCATGGTCGCATTAACGCGCATGGCGGGGATGTATTCCACCGCCTAGAGCCGATCTAGGCCCGGTCAATCAACAAAGATGTGACGATAAATTCCTTGCCACAGGGCGCACGGAGACCACGGAGAAGGCGTATAGAGCCTATTTCTTCCGCCGCCCGGCGATGCGGAGACGCAGCGCCTGGAGCTTGATGAACCCTTCGGCGTCCCGCTGGTCGTAGACGCTGTCCTCTTCGAAGGTCACCGTCGCCTCGTCATAGAGGCTGCCCGGCGCCTTCCGGCCGAGAACCGTGATCCCGCCCTTGAACAGCTTGAGGCGCACCGTGCCGGTGACGTTCTCCTGGCTTTTGTCGATGGCCGCCTGGAGCATTTCCCGCTCGGGCGCGAACCAGAATCCGTTGTATATCAGCTCCGCATAGCGGGGCATCAGTTCGTCCTTGAGGTGCGCGGCGTTGCGGTCGAGGGTCAGGCTCTCCATGGCCCGGTGGGCGGCCAGCATGACGGTGCCGCCGGGCGTCTCGTAGACGCCGCGCGATTTCATGCCGACGAACCGGTTCTCGACGATATCGGCACGGCCGATCCCGTGATCGCCGGCTGCCTTGTTCAGGTGGGTGAGCAGCGCCGCGGGGCTCATCGCACGGCCGTCGACGGCGACGGGATCACCCTTCTCATAGTCGATTTCAATGGTCAGCGGCTCGTCCGGCGCATTTTCCGGCGCCACGCTCCGGGTGAACATGTCCTCGTCGGGCGCCACATCCGGGTCCTCCAGCGCCTTCCCCTCGTAGGAGATGTGCAGCAGGTTGGCGTCCGTCGAATAGGGCGGCTCGTCCTCCTTGTCCTTGGGGACGGGGATCTGATGCTTCTGGGCGTAGTCGATGAGTTGGGTGCGGGACCGGAGGTCCCATTCCCGCCACGGCGCGATGATCTTGATGTCCGGATTGAGGGCGTAGTAGCCGAGCTCGAAGCGCACCTGGTCGTTGCCCTTGCCGGTGGCCCCGTGGGAGACCGCATCGGCGCCGACTTCCCGGGCGATCTCGATCTGGCGCTTGGCGATCAGCGGGCGGGCGATGGAGGTGCCCAACAGGTACGTCCCCTCATAGAGGGCGTTGGCCCGGAACATGGGGAACACGTAATCGCGGACGAATTCCTCCCGGAGGTCCTCGATGTAGATTTCCTCGATGCCCAGCATCTCGGCCTTGGCCCGGGCCGGCTCCACTTCCTCGCCCTGGCCGAGATCAGCAGTGAACGTCACCACCTCGCAGCCCTTCTCCTCCTGCAGCCACTTCAGAATGACCGAGGTATCGAGACCGCCCGAGTAAGCCAGCACCACTTTCTTGACGTCGTCCGCCATCACGAAAAAACCTTATGTCTCAGCGGATTATGACCCGCCGCCAAATCGCCGGCGCAGTATAGGGATTAGGGCGTGCGCCTCAAGTCCCGCCCCTACTCCGCCGCCTGTTGCTGGCGGTCGAGCCGGTCGGTGAGCCAGGCTTCGACGATGGGCTCCAATTGCTCGTAGGGCTGCCAGCCGACGGTGAGGTAGGCGTAGCCGGTGCGGTCGTTGACCACCACCGTGGGGAATCCGGTGACGCCCAGGCGCTGGGCGAACTGAAAGTCGCGCATGGTCTCGGCCTTCATTTCATCGGAGCCGAACAGCCCGGTGAACTTCTCCTTGTCGAGGCCGAATTCGGCCGCCAGGCCGATCAGCACACCGTCCTGCGTGACGTCCCGGTTCTCGGCGTAGAAGGCGGTCTGCAGGCGAGTGAAGAACTCGAGCGCCGTGCCGTTGCCTTCCATCATCCGCGCGGTGACGGCGGCGCGGCAGGCGGCCTCGGTGTTGTAGACGAAGTCGGTGCGCTCCAGGATATCGAACTTGAACGGCTGGCCGGTGCGCTGGTTGATCTCCTCCCAGTGCTCGCGCAGGAAGTCGATGCGCTGCCGGTCCTGGGGCTCGGTCCAGTCGATGTGCAGCCCGCCGGCCACAAACGTCACCGCGGCGCGGCCCCGGCACTGGTCCTCCAGCTTGGTCTTGGCGGGCGCGAACCCGTAGCACCACGAGCACATGGGATCGCCCACATAGATCAGCTCCCGATCAACGGCCATTTGAATTCCTCCGCCATGAGCGGTGAGACACCTACACGTTTTAGTCCGGTTGGGAAAGGCCCGCCGCGCCCTACTGGCCGATGGATTGCGCGGCGGACAGCTTCCCGTAGGCGACGGACAGAACCGAGACGCCCAGCGCGATGCCGACGAAGCCGATGAACTGGGCGACCAGGGAAATAGCCAGGGACCCCGACAGGGTTTCGCCGGCGCCG
>CAZUGT010000285.1:0-9470 GCA_964620095.1 uncultured Rhodospirillaceae bacterium | reverse complement strand
CTCATAGGCCTCGGCGGCCGACGTCACGCCCTCTTCGGCGAGCCGGCTGATCTGACTGTCCGTATAGCCGTGGCACAAGCAAACGTACATCGCGGTCCTCTAGAGCCGATCATGGATTGTCGGAATCGCTTTGCGGTGCCGACAATCCATGTGAATCGGCTCTACACTATCGATATAGATCGGATTCACATGTTTTGACGAAACCGCGCCGTGGTTCCGTCAAAACATGACCCGATCTAGGGCCGGCGGGAGGTGGCCGTCCCGGCCGGGGAAGGTCCCTGATTTTCGACCTCGGCGGCAATCGCCAGCACGTGCTTCGAGAGGACCGCCCACGCAACCAGTCCGATGAGGCTGGCCCCGAGCAGCGGAATTTGGACCCCGGCCATATTGGCGACCCAGCCGATTCCGATGGCGCCAAGCGCCGGGAATCCGACCGAAATGACGGCGTTGATGCTGAACACGCGCGCACGAAACTCCTGCGCGACGGCATTCTGTATGAGGCTCATGGACGCAATCTGGGCGCTGACGACCGCGATCCCGATGAGGAACATTGGCAGCAGAGCGAGCCAGAACACCTCGGTCAGCGCAAAGGCGGCGACACCCAGCGCCCCCAGGCCCGAAGCCCCCAGCAAGATGCGGGTAAGGCCTTCGGTTCGGCCGCGCCGCGCCAGCCAGAGCCCGCCGGTCATCGCGCCGAGACCGGTAGCGCTCGCCAGGACGGCGAGACCATCCGCGCGCCGGGCGAATACTTCGTCGGCGACACCGGCCAGCATTTCCAGGTACGGGAGCACGAACAGGGCAACGATCGCGGACACGGACATGATCAGCCGGATGCCGCGGTGACCAAAGGTGTAGGTAAATCCCGCGCGGAGATCGGCGATCAGCTCGAACCTCCTGGGCTCCGCGGTCTCCCATTGGCTTTCGTCGATACGCAAAAGGCTCAACAGGAACACCGCCATGGCGGCGCCGACCGCATAAACGATGAGGGCGACACCGGCGCCGAGGGTCGCGATGATGGTCCCGCCAAGGACCACACCGAAGAAATTCCCGCCATGAAATGTCGCGCTGGATACGCCTATCGCCGCCGACAGCAGTTCTCTCGGGACAACCGCATGAACAAGCGCGCCGCGCGCGGCAACGTTGAAGGCCCGGCTAATGCCCGAAAGAAGCGCCAGCACGAGCAGGAGTTCGATGGTCATCAGACCCGTCATCACCAGAATCGCCATAGCCAGCGCGCTCAGGCCGCCGGCCATCGTCGATATCTGCAGTTGAATGCGGTGGCCGTATCGATCGGCGGTCGCGCCGGCGATCGGTCCGAAAAACATCGTCGGGACCATATTGGCCGCGCCGATAATGCCCAGCCAGGCAAAGGATTCCGTGAGCTCCCAGGTCACCCATTGGATGGCGATACGGTTGACCCACACCCCAAGAATCGTCGCGAGGTGCGCCGACCAGTAGATGCGGTAGTTTCGGCTTGCGAAGGCGCGGCCAATGCCGCCTGTCAAACTATCCAATTGCGGGCCCGGCCTAGTCGGCCTGCCGGAGCGGGCCGTCCGCCTGTTTCCAGGCGTCGACGCCGCCCCCGATGTGCCGGGCATTCGCAAATCCGGACTCGCGCAAGGCATCGAGCGCCAGCGCGGAGCGTTCGCCATAGGCGCAGTAGAGAACCAGCCGGCGGCCGGTTCGGCCGGCGAGCGCATTCAACATGCCGCCCGGTTTGATTTGTTCCTCGAACCGCGCATACGGCACATGCACCGACCCCGGGATAACGCCGTTCTTTTCCCGCTCGCCCTCTTCCCGCAGGTCGATGTAAATCAAATCCCCCCGGCCAAGCTCGCCGATGGCGTCTTCAATGCTCAGGGTGGCGTCCGCCCGCTCTCCGGCGTCTTGTTGCAGGCCAATCGCCAAATTGGCCGGCACCGCCACATCCATCATCTTCGGGTCGGGAAGGCCGAGATTATCCATCAGCTCGGCATATTCGTCCGCCGAGCCGACTTGCAGGCGCGGATTCCAGGCCCGTTCTTCTCCAATGGTTGAAACGGTGTCGCCCTTGTAGTCGTGCCCGGGATAGACCAGGGTCTCGTCAGGCAGCCTAAGCAGTTTGTTGAATAGTGAATCGTAGGCCTGCCGGGGATCGCCGTTCTGAAAATCGGTCCGGCCGGTGCCGCGGATCAGCAAGGTATCGCCCGTAAAGACCCTGTCGGGCAGCGCAAAACAGTAGGAATCGTCGGTGTGGCCCGGCGTGTACATGGCGGTCAAGGCCACCCCCTCGATCTCGACCGGCTCGCCGTCACCGACCCGCATGGATACCCGGTCCACCTTCGCCTGCTCCCCGATGACCGTCACGCAGCGTGTCGCATCCCGCAGCAATCCCAATCCGGTAATGTGGTCGGCATGGATATGAGTATCGACCGCCTTGGTCAGGCGGAGGTCGAGCTCGTTGAGGAGTTTGAGGTAGCGTTCGACCTGGTCGGCGACGGGATCGATAATCAGCGCCTCGCCGCCGGGACCCGCCGCGATCAGATAGGTATAGGTCGATGATACGCTGTCGAACAGCTGCCTGAACAACATGAAACCGGTTCCCGCGTCCGACCAGCTCCCCGCATCGTCGGGGAGGCGGATGTAGCTCCTCCCACAAATGTAGAGCATCGGCCGGGGATCGGGAAGCGCCGACAGGCCGCCGGAATCAGCAGACGGTGTGACGGTAGGGAAGCCTCAAGCTATCCAATTCATTGAGCCACTTCTCGTCCTCCGCATCCTCGGGGTCGAACGCCATGCGGGATGCGATGTAGTGTCCGGCCGGCGGATCTGACCTGTTCCAACGCACGATCGAGGCCGCCACGAAGACCAGTGCAACAAGGGCGGCGGCCAGTGGAATTCCCATGAAGATGAAGACCGACAAAGGGCTCATGGCTTCAAGGATGCAGGGGACCGGTCACCGCCGCAAGCGGACAATCGGTGTGCCCCCCGGGGTCAGCCATCGCCGAGGAAGGGCAGCAGCAGGGCCTCGGGCGCCTCTACGGGAATTTTCACGCCGGCGTCGCCCGTCAGCCGTAGCGTTTCAATTCGCCGGCGCCCGGGTTGGCGAGCCGGATGGCCTCGACCCCCCTGCCCCGGTCGATGATCGGAACGTCGGCGTTCTGCTCTCCGCGCATCTTCCGGCGCAAAGCCGCCGTCGCGGCGTCATCGACGAACGGCTCGCCGTCTTCGACGCCCGCGATCACCACGCCGTAGGCTTTCGCCGCGGCATCGGTGGACACCTTCCCCTGCCACACGTCGATCCGCACCGCCTCGATGTCCCGGTCCAGGGGATCGCCCCAGCCGCCGCCGCCCGTGGTTTCGACCCGCATCAGTTCACCCGATTTGATGGGTACCTCATCCTCGAGGCCGCCCAGCTTCCGGTTTTCGCCTTCGGCATCGACGAAGACGCCGAACGGCTCGCCGGAGCTGCCGCCCTTGACCCCGTAGCAGCCGAGCCGCACGCGGTCGGCGGAGACCAGGGTGAAGCAGTCGACCAGCGGACGGTACTCCTTGAGATACCCGAGCCCGCCCCGAAATTCCCCGGCACCGCCGGAATCCTCGGCCAGCGCAAGCCGTTCGACCCGCAACGGGTACTGGGTTTCGGTGTATTCGGCGGGTTGGTTCCGCGAATCCGGGACAACATGGATGGCATCCGATCCGTCCGCGTAATACCGCCCGCCGCTGCCGCCGCCCAGCACTTCCCGCGACAGGAAATAATCGCCGGCGGTGTCGTAGCCGTAGAACCCGGTGTAACGGATGGTCTCCTGATCCGCCGGCATTTTGCCCTCGACGGCCTGTGCGAGCACGTTTGCGAACAGGCTCAGGGACCGGAGCAGGAGAAAGGCGCGCGCATTGGTCGGCGCCGGCCGGATGGGCGTGATCAGGGATCCCTTGGGCGGGAACACGACCTCGAAGAGATCGACCATGCCTTCGTTGCAGGGAATCTCCGCCGCCCGCTCGGGGGTATCGGCCAGATTGCGCATGACCGGCGATACCCACTTGATCAGATACCGGCCCTCCGAATAGTCGGCGGCCCAATTGATCGGCCCGACCGCCTGGGGATCGGTGCCGTTGAAGTCGAGGACAATCTTGTCGTCCGTCTTGGTCATGGTGACGCAGATCTTGTGCAGCAACGGATCGGTGAAGGCGTCATGCTCCACGTAATCCTCGGCGTAATAGGTCCCGTTGGCGATCTTCGGCATCAGCTCGTTGAGGAAGATGTCCCGGGTGCGGTCGAAGATGGCTTGGAAGCAGGCCTCTACCGTCTCCCGGCCGAACCGCTCGAACAGCTCGGTCATCCGTGCCGACCCCATGAGGATGGCCTGCATTTCGGAATCGACATCCGCCTCCAGCATTTCCGGCACCCGGCTGTTGCGGCGGATGATCTTGAACGCCTCGTCGTTGCGGACGCCCCGGTCGTAGAGTTTGATCGGCGGGATCATCAGCCCTTCCTCGAAGACCGACAACGCGGTTCCGGGCATGGAGCCAGGCACTTTGCCGCCGATATCGTCGTGGTGACCGAAGACCTGGATGTAGGCGACGATGGAATCCTCATGAAACGTCGGCACCGTCGAACACATGTCGGGCAGGTGGCCGATAGCCCCCTCGGTGTCGTAGGTGTCGTTCATGAAGAACGCGTCACCCGGCTTCATGGTCTCCGGCGGGTAGTCGCGCAGCACCGCCTCGGGCATGGCCGAGTAGGACCGGCCGGTCAGTTTGCGGGCGAACCGGTCGAAGAGTCCGACCCGATAGTCGTGGGCCTCGCGGATCATCGGGCTCCGGGCCGTCCGTTCGACGGCAAACTCGATCTCCCTCTCGATCGAATTCAGCGTCCCTTCGACGATCTGAAGGACGATTGGATCAACCGTCTTGGCCCGCTCGCGAAGCGCGGCGATGTCAGCTTCCTGATCCGGTGTCCATCTCATGGCGCTTCGCCTGATTCTCCATTGCCCGCCGGCAGGACCAGCAGGTTTCGATTGCCGTCGACGGATACCGACTGGGCGGGGAAAACCACCGTCGTCGATCCGAATTCCTGAACCACCAGGGGACCGGCCGCGCTCATCCCCGGTTCGAGATTCTCACGGAGATAAACCGGCGTTTCGACCCATGCCTCGCCGAAAAACACCGGGCGTGTCTCGGACGGCGGCGGAAAATCCGCCGGCGCGGACTTGCCCGCAGTCAGCGCCGGTTTTGACACCGGACCGAGACCCGAAACACAGAAATTGACCAGCTCGATTTTCTGGCTGTCGCGGTAGCAATAGCCGAAGGTCCGCTCGTGAGCCGCGTGAAAATTCTCGGCCATCCGATCCAGCAGGGCGTCCGTCAATTCGCCGCCCGGCACCTCGACGCGCACTTCCATGGACTGGCCCCGATAACGAATATCCGCCTGGCGCAGTACGGTGATATCTCCCGCGGCAACGCCGTCGGCCACCAGAGTATCGACCGCCGCCGCCTCCAGGGTCCGGTATATGTCCGCCGCGGCCGCCGGGTTCAGGTCGTCCTGGTCGGTTACCTGGGTGAACACGTGGTCGGACCGGTAGTCCACCATCAGCAACCCGAGAGCCGAGAGGTTGCCCGGGTTCGGCGGCACCACACAGGTGCCGATCCCCAGAAGCTCGATGACCGCCGGCGATTGCGCCGGCCCCGATCCGCCAAACGACAATAGTGCGAAGTCCCTGGGGTCGATCCCGCGCTCGATGGTCATCTGGCGGATCAAGTTGGCCTGGTTCCAATTGGCGATTTCGATAATCCCGGCGGCAAGCCGTTCGGCGCTCAGACCGCCGCCCAACTCCTCGCCCAATGCCGAAATCCCGTCCCGCGCGCGCTGCACGTTCAGTGGAATGCCGCCGCCGATAAGCTCGGGCGGAATGCGGCCCAGCACCGCCGATGCGTCGGTGATGGTCGGCGCGTCGCCGCCGTCCGGGTAGCACATGGGTCCCGGGGACGCACCGGCGCTCTGCGGCCCCACCTTGAGCCGGCCCTCGCGATTCACCCAGGCGATTGAGCCGCCGCCCGTCCCGACGGTTCGTATGTCGATCATCGGCAAGCGAACCGGGAAGGGTCCGATGGAGGCATCCGTGGTAAGCTGGGGCGCACCGCCCTCCACGAGACAAATGTCGGTCGACGTGCCGCCGGCGTCCAGGGTGATCAGATTCGTGAATCCGGCCGCCTCACCGACCGCCCGGGCACCGATGACCCCGGCCGCGGGACCGGACAACGCAGTCGAGATGGGCTTCTCGGCCACCTGCCCCGCGCTCAAGACCCCGCCCGAAGATTGCATCACCAGGAACGGGCGTTCCTTGAGAACGCCCGGGAGTTGCTCGGAAACATCCGAGAGATAGCGGCGCATCACCGGCTTCACGAAGGCATCCACGAGGGTGGTCATGGCGCGCTCATACTCCCGGTATTCGGGCCAGACATCGCTCGACAGGGACACCGTCACGCCCGGACAGGCTTCCTCGAGGATTTCCCGCACCCTCCGTTCATGGGACGGGTTCGCATAGCTGTGCAACAAGCAGACACCCACGGCCGAAAGCCGGTATTTCTCCAATAGGCGGGCGACTTCCCGAACGCTGTCCTCGTCCAGGCCCCGGACCACATTGCCCTGGAAATCGAGCCGCTCCCTGATTTCAAAAACCCGGTGGACGGGAACGATTCGGTCCGGCTTTACCCAGAAATACGAGTTGCCATATCCTTCGGGCACCGACTGCCGCGCAATCTCGAGTACGTGCCGAAAACCTTCGGTGACGATCAGCGCGAGGTTGTCGATTCCGCCTTGCAGCAACGCATTCGTGGCGACCGTGGTGCCATGGCAGAGGGTGGCCACATCCTCGATCGAATGGCCTGTCCGGTCGACGATTTCCGCCACGCCCCGGCGAAGGGCGATGGCTGGATTTTCAGGCGTACTCGGTACCTTGGTGACCTGGATGCCTTCGGACGCGCCGCCGACCAGCACGATGTCGGTAAACGTGCCGCCGGTGTCGATCCCAATGCGGCAGCCCGCCGCCTTGCCGTGAGAACCGTCCATAGCCCGGGGACTCCGTCACATTACGGTCGGCATTGCAACAATTAGCGGGAAATGCGGGCTAGCTGGCGAGGAAAGTCGCCGTCTGCGGCCACAGCCAGATGATGACCATGACGACCAGCATCAACAGCCAGTAGGGGATCGATCCTGCGAAGATCTCGCCCAATTTGACCGATGGATCGGGAACCGCCCCTTTCACCGTATAGACCAGCAAGCCGAATGGCGGCGTCAGCAGCCCCGCTTCAATGGCCAGAATGCCGAAAATGGCGAAGGCATTGACATCCCAGCCGGCGGCTTGGCCGATCGGCCAGAAGATCGGCACGGTCAGCAGAATGATCGACAGCGAGTCGATCAGGGTTCCCATGAGCAGCCAAATGACCACCATCAAAACGGTCACGCCAATCGGACCGAGTCCGAAGCCGTTGATGAAATCCTGGATGATCTCGATGATGTTGCCGAGGGCCAGGAACTTGGCGTACATGGCGGCGGTCATCAGCAGGAACATGATCGGCGCGATGGTCTTGCCGGAATCTATGATGGCTTCCCGGTACTCCCGCAGGGTCAGCCCCTTGATTCGGGAGATGATGATGGCGCCGCCGCAGCCGACCGCGGCCGATTCCGACGGCGTAAAGAAGCCGGCGAACAGCCCGCCCAGCACCAACAGGATCAGCACCACCACACCCATGCCGCTGACGAATTGCTTGCCGGTGGGTTTTTGTTCCAGATCTTCCGTGACGGCGGGGGCCAGTTCCTTCTTCATCCCGGCGCGGACGGTGCAATAGGCGCCCATCAACAAGGCCAGGATGATTCCGGGAATGAAACCGGCGAGGAACAGCTTGCCGATCGAGTGCTCGATCACGATACCCCAGACGATCAACAGCACGCTCGGGGGGATGAGCATGCCGAGACTGGCCGAGCCGGCGATGGACCCGAGTGCGTAGGCGCGGTTGTAGCCGAAGCGGCGCATTTCCGGGTAAGCGATCCGCGAAAATGTCATGGCGGACGCAATGCTGACGCCGGTGACCGCGGCAAACACCGCATTGCCGAACACCGTGGCGACGGCCAAACGGCCCGGCAGCTTGCGCAGGAAGTAGTTGGCGAGCTTGTAGAGATCGGTCGCCATCCCCGACTTGCTCATGAACTCGCCCATGAGCACGAACAGCGGGATGGCCGCGAAAACCGAGTTTCGGAGCACCGCATAAGCCGACTGGTTCGCCAGCTCCAACGTGATGGTCATATCGAAAAAGAGCAGATAGGTGCCCAATAGGGACACCATTCCGAGCACCAGCCCAATGTGCAGGCCGGCGATGACGAGGCCGATCAGCAAGACCAGAATGATCAGTAGGACGATTGTCGGATCCACGAAGCGGCTCCCCTGAGGCGATTTACGTTGGAGTTTTGGTTTGGTTTCCGGCTAGTGCTGTGGCTCCGGCTCCGCCTGCTGGTAGTCGATTTTGCCGGTAACGGTGTGATAAAGAAGCTGGAGGTAGACCAGCACGCAGATCGCACTGAACACGATGATCACGGTGCGGACCGGGGCAATGGGCACCTCGAACGCACCCGCGCCTTCGATCTCGCCGGTTGCCCAGCTGGTGAGCATGGTGCCCCAACCGCCCCAGATGATGGCGATGAACAGCAAAATCCCCAATATGTATGACGAGCTGTCGATAACCCGCCGCCACAGCACCGCCACGGAATCATAGACGAATACGGTCCGCAGCATGGCGCCCCGCTTGATGGTCGACGGCAGCTCCAGAAAGAGGATTCCGACGATCGAATTGCCCACGATCTCGTGGGTCCCCAGGAATGGTTTGCCGAACGCCTCGCGGCCGATAATGTCCCAGAGGAATATCCCTGCAAGCAATAGCGCCCAGAAAGCGGAAATGGTGCTCAGGACGTTGGTCGAGCGGGTGACGATATCCTGCCGGCCCGCGGGAATTTCATTCATGTGTCGGCGGCCTCCCGAGCGGCGATAAGGTTATTCTCGGCATTCCGGCGCATAGCTTAAGCATAATGTTCGGCGCTTCTCCAGGCTGTTGACGATTGTGTGGGCCTGTGGGAGGACCTGCGTGTGGACCTGGGCACGCACCGGTACGTAAGCTATTGCCATTCCATCATGTATTATGTTTCTCTAGCCTCCATCTGTAGACCGACCCCGCACCAGTTGCAAGGTACGGATCGGGAGGACCCACCCCCCGGGGTTTCACTTTGGGAGATCAATGAATGACTTCGATTAGCTTTAGGAAAGCAATTCGCTATGGGGCGTTCGGCCTCGCCGCCGTCATGGCGTCGGCGTCCGTCGCGAATGCCGATACCTTCACCCTGAAAATTGGTTCCGGGCAACCGATGAAGCCGCTGGAACCGATCTTCAAGGCCGACAGTTACTTCGCTCCGACCATATCCAAACGCGTCGCGGCGGAAACCG
>CAZUGT010000284.1:0-32413 GCA_964620095.1 uncultured Rhodospirillaceae bacterium | reverse complement strand
CACCTGGCCCTGCAGCGCCTGACCCATGGCTTCGGGCGTATCGTCGTTGTTCCACGATGCGCGGAAGAAGTACGGGTTGCAGCGTTTGCCGGAAAGCTGGGACCAGCCGGCGTTGGTGCTGATCAGGAAGACCTTGTTGTCCAAAGCCTGCTTGTAGACCGCGGCAAGAACGTTGGACCACGTGATGCCGGCGACAAAATGCACCTTGTCCTGCTTGATCAGCTTGTCCATCTGCTGGCGGCCGACGTCAGGCTTGTTCTGGGTGTCGGCAACCACATACTTGGTGGGCAAGCCGCCGATCTTCCCGCCAAGATGATCCAGGGCGAGCTCGAAGCCCTCCTTCTGGACCTTGCCGAAGATACCGCGGCCGCCGGAAAGGCCGCCGAGGAAACCGACACGGACTTCCTTGTCCTGGGCGACGGATGGCGTGCCGGTCAAAGGCTGAAGCATCAGCGCTCCGAGGGCAGCAAAAGCCAATAGTTTGATTTTCATAAAACTCCTCCCAAAGAGTGATTCAAGGGTACTGCCCCAGGGGCAATGCGAATACTTGGATCGGGCCTGAGCCCTTGTCGGACACAACTATAGGAGAATGTCGCCCTAAATCTCAATGGTTTAGCGGTCACAATCCGGGAAAAACTGCGAGCCGTTCCGGACAGGCTCAAGCCGTCCCATCGACCATTTTCACCAGTTCGCGCCGCAAAACCTTGTTGGCCGCGTTGCGCGGCAAGCTCTCCATCTCGACATATTCCTTGGGGCGTTTGAAACCGGCCAAACCGGAGGACCTGAGGTAGTCGTCCAATTCGGCTCCATCGACGTCGCCCGCAGCGACGATGCACGCCACGGCCTTCCGGCCCCATTTCGGATCGTTGACGCCCACGACCGCACAGTCTTCGACGCCAGGATGCTTGAGCAAAAGTCCCTCGATTTCACCGGGATGGATGTTTTCGCCTCCCGAACGGATCATATCGTCGGCGCGGCCGATCAGATCGACGTCCCCGTCCGCGTGCCGAAGGCACACGTCACCGGTGTAGTACCAGCCGTTGCGCAATTTTTCCGCGGTGGCATCCGGCCGGTTGAGGTACTCGCTGAATATGGTATCGACGGTGGCGTCGACGATCAGTTCTCCCTCCTCGCCCGGTTGGACGGTATCCTCCGGCTCCCCCCCGATGGCGATGACCCGCGTGCGGGTGTAGAAGCCGGGACGCAGCCGGATATGCTGCCCGACCGGGTCGGGGTTGTAGAGGGAGCACATGGTCTCGGTCGTGCCGTAAATGTGCCGGACGGTCCCGCCCCACTCGGCGTCCATTCGAGCCAGGAGCTCCGGTGCGATTTCGCCGCCGCCATAGAGCGCCAGTTCCATACCGGAAAAGGCGCCCGGGTCATAATTGGGCGCCTGGGTCATGGCGTAGTAGAGCTGCGGAACCGCAAACATGTAAGTGATGCCGTGAGCCGCCATCATTTCATTGGCCTGCACGGGATTGAATGCGGACTGAACGAAATACGTGCCGTTGTAGGCGAGCGTGACCAGAAATACGCCGTAGAAGCCAATGGCATGGCTGAGGGGCATGAACCCGAGTGTCCGCAGGTGCCGACCGTGCCGGACACCCGCCTGTGTCGACAGCCAGAGTATGCGATGCTCGGTGGTCCGCTGAGCGAGGACGACACCCTTCGGCAGTCCGGTGGTGCCCGACGTAAAGAAAATGAAGGCCGGATCCTCGGGATCGAGATCGGGAGGCGGGCCCAGGGATGACGCATCGCCGCGGCAATCTCTGAATGCAAGGGTTCCGCCCATCAGCTCCCCGAGCGAAACCAGCAGGCCGCCCGGGGGCAGCGCCGCCCCGACCGCGTTCGCCAATTCGGCATCCGGCTGGATTACCGCCGCGGCGATCTCGCCGTCCTCGATGAGCCCCGCAATATCCGCCGGCGGCAACCGGAAATTGAGAAGCGCCGGCACCGCCCCCAGCCGCTGCAGCGCCAGCAGGAGGACCGCGTGATCGAACAGGCTCGGGAGCACCGTCGCCACCCGGCTTCCCTTGCCGATTCCCAGTTCCTTCAGTCCCGCGGCGACGGTTTCGATTTCCGCGACGAGTTCCGCATAGGTCAGGGCCCGGTCCGTCAGGTCATCGACGATGGCCAACTGATCGGGACCGCGTTCCGCCGACATCCAGACGAGTTGAAAGCAGGTCAACATGGCGGGCTAAACACCGTCGGGGAGGCGGACCTTCTCCTCATTCGAGCGGCTGTCCTTCGACAGAAACGATTTGAGGGCCTCCAGAAAATACGGGTCGTCTACGGAGCGCATGACGTTTTGAATCTCGAATTCGGTCGCTTCCTCGAGTGACCGCCGCCAGCCCATATGGAAGCTGTCCTTGGCCATCCCCTGAAGGTGGGTGGGACCCGCGGCCAGATCCCTGGCTACGTTCCATGCATGCGCCTGTAGCTCGGAGTCGGGGTAGACCCGGTTGACGATCCGCCAGTCTTCCGCCTCCTTGGCGCTCAGCGTGCGGTTGGTCATCATCAACTCCATGGCGCGGCGGAAGCCGACGATCTTCGCCAGCGTGTAGGAGGTGGTGGCGTCATTGGCGAGCCCGATCGAATGCCAGGCGCACAGGAACGATGCGCTTTCGCCGGCGACCACCATGTCGGAGCAGAGCGATATCCCAAGCCCCGCGCCGGCCGCCGGGCCGTTGACCGCCGAAAGAACGGGCTTCGGCATGCGAACGATCCGGTGAAAGACCTGGTGCCACCAGTGGGCCAGGTGACGGAAGTGCGTGGCGATGGGTTCCAGCCCATCCTCGACGTCGGGAATCTCCTTGAGATTGAAACCCGCACAGAACGCCTTTCCGGCGCCGGTGATCAGGACCGCGCCGACCGCGCCGTCATCCTCGGCCCGCATCAGCGCATCGAATGTTTCCTGAACGCCCTGAAAATCCATGGCGTTGGCGTATTGAGGCAGATTGAAGGTCAGCCTGGCGACCCCTTCCTCGACCTCGTACAAAATGTGCTCGTACCCGTATTCGGACATCCCAGCCCCCTACCCCCAAACTTCGGCGGCGGTCTCGACGACCAACGACAGCTTCGCCTTCTCCACGTCCACCGTAACAGGGTTGCCGGCGACCGTGCTGGCAAATCCGCATTGAGGGCTGAGGCAAAGCTGATCGAGGTCGATGTACCTCGCCGCTTCCTCGATTCTGGATTTCAACGAATCCATGGATTCCATTTCGGGCGTCTTGGAGGAGACAATTCCCAAAACGACCGCCTTGTCCTTCGGCACGAATCGGAGCGGCTCGAAATCGCCCGAGCGTTCATTGTCGTACTCGAGGAAAAAGGCGTCCACATCGAGCTTGTTGAAGAACATTTCGGCGAAGGTCTCGTAGCCGCCTTCCGACAGAAATTTGCCCTTGTAATTGCCGCGGCACATATGGACGGCGACGGTCACGCCGGCCGGCCGGCCCTGCAGGCAGTCATTGAACAGATCGACATAGTCGGCCATCAGCCGATCCGGATCCAGGCCGTCCTCGCGGACGCGCGCCTGGACCTTCGGATCGCACAACATGGGGATCGGTACGTCGTCGAGCTGAATGTAGGTGCATCCGTCCGCCGCCAGCGCTTCGATTTCCTCCCGGTACACCGCCGCCAGATCGGCAAAGTAGGCGGCCGTATCGGCGTAGACGCCGTCCTGGATCGTCTTGCCGAGCCGGAACAGATGCATGGTCGGCGGCGAAACGATCGTCGTCTTCGGCGTTTGCGCCGTGCGCGTCTTGAGATAACTGAATTCATCCCCGGCGATGGTCCGCGAACGTCGGACCTTCGAAACGACGATCGGCGCCGTGAAGCCCTGCTCATGACCATGATCGTCGTGAAAGGTAAAAAGCGACTCGCCGACGTCCAGGCCATCGACCCGCTCGACGAACGTGGACCAGTAGGAGGCGCGGCGAAACTCGCCGTCGGTGACGGATTTCAGCCCCACCGATTCCTGCAGCGCGATGACGTCGTCGATCGCCCGGTCTTGGACCTGGGTGAACGCTTCCTGGCCGATGTCGCCCGAATGGAATTTCCTGAAAGCGTCGTTGATGGTCCGTGGCCGCAACAGGCTGCCGACATGATCGGCGCGGAACGGCGGCGCTGATCGCTCGGCCATTCGAGTCCTCCCTGGTCTGTCGTTCGTTGTCGTGTTGAAACCCTAACCGGCAGTTTCTAGGATCATCAAGCAAACAATAGACCCAGTGGGACGAACGGGAGGCATCATGAGCAGCGACCGCCGGGAGCAGACGCGCCGCGTCTGGCTCGAAACGCTGGAGACGTACAAGCGGGACGGAGACGCCGCCGGCAGCGACGATTACTGGTCGCCGAGCCTCGACTGCGCCTCTCGCGACGAAATCATCGCCATTCAAAACGAGAAGCTCGCCGCGGTGACGCCCTTCCTCTACGAGAACAGCGATTTCTATCGGCGGCGGTTCGACCGTCTGGGTCTTGCGCCGACCGATATCCAAAATGTGGATGATCTCCCGAAGTGGCCGGTCGTCGACAAGGCGGAGATGATGGCGGACGTGGAGGAAGCGCCGCCCTATGGCACCTACTCGACCCATGACGACGAACTGTGGGCGGAGCGGGGCTGGATGATTTTCTCATCGTCCGGTTCGACCGGCGTGCCCCGGGTATTCCGGTACTCGCAGATCGACCGGGAATATTGGGCCTGGGCCAATGCCCGGGCGATGCACTCCCACGGCATCCGTCCCGACGACTCCGTTCTCATCTGTTCGGGCTACGGCCCCCATGTCTTCGCTTGGGGCGTCCAGTTCGGCTTGGCGAAGATGGGCGTGCCGACCATCCCCGGCGGCGGCATGACGGGCGAGATGCGCGCCCGGATCGTCGATCGCTTCAAGCCGACGGTCATCTGCGGAACGACCTCGTACGCCTTGCACCTGGGCCGCGTCATGGAGGAGCTGGGGTTGGACCCCGCGGCGAGCTCGGTCAAGCGGATGCTCGTGGGGGGCGAGCCGGGGACCGGAATCAAGAACACCCGCGACCGGCTGCAGGGCTTGTGGGACGCGGACATGGTCGAGTTCTACGGCTGCACCGAGGCTTCCCCCCATTGCGGCGGATATTCCTGTCCCGCATCGGAGGCCGAGGACGGCACCGTGACCACGCATCTGATGGAGGACATTCAGATTTGGGAACTGGTCGATGCCGAGTCCAAGGAGACTGTGGACGAGGGCGAGCGGGGCCTGACGGTATGCACCTGTCTCAACTCGGAGAGCTCACCTCAGTTGAGATTCCTGGTCGGCGACTACACCACCTACACGACCGGGAAATGCGCCTGCGGCCGCACGCACGTCCGCGCCGTCGGATCGTTCTCCGGGCGGGCGGACGACCTGATCAATCTCCGCGGCAACAAGATGTACCCGGACCAGATCGAAGAAGCGGTCCGCGCGGTGCCGGGGGTCGGGGACGAGTATGAAATCGTCCTGACCACCAATGACAACGGCCTCGACATCATGACGGTACGCGTCGAGCATGCGGATGACGTCGGCGACGCCGTGGGCAACGAGGTTCGCAGCCGCTGCGAAGTCCGGGTCGACGTCGAGGTCCTGGCGCCCGGGACGCTCCCCAAGACCGAGTTCAAGGCCAAGCGGGTACGCGACGAACGAGCCGGCTGAATTATTTGGCGAGCGTCGACAGGCCGAGAAGAGCCGGATTTTCGTGAACCGCCAGCTTTATCGGGATTTCCCGCAAATAGCCGCGGAACCGTCCCTTCGCCTGAACGCGATCGAGGAACGATGACGCCTGCAATCTCTCGCCGAGGCGCGGCAGGATCCCGCCCATCAGATATACCCCGCCGCGCGCGCCCAGGATCAGCGCCGTATCCCCGACGAAGCCGCCGAGCATGGCGAAGAAGCGGGAGATGGTTTCCGCCGCCAATTCGTCGCTGTCCATCGCCCCGGTGATCTCGGCGGGATCCGCGAACACCGCGGGCAAATTCCGAACCGCGCCCAGCGCCCGATAGAGGTTTACGATTCCCTGGCCCGACAGGACCCGCTCCGCCGATACATGGCCGAATTCCCGCCGCAGGACTTGAAGGATCCCGTACTCTTCGTCGTCGACCGGCGCCACCGCGACGTGTCCGCCCTCCGTCGAGACGACCGCCGGTCCATTTTCGCCCGGCACGAGCGCCGCGACGCCCAGACCGGTGCCGGGTCCGATCACCGCGATGGGTGCGCTTTCGATCGCTCGGCCGCCGTTTATGACGTCGACATCGTCCGGCTGCAGGAGCGGCACCGCCATGGCGTTCGCGGCAAAATCGTTCAAGACGCTGGCCGCCTCGTAGCCGAAACCGTCCCTTAGGCCCCGAACCGAAACGGTCCAGTCCGAATTGGTCATGACCGCGGTCCCGTCCGACACCGGACCGGCCACCGCGACGGCGGCCCGAGTGATCTCCTTGTCCGGGTTTTGATCCAGGTAGCAGCGGAGCGCGTCATCGAAGGCGGAGAAATCGGCGGTCGGGAAATTGACCATATCGCCGAGTTCGCCGGGACTATTGGCGATGGCGAACCGGGCGTTTGTCCCGCCGATATCTCCGAGTACGGTTCCGGTCACGTCACTTCGCCGCCGGGCCCCGCCGGACCCTGATCAAAGTCTGGACGAATGTCCGTCCCCACTTCTTGACGTCGTTGCGTTCGATGGCCGCCATCATCGAATCATAACGCTCCCGGCGCTCCTCCAGGGGCATGTCGAGCGCCATCGCGATGGCATCGGATACACCATCCTGTCCAAACGGATTGACCACCAGCGCGCCGTCCAGATAGTCGGCCGCGCCGGCAAACCTGGACAGGATCAGCACGCCCGGATCTTGCGGATTCTGGGACGCGACATACTCCATGGCCACGAGGTTCATTCCGTCACGCAGCGGCGTTACGAAGCCGGCCCGGCTTTCGTGATAGAAGCGCGCCAGCTGAGCCCTGGTATAGCTCTTGTTGATGTAGTTGATCGGCACCCAATCGAGATCGGCGAAGCGCCCGTTGATATGCCCGGCTTCGGCCTCCAGCTCGTGACGAATTTCACGATATTCCGGCACCTCGGCCCGGGACGGCGGCGCGATCTGAAAGAAGGTGACCTTGCGCTGGAATTCGCTGTATTTGGCCAGGAACCTCCCATAGGACCGAAATCTCTCGATCAGGCCCTTCGAATAGTCCAATCGATCGACGCCGATGAGCCAGTCCGTGTCGCCATGCTGGCGGCGCAGGTTTCGGTGCCAGGCGAGGCTCTCCGCGTCCGCGCCGCTGCGCTTGAACTGTTCCGCATCGATACCGACGGGGAACACGCCGATCTGGACACGCCGGCCGTCGAGTTCGGCATGCTTGGCTGTCACCGAGGCGCCCACCTCGTAGCGCAGGTAGTCGAGGAACGCCCGCTTGTACTTCTCGGTCTGAAATCCGATCAGATCGTAGTCGAACATCGATCGGACCAGCTGATCGTGGTTGGGGAGCGCTGTCATAATCTCGGTTGCCGGGAACGGCGTGTGCAGAAAGAAGCCGATTTTCTGTTCATGGCCCCGCGTCCGGAGCTCGGCTGCTATCGGGATGAGATGGTAGTCGTGCACCCAGATTATGTCGGTTTTGCGGAGCAACGGAGACAGTCTCTCGGCAAATAGCCGGTTGACTTCAATGTACCGGGAATATTGCTGGCGGTCGAAATAGGCCATATCCAGCCGGTAGTGCAGCAGCGGCCAAAGCGTCCGGTTGGCGAAGCCGTTGTAGTACTCATTGTAGTCCCGCCGCGACAGTTCCATGGTCGCGAAGGTAATGCCGGCTTGTTCGCTGACAACCGGGCCCGGGCGGTGGTCGGTGCCGACCTTGCCGTTCCACCCGAACCACAACCCCCCGCTGTCTCCGAGTGCGTCGAGCAACGCCGTTGCCAAACCGCCGGCCTGCGCCTTCTTGTCCCCGGGATCGGGAACACGATTCGAAATGACGACCAGCCGGGGCGGCCTAGAAGACATCGTCCCAGGGCCTCGATAGCTGCATGGCGGAATTTATCAGACCCACCATCGAATAGGTCTGCGGGAAGTTGCCCCACAGTTCGCCGGTATTCGGATCCAGGTCTTCGGACAACAGCCCGACATGATTGCGCCGCGACAGCATCTCCTCGAATATTTGCCGCGCTTCCCCGGTCCGCCCGATTTTCACCAGCGCGTCGATGTACCAGAAGGTGCAAATGATGAAGGAGTTTTCGGGATGGCCGAAATCGTCCGCCTTGGCATAGCGCATCAACAGATTGCCGCGGCGAAGTTCGGCGCCGACCGCGTCCACCGTTCCGGCAAACCTGGGATCGTCGGAATCGAGAAATCCGAGCTCCAGCAAAAGCAGGAGGCTGCCGTCGACATGGCTCCCGCCCCAGGTGTCGACGAAACTGTTGCGCTCGGCGTTATAGGCATTCTCGTCGATGGCCGCGCGAATGCGATTGGCGTGTCCATTCCAATAGGCGGCCCTGTCCTCCAGCCCAAGCTGTTCTGCGATGCGCGCCAACCGATGGACACCAGCCCAGCACATGACGCTCGAGTAGGTGTGGATGTGGGCGTCTCCACGGAGTTCCCAAAGGCCGGCGTCCGGCTTGTCGTACAGATCGACGCAGCGTTCGCCGACCGGTTCGAGATAACGGAACAGGTCGGCGTCGCCGAGACGGGACAGGCGGTTGTCGAAGAATGTCTGAGTCACCGCCAGGATGACCGAGCCGTAGCCATCGTTCTGAATATGCTCATAGGCCTGGTTGCCGCGGCGCACCGGCCCCATGCCCCGATATCCCGGCAGGGTCTCCACTAGTTCCTCGATCAGCTGGCGTTCGTAATGAATGCCGAAGACGGGCTGTATGACCTCGCGCTCCTCTTCCTCCTCTTCTTCGGCGATCAGATTGGTGATGTAGTGGAGGAATTCCTCCATGGTCTTCGTGGCGCCCAGCCGGTTCAGCGCGCGAACCACGAAATACCCGTCCCGAAGCCAGCAAAACCGGTAATCCCAATTTCGCTCCGTGTCCTTGGCCTCGGGGATCGACGTGGTCAAGGCGGCGACTATCGCGCCGCTCTCTTCGAAGTTGCACAGCTTCAGGGTGATGGCGGCCCGGATCACCGCATCCTGCCACTCGAAGGGGATCGAAAGGTAACGGGTCCATTCCCGCCAGTAGTCGCAGGTGCGTTCGAAAAAGTCCCGGGACGTGCCGGCGATTGGCGTGTTCAGCGTTTCGTCGGGACCCAGCATGATATTGATGGGCTCGTCGATCACGAACGCGGTCTCGTTGAGGATATAGGTCACCGGGACGTCCGTCGTACAGCGCAGCACCACATCCTCGCCGATGTAGCGTATGTGGTTGGAGCCTCGGGTCGTCGGCACCGGTTTCGCCCCCCAACCCGTTGCCGGACGGAGCCGGATACGGATCCGGGGCCGCCCGGAGAGCGCCTGGATTCGCCGTACCACCCCGATGGGGCGGAAAATCCGGTCCGTCCGCTTGAACCGGGGCGCGAAATCGACGATTTCGAGCACCCCGTCCTTGTCGTCGCGCAGCGTCGTGACCACCACCGCCGTGTTCTTGATGTATCGCTGCTCGCTGGACGCGCAACCGATCAATTCGATGTCGAAATAGCCGTAGTCCAATGAACCGTGATCATTGGCCAGAAGCGAACAGAACATCGGATCGCCGGCCAAATCGGGGAAACATCCCCATACATACCGGCCGCGCCGGTCGATCAGCACCCCGATGGCGCAGTTGCCGATAACCGCGAGATTGAGATCTGCCGAAGGTCTTGTCATCCCGAACTCCCACCCGAGAGCATTTGCAGCCAAGTGTAGAGTATCTGCCGGTCGTCGACGACCATTTGCGCGCGGGTCTCCGGGTGGGCGCCGACGCGCACCGATACCCCGCCGAGTTCGTTCGCGGCCTCGAAGGCATATTCGTCGGTGGTGTCATCGCCGAAATAAACCGGCCGGCGGCCGGCGAACGGCGGTTCGGCCATGAACTGCCTGAGCGCCGATCCCTTGTTGGCGGCGAGGGGCTTCAACTCGGCGAGCTTTTTCCCCTCGATTACCTGAAAAGCGCTGCCCAGCCTTGTCCGGCTGCGACGCAGCTCGCTCAAGATGTCGCCCTCGGCCTCCGGCGCCAGCCGGAAATGGAGCGCGATGGCGTAGGTCTTGTCTTCGACGATGATGCCCTCGCGGGCTGAGAAATGTTCGGCCAGACGGTCGATTTCGGCGCGGAAGGCGGCATCCGGCCGGTAGCCCTCCGCCGGCTCGCCGGGCCGGGTGCGGATTTCCAGGCCATGAACGGCCGCGGTCGCGTACCGGGAGGGCTCGAACATCCTCTCCACGTCGGCAAGTCCTCGGCCGGTCACCAATGCAAACGCGCCGGAAAGCCGGTCCCGGGCCGAATCCAGCGTCGCCCTCAGCGCGTCAGGGACGTGCACGCCTTCCGGGGTGTCGGCGATATCGACCAATGTGCCGTCCACATCGCAAAACACCGCCAGTCCATCGGGGTCCGGCGGCGGCAGGTCGGACAGGTCTGCGATATTCCGGGACATCCGGGTCAGCCGTCGTCTTCGTCCCGTTCCGGACGATAACGTTTCCCGCCGCCGAGCTTGTAGAGCCGCTTGTAGTGACCGGTCCGGAACCGGCGGCTTTCGAACAGCGTGCGGATAAAGGTCACCTGCTCGACCTCCAGATCCAGCTTGCCGGCGATCTCTCCGTCGGTCAGGCCCATGCTCTCCCGCTGGGCGTCGACCTGATCCCAATCCTTCAGGCGGTATGGATCGCCGATGCGCGTCTGGAGGTTATGGCTCATTTGGAAGATCCGCTCGCCGAACTCCTCCACCATGTCCTCGGTGACGCCGGCCTGGTCGTAGAGCGTATATCCGGCCATAGCGCTATTCCGCCGCCTCTTCGGCGGCGTCCTCGGCGGCCTCCAGCCGCCGGATCGGATCGGCGAGCGGCGCCTGGGTGGCGATGGGACAGACCCGCATGCACTCGAAGCACTGGGCCAGGAGGCCGCCCGAGCCGACGGACATCTTATACCAGAGCGTCTTGTGCTCGGGCTTGTGGAGCAGGCTCTCCCGCTCCTCGGCGCTCGCCGCGCTCATCACCTCGTTCATCACCGAGGAGATGGTCTCGTATTGCTGGGTCATCTCGGCGCAAGCGGCCATGTCGTAATGCATCTCCGCCTGGTTGCCGTCTTCGTCGATGGCGCCGCTGAGGCACTGGACCGGGCAGAACTTCATGCACGGCGTGCGGCCGATGGAACGGTACATGCTGACGCAACTGGGTGCCGGACAGGGGTTTTCCCGCATCGGCTCGTCGGGCGGAAGTTCCAGCTCGGTGAAGACGGACGCGAAATACATGTAGCCGTATTCCGGGTGCAGCAGGATGTCGCCGGCCAGCGAGCGCGCCCCGATCCCCGCCATTTCGGCATGCAGCTTGAGGCTCTGGAGGGGGACTCTGGGACCCAGTTCGGGATCGATGTCCGGGGGCGTGTAGATGGCGCGCTCCCCGAACGTGCGCTCGATGAAAAACGACAATCCGTAGGCGATGGTGTAGGCCCGCCCTTCGGTGGAGCCGAAGAACGCCATGGCCTTCGCCGGCACCGTCCAGGCGCCCTGGGTCTGGCCGCCGACGCCGAGCGAGATCACCGATTTCACCCTGGGCATCATGTCGTTCGGGCGGTGTCCGGCGGGCGCGATGCGATTGATCGCGTCGAGGTCGGCAACGCCGGCGACCAGCGCACCCTTGCGCAGGCAGTATTCGAGAACCTTCTTCTTGGCCTCTTCGGGATCGATGTCGCGTTTGCGCTTCGGCATCGGCTACGCCGCGGGTTGGCCCGCTTCCTCCTGGAAGTCCCCCTCCAGACCGGTCAGCCAGTCGGCCCGGTAGTTCGCCTTGAAGGTGGCGATGATCTCGTCCATGGGGACGTCGGCATAGGTGCCGCGGTCCCGGAGGTATTCCATGTGCTTGTTGCCGGCCTGATCGAACTCGTGAAACAGGGAGTCGGTCTCGCCGTCGAAATCCAACGGCTTGAGGCCGAACTTCTCGCACATGGATTTGTTGAAGGCGGGGGTGCATTTCACCCACTTTTCGCCCATGTAGACGTCGCAGTAGGAATGCCAATAGAAGACGTCGTCGCCGAGCGCCTCCAGCAGCTTGTCGGTCGCCAGGTGGTTGATCACGTCCGCATAGCCGGGACGCGCCGGAATCCCATGGATGCGGCAGCACGCCGCCATCAGCGCCGCCTTGGGGACGCACCACCCGCGGCCGGTCTCCACCGCGACGCTCGCCATGTAGGATCTGGGATCGGTCGGCGGCAGATACGGGTCGTAATAGATGCCGTCCCGGATGGCATAGAACAGATTCAGGACCTTGCCCTTGGTGTCGGCCGCATCCCCCACGTGCTCGGCGGCATAGGCCCGCACCGCGGGGTGATCCATGTCGGCGAACCGGCCCGGGTTCAAATAGGTTTCGGCGGCGGCCATGTCGTCCATATCAGGCGATCCTTTGCCCTTGCTTTGCCGGGAATGGTATCACATGGCTCCGGCTTGTCATCCGAGACTCACAGTGTCGGGCGCGAGACCATAAGCCAAATAATGACGACCATGGCCGTAAATGCCGGCCAGCCAAGCAAAAACCAATACCGCATAAACCGGTGGTACTCGTCGGGCAATTCGCCCGCGTTGATCACCGCGTCCGCAGCCAATCGCGCCACTCGGATTTGGAGCCACACGACGGGCAGCCAGCAGGCGGCGGCGACCACATAGAGAACGAGCGATAGGACGATCCATAGCTCGAACCACGAGTAACCGGCGAGATGAATTAGGATTGCGCCGGACACCGGTTGAACAATGCCCGCTGGCGCAGTGAACAGCCAATCCGCAAGGACGACGTTCTTTGCCGCAACCGATATGGCCCGCACATCGCCCCTGAGGTGGGTCGCATACATGGAAAATGCGGTGCCCATACCGGTCCCAAAGAGTACGGCGGCGCTAACGATATGAACCCATTTCGTGACCTCGAAAAGATCCACTACCGTTGCCTCTCGATGGCAAGCATGACCAGGATCGAAACGGCGATCGGGATATTCTTGGCAATCGAACCGAACAGGTCGAGCCATAGCTCCATTTGGAGCATGGTCAATACGAGAGTGTACCCAATCACGCTCAGCAGCATCAGAACGCCGACTGCCGTGACCCTGATTTGGAGGAGAAGGAAGAGACCAAGAACCAGATTGAGGGCACTGGTCCCATAAACCAATACCGGCGCCAGTTCATTCCCGATGCCCAATGCAATGGTCCGCTCGACGGCGAATTCGACAGGCTGCAACACCATGCCGACCAATCCCGAGTAGATCCAAAGTACCGCAAGAGCAATGCGAAGCGCGGGCCGAAGAAAATAAAGCCGGGCATGCCATCGATCCTGGACCTGGCTGGGCCGGGACGCGTAGCTGTCCTTCACCGAGGCCGGCGAGACGCCGGTCGCCATTGTCAGTTCGGCGTGAGAATTTGCCGAACCAATGTTTGAGTCTTCCAACATCCGGAGCATGGTGATGCCCACGGGTCCACGTGTTGCCAAATCACCGAACCTAGCGCCCAATGCCGCCAGCCAGACCGGAACCGACACATACCATGCCGCCCCGAAACCCAGCCAGCTGCGGACACATGCGACATAGGATCGAAACGAAATTTTTTCGGGACCGACAGCTTCAAGAGCCCGCCTGGCGGCGCTTTGCGAAACCAGGCAGCCCGCAACGGCCTTCGCCAAATCCTCCGCGGAAATCGGCTGAATTTGTTGATGTCCTCCATGTATTAGCGGAACGATGCCGGGCAATGCGGCCAACGCCCTCAACATTGATGTGCCGCCATAGGCGCCTGTCGCCGAGTAAACCAGCGAGGGTCTGACAATCGTCCAATCGAGGTCCAAGGTCTGGAGGTGCAAGTCCGCCTTGTGTTTCGATCGAACGAAATCGGTGAGTTCGGAATTTCCCAGGGCCGATATCTGAATGACCCGGCCGACGCCACTTTTTTGGCAAGCGTCGAAGAGCGCCTTGGGCGCGCGATAATGCACGTCCTCGAAGCTGCCGCGGCGGCCGGGCCTTAATATCCCCGCGCAATTGATGATCGCGTCAATGCCTGTGAGTCGCGGCAGCCAGTCCGACACGCGAACGTCCGTTGAGAAGTCGCATTCGAGAGTTTCAATCGCACTGTGTCGGTTGTCGGTCCAACTCCCGGACCGAGACGCGCAAACGACCTGGTGGCCGTTCCGGATTAGCGCCGAAACCACGTAGGCCCCAATAAAACCCGACGCGCCGGTTACCAGGACCCGCACGAAAGCCTACTCCCGCTTGTCCACGAAACGGGGGGCCTTGACGCTCTTTTCGAATTCCTTGGCCAGGGTCCCGAGCTCCAGGAACTCGACCTCCGGCGTCACTTCGAAGACCCGCTTCGTGTCGGCGACGAGCCGGTCCCGCATCGCCGCTTCGTCGGCATCGCGCCTGAGCTCCACCGACAGCCTGAGGACGTCGTTGCCGCTTTCGCTCTCCAGGGCTTCCGCCTTGAAATCGTTCACCGCGGTGATCTCGAACATGAAGTCCTCGAACTCCTGGTGGTTCATGTTGACGCCGCGCACCTTGAAGAAGCCGGCCGTCCGGTGGGCGTGCTCGATCACCGGAAACACGGCGAAATCGCTGCCGGTTTCGCCTTCGGACTTGTAGATCACCACATCGCCCGAATTCCAGCGCAGGAACGGCGCCCCGTTGTGGGAAAACAGCGGCGTGACCACCAAGAGGCCCGCCTCCCCTTCGTCGACCGGCTTGTGGGTCTCCTCGTCGACCACCTCGATGTAGGCGAGATCGGTCCATACGTGAAAACCGTCCCGCTTGTCGCTTTCGGCGCCCATCATCGAGCACTCGGTCATGCCGAAGCAGTCGTAGACCGTCGCGCCCCACTCCCGTTCCAGCTTGTCCCGCTTGGCCTGGGACACCGGCTCGGCGGTGCACATGATCCGGTCGACCGAGCCGTTCGCGAGATCGATCCCCTCGGACTGGGCAAGGTTCGCGAGGTGGAGACCGTAGCTCGACATGCCCATCCACATGGTCGGTTTCAGCGCGTCGATCAGCTGGAGTTGCAGCGCCGACGGCGCCGAGTTCCCGGCGCCCGACCAGACCTGGCCGATGCCCATGAGGCGCCCTGCCCGCGCCCACATGTGGCCGGCCGGGTGAATACCGAGCGGGAACGAGTTGTGGGCGACGTAGCCCGGCGTGGTGCCCGCGCATTCGTAGGTCCGGGTGAAGCCGACCATGTTGTAGCGAATGTCGTCGTAGGTCTTGGGATAGAACAAGGGCCGCCCGGTCGAGCCGCCGGACCGCCAGTACTCGCACACCTCCGGCCCGCGGTGATGGCAGAATTTGGTGTAGAACTCCTCGGTCGGCATTTGGCGGAGGGTTTCCTTGTCGAGGATGGGAATTTTCCCCCACTCCTCGGGATCGTCCAGTTTGTCGAGGTCGATGCCGGAGAGCTTGTCCCTCCAATAGGCCGACGTGCGGGCCTTCTCCACCGCCACCCGCTTTTGACGGCGCTGCAGCTCCTCGATCTCCTTGCGGTCCCCGGGCATCTTGAGCGGCAGGTCGTCGAGCGTATTCACTGTCATCGCATTCCCCGTCTACGCCGATCCGTCACCGGCGGGCGCGCCGATCCACCGGGCCTGGGCATCGTAGCCGGCGGAGGTCTTTCCGCCGGCCTCCAGCGCCTTCATGCCGTCGAGCCGCGCCTGTTTTTCCGGCGTGTCCTCGGCGATCTCCTCCAGGGCGTCCTTGATCATGGCGTCGTAGTCGGCGCCCACCGGACAAACGTCCTGACATCGCCGGCAGCCGGTGACCACCCCTGCCCCCCGAAGGATGCTTTGCCAGAGATTGAAGCTCTCTTCCGACACCAGCAACTCCTGCCGGCTTTCGATGTCGGTCGCGTCGAAGATGTTGGCCAGATGCTCCGTGAGTTGGGCAAACCCGTGAGGCGAGCGGTAGCGGTCGCAGGCCGGCCAATCCCGGTCCCAGTGACCGATCACGTCGCCGGGGCAGGCCGACAGGCACCGCCCGCACTCCGGGCCGAGACAAAGGGCGGTTTCCATCCTTTGGTCGGCTTCGCAATCCACCGAGCACAGAACCGCCGTCAGCATCAAGCGCGGACCGAACTCGGGCGTCAGCAACTGGAGATTGAGGCCCAGCGTGCCGAGGCCGGCCTCCACCGCCGCGTGGTTGAGCGACAGGAGCGTATCCAGATGTTCGCCCGGATCGTTCCGGTAGCGCCACGGGTCCACATGGGTGGGCGGGATGACGATCGCCGGATATCCCTGGTCCTCGAGCCAATAGACCATGTCGAGGGCGGCTTCTTCGAGCATGGTGAGGGTGAGTTCGTCGTTATAGTACTTGTGCCGTTCGTCCCATCTCGGGATGCGGGTGGTGCCGACGGTGAGCTTCTTGCCGATGACGATCACCCGCTCGCCGTCATAGTCGGTAATGTCCGACGGACGCCGGGGATCATCCGGATCGGGCGGCGCGGCCTCCAGAACCAGCCCATCGGCGATGCCGACGATGTCGCCCCCGAACTCCTTGGCTTTCGACTTGATCTGCCCGGCGGTGAGCGGGGTCTGGAACTCGGATACCATCAGGCCTCCTCCGCCTCCGCTTCGCGCTCTTTCTGGCGTTTTTTGAATTCCTGGAGTTGGCGCGCAACGATCCCCTGATAACCGTCTGGGCCCACCCAGCGGATATTCCAGTCGTTGAGCCCGTCGATGTCGGCGCCCTCCGCGCGGGCCAGCTTGAACCCGGCGGCCTTGTCTTTCTTCTCCGGCGTGGTTTCCGGGATCACCTTCTGCATCTTGGCCAGATGGGCGTGATAGTCGTTGCCGACCGGGCAAACGGCGAGACAGCGGGGACAGTCGCCGAAGGACCCGACGACCCGGAGAAGCCCCTGCCAGAATCCGAAGATCTCCCGGTCCTTGAGCAGCCCGCGCCGGTCCTCCACCGGCTTGGCGATGAACTCGCGCCAGAATTTGAGGATGGTGTGAAACCCGAATTCCTGGGCTTCCGTCGCGCAGGCCCGCTTGTCGATATCGAAATGCCCCACCGCATCCGGCGGGCACGACATCAGGCAGCGCGAGCACGATTCGCCGATGCAGACCTGCTCGGTCATCGGGCTGTCGGCTTCCAGTTCCGCCTCGGTGAGGATGCCGGTGAGGTAGAGCCGCGGCCCGAACTCGGGCGTCAGGATGTTGACCTCCAGGCCGAAGGTGCCGAGCCCCGCCTCGATCCCCAGGTGCCGGGTCGACAACCGGCCGTAACTGGCCTTTTTGTAGCTCCAGTCCGTCTCCTGGGCGGCGGTGACGAAGCTGGGATGGCCCGCCTGCTCGAGGCGTTCCGCCAGCCGGTAGGCGATGCGGTCCATGCGGCGGAGCACCAGCATATCCATGTACTGCACCGGCACGTTGGTCTTGCATCGAAACGCGCCGACCGGGATGCGTTTGACGATGACGACGACGCTTTTTACGTAGGGCGAGATGCGCTCGGGGGTCTGCGGCCACTTGGGGTCCGGCGGAAATGCGTTCAGGACCTGGGCCCCGGCGATGCCGACAAGGTCGGCGCCGAGTTCCCTGGCCAAGCCCTTGACCGTTGCCGCGTCCATCAGGCGCCGCCGATTTGCAGCTTGGACTTGATCACCTTCATGGTCGGCGTCAGCGGCATGGCGTCGACGAGTTCAAGCTGCTCCGGCCATTTGTTCTTGGCGATCCCGTTTTCGTCGAGGCAGGCGGTGACCGCTTCGAGGGTCGGTGAAGCGCCGCCGGCGGGCTGAATGACGATGCACGCCTTCTCGCCCAGCACGTCGTCCTTCACCGGCACCACCGCGCTCATGGCGACCTCCGGCATCTTGTTCACGATGGCCTCGATGTCGGCGGGATTGAACTTCACCCCGCCCCGGTTGATGATGTCCTTGATCCGCCCGGTGATGGTGAGGTAGCCGTCCGCATCCACGGTCGCGAGATCACCGGTCCTGAACCAGTCTCGGTCGAAGGAACTCTCGTTGGCGTCCGCGTTGTTGTAGTAGCCCGGGAATACCGAGGCGCCGCGAATCTGAAGCTCCCCTTCCTCTCCGGCCGGCAGCGGAGACCCGGCCTCGTCCACCACGCGGATTTCATTGCCGGGCGTGGCGCGCCCCGCCGAGCAGGCGCATTGGTCGAGGGTGTCGGACGGCCGGTTGTAGGTGCCGGCCTGAAGTTCGGTCATGCCCCAAAGCTGGAGGAGTCTGCCGTTGGGCAACAGCCCGTCCACCCAGCGCGCCAGGTCCGGCGGCACCGCCGATCCGGAACAGACGATGATTCGGATGGACGACATATCGAGCCCGTCATAGAGGCCGGCCTGACGGCACGCCGCGTGATGGGCAGGGCCTGTGAACAGTACGGTCGGTTTGGCGCTCCCGATGAGTTCGACATAGTCCGCCGGCGCAAAGCCCGGCAACAGAAGATTCGCCGCCCCGGCGCAAAGCGCGATCTGCAGTGCGAACAGACCGTACAGATGGCTGAAGGGCGCCGGGCAAAAGACGATATCGTCCGGCGTCACGCCGAACTCGCCGACGGCATGGCGGGCGTTGTTGGTGAACGGGTAGGAGGAAACGATCACGCCCTTCGGACTGGACGTGGTGCCGGAGGTGTAGAGCATGACATTGAGATCGTCCGCGGCGACCGCGGGCTTCGGCCCGGCATCGGTATCGGCATCGGCATCGAGTTCGGCCAGTGAAACGGCGCCGGCGGGCGCGCTGCCCGACACGACGACGAATTCCAGCGCGGGCAGCCGGTCCTTGAGCCCGGTCATCACCTCGGCGGTCGGAAAATCCCTGAACGCCTCGACGCAGATCACGCCGCGGGCGCCGGAGTGACCGAGCAGCCCTTCCAGGTCGCCTTCCCGGTACGGCATATGGACGGTCTGCATCACCGCGCCGATGGACGCGAGGGCCAAATACGAGATGACGAATTCGGGCACGTTGGGAAGCTGGACCGCGACGATATCGTCCTTGCCGAGACCAAGTCGCGCCAAGCCCGCGGCCAGCCGGCCGGCCCGCCGGTCCAACTCGGCATAGGTGATCGGGTTCCCGCCGATCACCAGGGCCGGCGCGTCGGGACGTTCCGCCGCGTGGCCGGCCAGCCAATCGGTCAACAGATGGTCCCGCCACCAGCCGTCCGCTTTGAACTTGGCTTTGGTTTCGTCGGTGTAGGCGACCAAGCCGTCTCGGTTCACCCGGCTTTCTCCCTCGGCTTTCATCCCTCGCTCTCACTTTGGAAAATTTTGTTGGGCTTGCCAACAGTTTGAACGCCAATTGGTTCTTTGATATTGATTCACCCAGGCGATATTCACGCGATATTCAGGCGACATTCAGGCGGGAGGAACGTCATGCCGGACGGATTTCTGAACAATCCGGGAAACTTGGTGGAGCCGGACCGGGTCCACAAAGCCTGCTACACCGATGACGGGATATTCGAGCGGGAGCTCGACAATATCTTCCACAAATCTTGGATCTATATCGGCCACGAAACCCAGGTTCCCAAAGTCGGCGACTACTGGACGACCTGGGTCGGCCGGGAGCGGATGATCCTGTGCCGCGGCGAGGATGGCGTGCACGTGCTCTACAACCGCTGCCCCCACCGCGGGGCAATGCTGTGTCAGGGCTTGAACGGAAACGCCGGCAAGACGTTCCGGTGCGCCTATCATGCCTGGACCTTCAATTTGGATGGGTCGCTGTTCCGGATTCCCGTCGAGGAAGGCTATGAGGGCACCGCCTTCGATCCCAAGGACCCGCTGTTCTCCATGAAGCCCGCGGAGCAAATGGGAATTTACCGGGGATTTGTCTTCGCGAAGTTGTCCGAGGGCGGACCCGACCTGGATACCTGGCTGGGCCAGGGCGCCCGCGCCGCGTTCGACGATATCTGCAACCGCTCACCGGAGGGCGAGGTGGAAATCGTCCAGAATTGCTTCCGGGTAATCCAGCATTCCAACTGGAAAATCTTCCTCGAGAACCAATTGGACGCCCTGCACCCCTCCATCACCCACCATTCGACGGGTGAAGCGGCGGCCGAGATGCAGAAGGTCTACAAGCAGCGCACCGGCGACGACCCGCCCATGGGCTATCAGTTCCTCGCCGATTTCACCCTGCCCTATGAAAAGTGGGATTCCTTGAGCACCTTTGGACATCCTTACGGTCACACGGTGCTCGGCGGGTACATGGGCCTGCGGCCCAGGGACCCGATCACGGTGTCCCACGAAGAGGCGCTCACCAAGGCCTACGGCGCCGAGCGGATGGATGAAATCCTCTCGACCAACGTCCACCACGTGCTGGTCTATCCGTGCCTGTCGGTGCAGCCGCCGCTGCAACAGCTGCGCGCCGTGCGGCCGCTGGCCGCCGGCAAGACGCTGACCGAGATTTGGCATTTCAAGCTGAAGGGCGCCCCGGAGGGGATCTACGAACGCTCGCTCGCCTACTACTACCACGTCAACTCGCCGTCCACGATGGTCAACGCCGACGATCTGCAGAACTTCAACGCCTGTCACGAAGGCTTGAGTCTCGGCGGCGGCGGCGACTGGGTGAGCTTCCACCGCAATGCCGGCCAGGACCCGGTGGAGAACGGCGTAACGACCTCGATCACCGGCATGAGCGAACAGCCCATGCGGAACATGTTCGCCGCCTGGAAAGAATATATGTCGGCGGGGAGGTAGATCATGGCTAAGGGCAAAAAGGCCAAGAAGCCTAAGGCGAAGGCCAAGAACGGCCGCGCCAACGGCCTCGACACGCACCGGGCGGTGGAGCAGTTCCTCTACAACCAGGCTGAAATTCTCGACGAGCGCCGCTGGGACGACTGGCTCGACCTGTTCACCAAGGACGGCAAATACTGGATGCCGCCCCGGGAGGATCAGGAAACCGGCGAAGGCATGCCCAACATCTTCTACGAGGACTTGTTCCTCATGGACATGCGGGCGCGCCGGGTCGAACACCCCTACGCCCACTCGCAGAAGCCGAAGAACAAGATGAGCCACGTCATCGGCAATGTGGTCATCGAAAGCGAGGACAAGAAGACCGGCGACGTCGTGGCGCGGTCCAAATTTCACGTGGTCGAGTTCCGCAACGACAACCAGCGCTATTTCGCGGGCAAGTACCGGCACCACCTGAAGAAGACCAAGAACGGCTACAAGATTCGGCTGCAGCGGGTCGATATCGTCAACGCCGAGGGGCCGTTCGACTACGTCCTTCAGTACTGGCTGTAGCGCCTAGGGCGCGATGACTCGATTATGAATCGAAAGGGGGATTCCCTTGGTTGGCTTGAGCTGAGTCCTTGTCGCGGCGTTAATACAAAATCCCCCTCACCCAGCTTCGGCTAGGGCTCGCCTGGGCAGTCGCTTCGCTTTGTGCCCTAGCTCGCCAAGCCTTCGCATCCCTCTCCCCCTGACGGGGGCGAGGAAGCACTTGTCCCCTCTCCCCCTCGAAGAGAGGGTTAGGGTGAGGGGGTGCGCGAAGCTTCTCCACCCCATGCGGATATGAACCCAAACGGAACGAAGCCGCTCTAGCCGGTCACTCTCTGCAAGGTGAACTGGCGGTTGGAGGTGTAGGGCCGGACCTGCTCCGGCCAGCGGCCGTATTCGACCGCCTCCCCCCACGCCTCTGATTTCAGGACCTCGGGGCTTTCGATCTCGTAGATGGCGGTGAATTTCGGCCTGTCGCCGGTGGGAATTTCCTTCACCTCGCCGCCGATACCGAGGATCAGCGGCACCTTCTCCATGCGCGAAACGGATACCACGCCGGGAATTTTCATGATCTCCGGGATGTGTTCCGTGTCGTAGACCTCGTTCAGCAGGTCTTCCTTGCCGGGCTCCACGTCCATCGCGGCGATGAGCAGATAGTTTCCCGGTTTGGGCATGGCCCGCCCTAGTGCCCCGCCCTAGTGAATGTCCGCGTCGGGATTGGCGTGGGCGAGGATGATGGATTGGTCCACCTTCGCCTTCAGCGCCGCCGGATCGCCCAGCTTTTCGGTCCAGCCGTCCAGCAGTTGGTCGAGCGTCGCCATCCCCTCCCTGCGCACCATGCCGTAGCCCCGCGCCCAGATCGCCGCCTTGGCGGTCTGGACGGCGAGTTCCATGTCGACGGGGGCGGCGGCCCGGATGGCGTCCAGCCACCGCCCGATGGCCGCGTGTTCCTCGCCGTATTGAGAACCCGCGCGGCGGAACCCCTTGCGCCCGGCGAGCAGTTTCAAACCGGCGAACCCCCAGGCGGACGAGGTCGGCCAATGCAGCGACCAGCCGCTCCCGGCGCGGCCGCTCCCCTTGGGCACCATCCACGCGAGCCAACTGGGCAAAAAGCCGGCCATTTCGGCGTGGCCCGGTTTGAAGTAGTCGCGCAAATTCAGGATCGCGTCATCCGGCAATTCGAGCTCGCCCCGGATGCGGTCGAGACGTCCGGGCCGGGTCTTGAGCTGCGCCACCCGGATGACATCCTCGAAGCTCATCCAGGCGGCGAGCCGCTTCGCCACCTCCCCGGTGAGGGTCATGTTGTCCGACGTATCCAGCGCCTTCACCGTCTGAAGATGTTCGAGGAACAGCCGGGCGTAGGCGTCATCCTGATAGTCGGCCAGCCGGGCCAATGCGTGACCGATGATCGGCCGCAGGCGCTCGGGATATTGATCGAGTTCGGTCTCGAACCCGGGCGGCGGGCCGTTGTAGGTGAGCCCGTCTTCCTCTTCGGGGAGCGGCGCCTTCAGGCGCGCCTGCTCCACGCCCTGCTCGAACCCCTTCAGGTTCCGGTCGACCGCGACCCCTTTGCCGCGGATGGCATCCCGGCAATCGTCGACGGAGAACGGGAATACGCCCGAGCCCGCGATGGCGCCGAACAGCACCGCGTTCCACTGCGGCGAGACGCCGCCGGTCAGTTCCTTCATCGGCAAGGCGATCAGATCCTTGGAGGCCCGGCTCAAGCCGTCGAGCACCGGCCGCGCCGGGACGGTGCCGTCGCCCGCGGCGACCTTCTCGGCCGTCGAGTAGGTACGCTCGGTAGCGGTGATCACCGTTGTCCGGGCGGTGACGAAGCCGCGCTCCAGCGCCCGGCCCGCCTCGGTGGGCTCCAGTGCCGCCATCAGGTCGATGTCGTCGGAACCCGGGAACAGGGCGAACAGGGGCGGCTCCGCCGGGTTTTTCTCCGGGAACAACTCGAACAGATAGGTCGTGGCGCCGGTCCGCTGGGCCACGCCCGGCGTCGAGGTCGCCTGCGCCGGATACCCGGATTTCTCCGCCGCGGTCACCAGCCAGTCGACGAGGACGCCGCCGCCCTGGCCGCCAAGGGCGCCGATGAGCGCCGCCACCGGGCGTTCGGCGGTCATTCGTACGCCCCCATCATGGACAGCAGCCGTTTGTTGACGGCGTGCGCCATGCGGCGAAGCGGCCCCGCGTTGAACAGACCTTCGGCGCGATAGAACGACGGACAGAGCTGGGCGGCGTGCGCCACTTCACCGCAGTGACCGCAGGCGACGCAGCTGTCCTCGACCGTGGCGATGGGGGTCTCCTTCAATGGATCGGTGGAATACTTGAGAGACAGGGACGGACAGCCGTTCAGCCGCATGCACGAATGATCGCCCGTGCACACTTCGGGATCGACGCCGAAGCGTTCCTGGGTGACGGCCCGGCCCTCCTTCATCGCCTGCGCCTTCCGCGGCCGCTCGCGGCGCTGGCGGGCCAGCATGCACTCGTTGTCGGAGATCACGACCCGGAGCTGATTGCCCCTTGCATCGAGGGCGTCCCTCAACGCGTTGATGGTTTGCGGCAGGTCGTAGCTGTCGACCCGCTTGATCCATTTGACGCCAAGACCCTTGAGCGCGTTTTCGATGGTTACCTCGGAGTCCACGCCGACCGGCGTCTCGCCCGACGACGGCAGGCGCTGATGGCCGGTGGCCGCCGCATAGCCGTTCTCGAGGATGACCAGCACGGCATCGTAATTGTTCCATTGGGCATTGATGGCGCCGGACGACACGCCGTTGTGCCAGAACCCGCCATCGCCCATGACCGCGATCACCGGCTGATCGAGGGCCGGGCCGACCATGGTGCCGCTGGCCAGCGACAAGCCGTAGCCCAGCACCGTGTTGCCCACATGGAACGGCGGCAGGGAGCCGAACAGGTTGCAGCCGATGTCCATGGATACGTGCATGGGGCCGCGCTCGCGCATCAAGAGCTTCATGGCGGCGAAGACGGGACGCTCCGGGCACCCGGTGCAGAAGGACGGCGGCCGGGCCGGCAGCGGTTCCGGCATGTGATCCCTGAGAATTTGGTTGGCCGTGTCGACGGCGCCCCGCGTCGTTTGGTACCTCGACTTGGCGGCCGCGGCATACGGCTCGGGCGCGAAGTCGGTCATGTATTCGGCGACGCCGGCCCGTACCGTATCGACGGTGTATTCGCCGGCCATGGGCAGGACATCCTTGCCGTGAATGGCGCAATCGATCCTGGCCTTGTGGGCATATTCGGCGATCTGGGTTTCGATGAAGTTGGGATTGCCCTCCTCGACCACCAGTACGCTTTCCTTGCCGGTCATGAATTCGGTGATCTGCTCGGGCACCAGCGGGTAGACGACGTTGAGCACCATGATCGGCACCTCGGTGTTGCCGAAGGCATCCGCCAGCCCAAGCTGTCGCAGCGCCCGGATGACCATCGAATACGCGCCGCCCTGGGTGATGATCCCGAACGGCCCGCCCGCCCCCGGGAAAATTTCGTTGATGTCGTTGTCCCGGACGTACTTTTGGATGGCCGGCAGGCGCGATTCGAACTTGTGCTTCTCGTGTGCATAGGACGCCGGCGGCAACACGATTTTGGTCATGTCGTACTCGGCCCGCGGCACGGGATTGCGGGTCGAGTATCGCGGGACCTTGTTGTCCTTGGCGACGAAAGAGCCCGTCATGTGGCATGCGCGGATGCGGAGCTGGAAGAAGACCGGGAGGTTGGACGCTTCCGACATCTCGAAGGCCCGCTCGGTAAGATCGACGATCTTCTCCATGTCGTAGCGGGGATCGATCAGGGGCAGCGACGACTTCATGGCGAAGGCGTGGGTCCGCTCCTGCATGATCGACGACCCCTCGCCGTAATCCTCGCCGATGATGATCAGCGATCCGCCGGTAACCCCGGTGGAGGCCAGGTTGGAGATGGCGTCGGAAGCGACATTGGTTCCGACCACCGACTTCCAGGTGACGGCGCCGCGCATCGGGTAGTGGATGGAGGCGCTGAGCAGCGAAGCAGCCGCCGCCTCGGAGGCCGACTGTTCGAACTGAATGCCCATGGGATCGAGAATTTCGTCCTTGGCGTCGGCCATCACGTCGATGAGGTGCGACATGGGCGCGCCGGGATAGCCGCCGATATAGGAGACGCCCGCCTGCAGCAGCGCCTTGGTCACGCAAAGGATCGTCTCGCCGTGGAATTCCTCCCCGGCGCCCATCTGAAGCTTGCGGACTTCCTCCGCAAACGACCGGTCGCCGACGGCGACCTTCTTGACCGGAATTGCCGCGCCCCCGTCCATGGTTCTCCCATCCAGTGAAGGCCAGTGAAGAATTGTTCGCGTCGCCGACAAGTGTAGCCAAGCCGGGGCTGCCCACAAGCAAAACAAAACCCCCCGGACTTTGCGGTTAATCGCGTGCTTTTTGCGCCGCAAAAGGCTATCTAGGTGCCCGAATTGAAGGGGGGAAGACATGGACACACCGATACCCAACGATCTCGAGGCCTTCTGGATGCCGTTCAGCCCCAATCGGGCGTTCAAGGCAGACCCGCGTATGGTCGTAAAGGGCGAAGGCGTCCACTACTGGACCGCGGACGGCCGGCAGATCCTGGACGGGATTTCCGGCCTTTGGTGCGTCAACGCGGGACACGGCCGGCCCGAGATCGCCGAGGCCATCTCCCAACAGGTGCGGGAGCTCGACTACGCACCCTCGTACCAGGTCGCCCACCCGAAGGCATTCGAGCTGGCCAACCGAATTTCGGCGATGATGCCCGACGGGCTGGACCATGTGTTCTTCACCAACTCGGGCTCCGAGGCCGTCGACACTGCGCTCAAGATCGCGCTGGCCTATCACAAGGCGAATGGCCAGGCCTCGCGGACCAAACTGATCGGCCGGTCACGGGGATTTCACGGCTCCGGCTTCGGCGGCATCTCCATCGGCGGGATGCAGGCCAACCGCAAGGACTACGGCAACCTGCTGTCCGATATCGATCATCTGCCCCACACCCACTCCCTGGAGCACAACGCTTTTTCCAGGGGACAGCCCGAATGGGGGGCCCACCTCGCCGACGCGCTGGAGGATCTGGTCTACCTGCACGGCGCGGAGACCATCGCCGCGGTGATCGTCGAGCCCATGGCGGGATCCACCGGCGTGCTGCCGCCGCCGGTCGGTTATCTGGAACGGCTGCGGGAAATCAGCGCGCGGCACGGCATCCTGCTGATTTTCGACGAGGTCATCACCGCATTCGGCAGGCTGGGCTCCGGGTCGGCGGCGGAGCGCTTCGGCGTGACGCCCGATCTCATGTGCATCGCCAAGGGGCTCACCAATGCGACCGTCCCCATGGGCGCGGCCATCGTGCACGGCGACGTGCACGCGGTGTTCATGGACGCCCCCGACGGGGCGACCGAGCTCTATCACGGCTATACCTATTCGGGCCATCCGGTGGCCAGCGCCGCCGGCCTCGCGGCGCTCGACATCTATGCCGGGGAAGGCCTGTTCCAGCGGGCCCAGGACCTGGCGCCCCACTTCGAGGACGCGGTGCACGGTCTCCGCGATTGCCCCCATGTCGTCGACATACGAAACATCGGCCTCGCCGCCGGGATCGAATTGAAGCCCCGCGACGGCGCGCCGACGATGCGCGCCCACGAAGTGTTCGTCGAGGCCTTCAAGTCCGGCGCGCTGATCCGGTACACCGGCGATATTCTCGCTCTCTCACCGCCCCTGATTGCCGGGAAGGACCACATCGATCAGCTGGCGGCGATCGTGAAATCGGCGCTGGAATCCGTGGACTGACCTGCATCGCGGCTTATCAGGTCTTCGCCGACAGGCGGGTCACGTGCCCCATTTTTCGCCCGGGACGCGCCTCCGCCTTGCCGTACATATATACGCGGGCTTCGGGGTCCGCCTCGTATCCGGGGAGAAGGTGCATGTCCTCCCCCAGGATATTCGTCATGACGGCATCGTGGTGCCGGGCGGGGTCGCCCAAGGGCAAGCCGCAAACGGCGCGGACCAGCTGCTGGTACTGACTGGTCTCGCACGCATCGATGGTCCAGTGGCCGGAATTGTGGGGACGCGGCGCCATTTCGTTGACCAGCACCCGGCCGTCTTCGGTCACGAACATTTCGACCGCCAGGAGCCCGATCAGGTCCAGGGCGTCCGCCGCCCGGGCGGCGATCCCGATTGCCGCATCGGCGACGGCCTCCGGCACCGCCGCCGGCGCGGTGGTGGTGTGTAATATATGGTTGCGGTGAACGTTCCGGACCGGTTCGAAACATCTGATGCCGCCGTCCCGGCCCCGCGCGGCGATCACCGAGATTTCGCATTGAAAATCGACGAAGCCCTCCAGGACCGCGAAGGGCCCGGCCGCGCCTTCCGGCTGGCGGCCGCCAATTGCCTCCCAGGCCGCGGCGGCCTCATCGCTCGAATCGATCCGCGCCTGCCCCTTGCCGTCATACCCCAGGCGGGAGGTCTTGAGGATCGACGGCGTCCCGATCTCCTCGACCGCCGTTTTCAAATCCTCGATCCCATGCACCGGACGCCACGGCGCCGTTTCGGCGCCCACTCCCTCGAAGAATGTCTTTTCCCTGGCCCGATCCTGGCCGATGGAGAGGGCTTCCGCATCGGGCCGGATGGGAACCGCGCCCCCCACCGTTTCCAGCGCCGCGGCCGGAACGTTCTCGAACTCGCAGGTCGCCCCATCGATGGAATCGGCGAACGCCCGCAACGCCGCCGGATCGTCATAGGGCGCATTGGTATGATGGTCCGACACCTGGGACGCGGGACAATCGTCGTCCGGGCAGTAGACATGGGTCCGGTAGCCCATGTCCCGGGCGGCCTCGGCGAGCATCCGGCCGAGTTGGCCGCCGCCGAAAATACCGATGGTGCCGCCGGGTTCGATGCGGTCGCTCATGGCCGGGAATAGGTGCCTTTAATCCTCGGGGCTGTCGGCGACGGCGTCCGTCTGGGCGGCGCGCCAGGCTTCCAGCCGGCCGGCCACCGCCTCATCGGACGTCGCCACCACCGAGGCCGCGAGCAGGCCGGCGTTCCTGGCCCCCGCCGTCCCGATGGCCAGGGTTCCGACCGGAACGCCGCCGGGCATCTGGGCGATCGAAAGGAGGCTGTCCATGCCGCTCAAGGCGCTGGTTTCGATCGGAACGCCGAACACCGGCAGGATGGTCATGGACGCGGTCATGCCCGGGAGATGCGCCGCCCCGCCGGCGCCCGCGATGATCACCTTGAGGCCGCGCCCCTTCGCCTCCTTGGCATAGGCGTAGAGCCGGTCCGGGGTCCGGTGGGCCGAAACGATCCTGGTCTCGAAGGGAATCTCCAGGGCCTCGAGCACCTCGGCCGCGTGGCGCATGGTGTCCCAATCGGACTGGGAGCCCATGATGATGCCGATGATCGGGTCTGCCATGTGTGCGAATCCCCGCCCCTGGAAAGGCACCGAATGAACCGTCCGGCGGGCCAAATGTCAATGATTTCAGGTAGCTTGAGGCGCCGGCGCCGGCCGTCGGCGGGCCGGTGACAGGCATGGGTCTTTCCCTTCGGGGCCGGTTTGCCCATGATGGTCCCGGTCTCCAGTTGCATCGAGGTTAGAGGCGGATTATGTGGCGTCCTCCGGAGCGCGTCAGATGGGAGCCGGATCCCGGCGAGTGGCCGACCGCGGCGGCGGCCGGGGCCTCCATGCTGTTCAGTCCCATCACCGTCGGCGCCATGGAGCTGGAGCAGCGGACATGGGTGCCGGCGATGGTGCCGTGGCGCGCGACCTCCGAGGGGTTCGTCACCCCGGAGGTGCTCGATTGGTACGGCCGGTTCGCCGACGGCCGGCCGGGCGCGATGGTGGTCGAGGCGACGGGGGTGCGCGACATTCCGAGCGGCCCGCTGCTCCGCATCGGCGACGACCGGTTTATTCCGGGCCTGGAGGAACTGGCGGGCACGGTCCGGGAGCGAAGCGGGGGGCATACCCGGCTCTTGATCCAGCTGATCGACTTTCTGGCCATTCGACGGCGGCCGGACCCGGACAAGTATTTCGCCCGGTTCCTGGAGATCACCGACGACCATCGCGAAAAGCTCGGCGGCGGCCAGGGTGGCGGCCAGGGTGGCGGCCAGAGTGGCGACCTGAGCGACGGCCAAATCCGGGAAACTCTTGCCGCCATGGAAGACGCGGAATTGGACGCCGTCCTCACGCCCAGGGAGCTGGAGTCCCTCCGGATGGGCTACCGGGAACGCGTCACCGACACCCATCTCCCCCACATCAGGGAATTGCCGGAGGTTCTCCCGGACATATTCGCCGCCGCCGCCGTCCGGGCCAAGAAGGCGGGCTTCGACGGGGTCGAGCTTCACTATGCGCACGCCTACACTATGGCGTCGTTCCTCTCCGCCCTCAACGACCGGGACGACGGGTACGGCGGCCCGGTGGAAAACCGGGTCCGTCTGCCCCTCGAAGTCTACGAGGCGGTGCGGGCCGCCGTCGGCGGCGGCTACGTGGTCGGCTGCCGCTACCTCTCCGACGACATCGTGGACGGGGGAAACACGGTGGACGATGCCTGTCATATCGGCGCCGCGCTGGCCGGGGCGGGCATGGACTTCCTGTCCCTCTCCCGCGGCGGCAAGTTCGAGGACGCCCAGCAGCCCGCCCTCGGCGCCGCCGCCTACCCCTATACGGGGCCCAGCGGGTACGAATGCATGCCCCAGTACTATTCCGACGGCCAGGGGCCGTTCGGGCGCAACGTCGAGCCCGCCGCCCGGATTCGAAAAGCGGTGCATGACGCGGGTCACCGGACCCCCATCGTCGTCACCGGCGGCATGCACGGATTCGAACAGGCCGAAAACGTCCTCGCCCGGGGCGATGGCGACATCGTCGGCTTCGCCCGCCAGGCGCTGGCCGATCCGGACTGGTTTCTCAAGGTGAAGACCGGCCGCGGCGCCGACGCGATCGTCTGCGAATACACCAATTACTGCGAGGCCCTGGACCAGAAGCATGTTCCGGTGACGTGCAAGCTCTGGGACCGGGTGGAGATGGACGAACCCGGCATTCTCAAGACCCCCGACGGCAAGCGCCGCCTCACCCCGCCCAAATGGGTGCGTTAGCGCGCCAATCACTTCAAGCCCATATCATTTCAAGCCCATATCATTTCAGGCCCATGCAGTTGGCGTAGTAGGTCGCCGTCGCCGGCCAGTCCGAGAAAATCCCCTCGATGCCCACCTGCCGGGCGAGGACGTCCAGCAGTTCGTACATCACGCCGTCCGAGTCGGTGACCTCCCTGATCGATTGGTAGTACCAGCCGCCGCCCCGGCTCAGCGGGCCCGAGCGCTCCAGCGTCCAAGTCATCAGCTTCAGTCCCGCGGCCTTGGCGGCCTCGGCATAGGGCGAGGGCACGATCTCGCCCTCCCGGACGGTCACCAGCATCCACATGGGCGGCGCGATGTAGTTGACCCCCATTCCCTTGAGTTCCGCCATGGACGGCCGGTAGGTCTCCGGCTTCAGCGGATCGAAACCGCTCACGTCGTAGCGTCCGTCGAGATAGACCGCCTGGCGGCCGAAGGCCGGTTCGTTGTCGATCCAGTATTTGACGTCGGCGAGATCGAAGCTCTGGGGCCAGACGTCCCCGGGCGGCACCCCGGCCGCCTTGTACTCGTCGATCAGCTTCTGGGCGTAGTCTTCCCGGGAGAAGCCGTCGAAGGGCATGTCCACGGCGGGAGATTTGAGCTCGGGCGTGAACTTCGCGCCGAGGCTCCGGAACAGGCGGATGGACTCCGCGTGGGTCATAAGGGTTCCGCCGCCCGCCGCGTAGAGATCCGTGCGCCAGCCGGCCGTGCCGTCCATGTACTCCTCGACGGTGGCGGCGCCGCTCCCGGCCGCATCCATCTTGCCCTCGAGGGTCTTGAATTCCGCCAGCGTAAGGTCGCTCGTCCTGCACTCCGCCGCCGCCTCCCTGCCGCCCCCGGCGGGGGTAAATCCCCGGGTGCATTTCGCCGCCAGCGGCGTCGCCAGGATATTGGTGGTGGTATGAAGGTCGTTCTGGGCGTGGCGGCAAACCAGTTCCTTGTCCTTGGTGAACGTCACGTCGCATTCGAGAATGCCGGCGCCCATGCGGGCGGCCGCCCGGTTCGACTCGACCGTGTGTTCGGGAAATTGCAGCGGCGCCCCGCGGTGGCCGATGGAGAACAGTTTCCGCTTCATCGGCCGGTCGGCGCAGGACAGCAGCCTGGTCTTGAGGGCGCCGTCGCGCATCCGGTCGATGAGGAAATAGGGCCGGGGGCCGAGCTCGATCTCGCCGGCGGCCGACGGGGCGGCCGCAACATGGACGGCTGTCAGAACCGCGATCACCAAGACGGAGAACGGCACCGCCGGAACCGCCAACCGGCTCCGGCGGGTCCCGGTCTGCGCCGGGGCGGCGCGGGCGCAGCAGATTTCCGCCTGCTGTTCGGGCGTCGGCTCCATGTCTCCCCCCTACCCGATTCCCGTCGGCGGGAGCAAGCGCCCCGGAACGAATCGGCACATCGGGGGAGTTGGAATTTGTTTCCAACGAAAATTTCGAATCCGGCCCGATCGCGCGGGCCGGTATAGGCATTTATGGGCATTTATGGACATTTGATGGCCTTGTTAAATTCCAACTTGGCGTTTTTTTGGGCACATTTTGGTCCGGAGAAACCCATACGGCGAAGCCCGCGGACAATGCTCCCTTACCCATATGTGCGATTTGCCGCCCGATACCAGTCCCCCCCACCCTCGACGCCCGGCTGATGCCGGGCGTCTCGACCTCCCCCTTCCAGCCTTCGTAGCCGAAGGCTACTTCGGCGGAGTAGGCCCAGGGGGAGAGAAATTGGTTTCGAGTGACGCTACACCCTCCAGCCGTCATGCCCGTGCTTGACACGGGCATCCACGTCTGACGGCCGGCGCTACGCTTGGATGACCGGGTCCGGGCCCGGCCATGACGATCTTCATTTGGCGCTAGGTTGGGACTGGCATCGGGCGTCAAATCGCACATATGGATAAGAGAGCATGGTTCGCGGGCCTCGCCGGAGGGGTTTCCAGGGGTTTCCGCGGGCCAAAAAGTGCTCAAAAAAACGCCAAATTGGAATTTAACCAAGTCATCAAATGTCCATAAATG
>CAZUGT010000283.1:0-2704 GCA_964620095.1 uncultured Rhodospirillaceae bacterium | reverse complement strand
TTCGCCGCCGGTGGGGATTCGCCACGTCCGGTCGCCGTCGCTGACCTCGATCTCGGCCCGGGTCGGCAGGGAGGTGGAGAAACACACCCGTCCGGCGAGCGGCGCGTGACCGCTGGGGTTGAGTTCGAAAACCGGTGATTGAAAGAACGCCAGCTGGCCGGCGGGAAAGGCTAGAGCGGCTGCGGTCATGAATATTCCCCTGGAGGGCCAACCCGGCCCCGCATATTTCACGGTTGATATAGGTGATATGAGATTATTTCACAATAAATAAATGGATTAATTCAATAATACACATAAATTTAATGTATTTCATATTCCCGTCCCAAACTCGGGGATTGGTTTCCGCCTCACATGTGTTATACCCCGCGGCGTTTCGGGTCCCCTGAATTGAATCTCCGGAGAAGCTCGTTGGAAGTCGTCTGCCTCGATATGGAGGGTGTCCTGGTCCCGGAAATCTGGATCGGGGTGGCCGAACGCACCGGGATCGAGGAACTTCGGGCCACCACCCGCGACATTCCCGACTACGATGTGCTGATGACCCAGCGGCTGAGAATCCTGGACGAGCACGGGATCAAGCTGCCGGTCATCCAGGAGGTGATCGCCGGGCTCGGCCCCCTGCCCGGCGCGAAGGACTTCCTCGACGAGCTCCGGACCCTGTTCCAGGTGGTGATCCTGTCGGACACGTTTTACGATTTCGCCGAGCCGTTGATGCGGCAACTGGATTGGCCGACGCTGTTTTGCCACCGCCTGACCGTCGCCGAGGACGGCCGCATCGCCGGCTACAATCTGCGGATGAAGGACCACAAGCGCGAAGCGGTCAAGGCGTTGAAGGCGCTCAACTACACGGTCTACGCCGCCGGCGATTCCTACAACGACACCACCATGCTGGGCGAAGCCGACGCCGGGTTCCTGATTCATGCCCCGGACAATGTCATCCAGGAGTTCCCCCATTTCCCGGCCCGCGACGAATTCGACGAACTGCTGGCGTCCTTTCGCGACGTGAGCCCGCGGTTCTAGGCCGCGCGGCCGCCCCATGCTCCAGATCAACGGCCTTACCTACCGGATCGGCGGGCGGACTCTCTTCGATCACGCCACGGTCTCCGTGGCCAAGGGCCGGAAGGTCGGCCTGGTCGGGCGCAACGGGGCAGGCAAGACGACGCTCTTCCGCCTGATCACCGGAGAGGTTTCCCCCGATGAAGGCGAGGTGTCGGTGCTCGGCCGGGCCCGCGTCGGCACCGTCGCCCAGGAGGCGCCCGGCGGGCCCGAGAACCTGCTCGACACGGTGCTGGCGGCGGATGCCGAGTTGGACGCGCTGACCGCCGAAGCCGGGACCGCGGCCGACCCTGACCGCATTGCCGAAATCCATACCCGGCTTGCCGACATCGACGCCCATACCGCCCCTGCCCGGGCGGCGGCGATCCTTGCCGGTCTCGGCTTCGACGAGGCGGCGCAACGGCGCCCGTGCGCGGAATTTTCGGGCGGCTGGCGGATGCGGGTGGCGCTTGCCGGCGCGCTCTTCGCCCGGCCCGATCTGCTGCTCCTCGACGAGCCCACCAACCACCTGGACCTCGAGGCGACCATGTGGCTCGAGAGTTATCTCGCTTCCTGGCCGGGCACCCTGGTGGTGATCAGCCACGAGCGGACGCTCCTGAACTGGGTCGCCGACGGGATCGTTCATCTGCACGGCCAAAAGCTCACCGCATACCGCGGCGGCTATGACACCTTCGAAAAGACCCGGCGCGAACGCTTGGCCCGGGAAGCCGGCCTGCGCGCCAGACAACTGGCGGAGCAATGCCGCATCCAGGCCTTCGTCGACCGCTTCCGGGCCAAAGCCACCAAGGCCCGTCAGGCCCAGAGCCGCCTCAAGATGCTGGCGCGGATGGAACCCATCGCCTCGGTCATGGAGGAACGTACCGCGACGTTCGAATTTCCCAATCCGGATCCCGCGCCGCCGCCGCTGATCACCATGGACGGGGTTGCCGTCGGCTACGGCGGGAAAGCCGTGTTGCGGGACCTCGATCTCCGCGTCGACATGGAGGATCGGATCGCGCTCCTCGGTGCCAACGGCAACGGCAAGTCGACCCTGGTCAAGCTGCTGGCGGGACGGCTCGAGTGTCTGGACGGCAGGATGCGCCGGCCCAAAAAGCTCAATGTGGGCTATTTCGCCCAGCACCAGGCCGACGAACTCGATCTGAAGGCGACCCCCCTGGTGCTGGCGGGACGGGCCCTGCCGGATGCCGCCGAGACCAAGGTGCGTGCCCACCTCGGGCGTTTCGGTTTCGGCGCCGACAAGGCGGAAACCAACGTCGCCGACCTGTCGGGCGGCGAGAAGGCCCGGCTGCTGTTCTGCCTGATGAGTATCGAAGCCCCCCATATTCTGCTGCTCGACGAGCCCACCAACCACCTGGACGTCGATGCCCGCGAAGCTCTCGCGCACGCGCTCAATGCCTATGAGGGCGCTGTCGTCCTGGTGAGCCACGATCCTCACCTGGTGGAGATCGTCGCCGATGAACTGTGGCTGGTGGAGGATGGCGGCTGTCGGCGGTTCGACGGCGATCTCGGCGATTACCGCCGCCATCTCATCGAGCGCACCCGGACCGCAAAAAGGGCGCGAAACGGTGCTGCCCCCGCCACCAGCAGGAAGGACGGGCGCCGCGGCCGCGCCGAGACGCGGGAAGCGACCGCCGAGCCTCGCCAGCTGGCC
>CAZUGT010000282.1:0-4175 GCA_964620095.1 uncultured Rhodospirillaceae bacterium | reverse complement strand
GGGAGAGGGTCAGGGTGAGGGGGTCAAAAAAGAGTGAGGGGGGTGCGGCCGGGCGCGGGTCCGATCGCCGTTTCGAGCCACCCCGGCCACGCTACATCTTCAATATGGCTTCGGCGTTGCCGTGGAGAATCTTGGCCTTGTCCCCGGTGTTGAGCATCAGCCGGTCCATCCAGTGGGGTCCCGGCTCGTTCCTGACGAACGGATAGTCGATGGCGAACAGGATGTGATCGGCGCCCATTTCCTGGATGCAGCAGAGCAGCGCCGGGTCGGAGAAGAATCCGGACGTGGTGACGTAGAAGTTCCGGCAGAACGTCTCCTTGAAAGGAAACGCCGCATTGCCCGGCCGCTGCAGAGCCATGTTGATCCGCCAGGCGAGGAACGGCAGGGTCTCGCCCAGGTGCCCCAGGATGATTTTCACGCCCGGGTACTTCTCCAGGACGCCCGACAGGACGATGCGGATGCCGATGGTCGCCGTCTCCATGGTGAAGCCCCAGCCCGCATTGACGATCCCCGGGAAGTCCTCGACGTAGTCCTTGAGATAGGCGTCCACCACCGCCGGGTGGGGGTTGGCCGGGTGGATGTAGAGGGGCATGTCGAGGGCTTCGGCGCGCTCGAAGATGGGCCAGAAGCGCTTGTCGTCGATGAACGCCCGCTCCTCGCCGATCAGCCCGTGGATCATGGCGCCCTTCATGCCCAGATCGTTCACCGCGCGCTCCAGTTCGTCCGCGGCCGCCTCCGGGTCGGCGGTCGGCAGGGCCGCGAAGCCGGCGAACCTGTCCGGGTGCGCGTCGCAAATGGCCTTGAGGTTGTCGTTCACCAAGGTCGCCATCTTCCTGCCGGTTTCGGCGTCCAGGCGCTGGGTGGACGGCGCCCCGTGGGACAGAACCTGAACGTCGATGCCGGCATCGTCCATGGACTTGATCCGCTCTTCGCCCACCTCGATCAGGGCGTCCCGCACCCAGCCGCCGGTCCTGGCGTCGACCCCGGTGTACAAGTCCACAAGGTCCAGGTCGTAATAGTGCTCTTCGATGGCGATGACCCGCTGGCCGTCGAGAATGGTCATGATAGTCCCCCCTTTTCGCCGGAAAATTGCCGGGTGGAATGCTATCAGCCCCGAACGCCCGAGTCAGGGGCCGGGGCGTCCAAAATTTCGGCCATTTTCGGGCCGGAAGCCCTCCCTGCATTGCGGGCTATTCCAAGGCGCCGGAATAGGTTAATATAGTTGCGACGCGTTCTGCATTTCCGGTGTGATCCCTTTCCACAGACGAAACGGCACTTCCAGAAACAGTATCGCCGTAACTTGGGTGGCCGTCGCCAAACCGCGCCGGCGCCCGCATGAAATGGAAACGAGAAGGAAGTGTTATGCCTACTGGTACCGTGAAGTGGTTCAATGCCACGAAGGGTTATGGGTTCATCGAGCCCGAAGATGGCGGAAAGGACGTGTTCGTGCACGTTTCCGCCGTGGAGCGCGCCGGTCTCACCGGTCTCCGCGAAGGTCAAAAGGTCGAGTTCGAGGTGGTTCCCGGCCGGGACGGCCGCTCGGCCGCCGACAACCTGAACGCGCTCGACTGACGTCAGCCTGCAAACGGGGCGGCCGCCTCTTGTGACCGGCCGTCCCGGAACAGCCTCTCGGAATGGGCGATACGGCCGTATGCGCGCCGGATCGCCCTTTGTCTTTTGGAAGGTGACCCTCCATGGCCGCGGCACTGGGAAATACGGTCCACGTCCACTTCGTCGGCAAGGTCGGCGACGGCCGGGAATTCGAATCCACCATCAACGCCCAGCCCATGCGCATCCAGCTCGGCAAGGGCGAGATCATGCCCGCCGTCGAGAACGGCATCGTCGGCATGGAGCAGGGCGACAGGAAGACGCTCAACCTCTCGCCGGCCGACGCCTTCGGCGAGCGGAACGAGGACTTCGTCTACGACATTCCGAGGGCCGATATCCCGGACGAGGTGACGCTGGAGCCGGGCGCCATGCTCTCGGCCCGGAGCGACGAGGGCCATGAGGTCCGGATGATCGTCCTCGCCGTCGATGACGACAAGGTCACCGTCGACGGCAATCATCCGCTGGCCGGCCACGACCTGATCATCGACCTGGAACTGGTCGGCATCGAGTAGGACGCTCCATCCGCGCGCCCGCGGTCTAAGAATCGGAAAAATTATCCCCTCCCCCTTGAAGGGGGAGGGTTAGGGTGGGGGTGAAACGACCGCTCCCCCTCACCCGGCTACGGCTAAGGCTCGCTGTTCGCTCACCAAGCCTCCGCATCCCTATCCCTCCAGGGGAGAGGGTCAAAGCATCCACGACTGGCGGCCGCCGGATTTTCCCGCAATTCAGGCCGGGAGCACCCGGCCCGGGTTCATGATGCCGTTGGGGTCCAGCGCGGCCTTGATGGATTTCATCACCTCGATGGCCACCGGGTCCTTGTAGGCGGCCATTTCCTTGAGTTTCGAATCCCCGATGCCGTGTTCGGCCGAGAACGAGCCCCGGTAGCCGCCCACCGAATCGAGGACCGCCCGCTTGATCTCGGCCCGAAGCTCCTCCAGCCGGTCCGCCCCGCCGTCCGGCGGATAGACCGTGTAGTGAAGGTTGCCGTCGCCCAGATGGCCGACGCTGGAGAGCTTGGCTCCGGGAAAAATCCCCTCCACCACGGCTTCCGTATTGGCGACGAAATCGTGGACCTGATCCAGGGGCAGGGAAATATCGAAACCGATCCGCGGTCCCGATTTCACCACCGCCTCATAGGCCGATTCCCGAAGCTCCCAGAACTCCAGGCGCTGCTGTTCGGCGGCGGCGATCACCGCGTCGGTGACGTGGCCGGTCTCGAAGGCTTCGCCCAGGATGGCCTCCAGTTGCGCGGTCACGGGAACCGCGCCGTCCGCCGCCGGCGCCGCGTCGCGGTCCGAGGTCGCCGCGATCTCCATCAGGATAGAGAGGCCGGGCGGATCGGCGAAGGGACGCTTCAGGTGGGGCAGGTGCTTCTCGTACTGCTCCATCATCAGCTTTGGGATCATTTCGAACGCTTCGACGGCGCCGCCGGTTTCGGCCTGCATCCGGTTGAGCAGTTCGAGGGCGCGGTTGATGTCGGGAACGGCGGCGAAGGCCGTCGCCCGGGCCTTGGGCAGGGGGAAGAGCTTGAGGGTCGCCGCGGTGATCACGCCGAGGGTCCCTTCCGAGCCGATGAACAGGTCGCGGAGGTCGTAGCCCGTATTGTCCTTGTGGAGCCCGGTCAGCACGTCCATCACCCGGCCGTCGGGCAGCACCGCTTCCAGTCCCAGGCACAGTTCCCGGGCGTTGCCGTAGCGGACCACGTTGATGCCGCCGGCATTGGTCGCGAGGTTGCCGCCGATCATGCACGAGCCCTGGGCGCCGAGGCTCAGGGGGAAGAACAGGTCCCGTTCCTCGGCGAGCCGGTGGATCTCCTGCAGCACGACGCCGGCTTCGACGGTGATGGTGCGCGCCGAGACGCTGGTCTCCCTCACCCTCTTCATGCGCTCCAGGGAAAGGACGATGGAATTGCCTGCCCCGTCGGGCACCCCGCCGCCCGAGGTCGCCGTGTTCCCGCCCTGGGGAAACACCGGCGTTTTGGTTTCGTTGGCCCATTTGAGCACGGCGGAAACCTCAGCTGTGGATGCGGGCCGGACGACGGCCGCCGCCCGGCCGGTATTCGCCCCCGCCCAATCGGTGAGGTACTTTTCCTTGTCGCCGCCGGCGGTGAGCACCCCCGCCTCGCCGACGATGGCGCCGAGGGCGCTTTCGAGATCGGCCATTCCGTCCCCCTGTCAAAACCCGTTTCGGGGCTGGTCGGGGCTAGATTACAGACGATCGGCGGATGGGCAATTCGAAATGACGGGCCGTGCCGTGAGCAACCGGATAGATGGGTAACACTATGGACCGGTTACATGGGTAACGGTGTTTGTGGTTTGTTTTGCTTGCGGGCGGCCCGGCCGCCCATGGCTCGCTACGCAAATCAGAGTGGCGGCCGGAGGCTACATCCTTCCGCGAGGCAGCGCCGCAATGCGGTTAGAGTTTCCTCAACGGTTGCCGGCTCCCCGGTGACCGGTCCGGCGAAATAGCCTTCCAGCTTCAGCCGGCTTTGGTACTTTTTCAGGCGTTCCCGCCCGCCCTCCTGGATGGACGCCTCGATCATGTGCAGCGCCGCCTCGGTTTGGGAG
>CAZUGT010000281.1:0-26931 GCA_964620095.1 uncultured Rhodospirillaceae bacterium | reverse complement strand
TCGACCGTGTTCACGGCGTTGGGCCCGCCGAGGTCGGTCTTGGTCCAGCCGGGCGCGATGGAGACGACGATGACGCCCCGGGGCTCCAGCCACGCGCCGATGCCCCGCATCATCATGTTGAGCGCCGCCTTCGAGGTGCGGTAGGCGTAGCGCCCCCCCATCCAGGTGTTCTCGATGCTCGACAGGCCGGACGCCATCATGGCGATGATCTTCCTGTCGCTCGCCGCCACGTTGTCGGCGAAGGCGCCGGTGACCCGGCCCTGTCCCAGCACGTTGACCTTCAGGACCTCGGCCCAGACGTCGTAGTCGTAGTTGGCGGGATCGGGGTCGTCCTTGCCCTCCAGCACGCCGGTGCCGTAATTGTCGGCGATGCCGGCGTTGTTGATCAGCAGGTCGATGGCCTCCCCGCCGATCCGATCGGAGACGGCGTCGATCTCATGCTGCAGGGTTACATCCATCTCGTGGACATTGAGGTCTCCGAACAGATCCTTCAGTTCGCGGGCTTCGTCGGGGTTCCGGCAGGCGGCATGCACCCGCCAGCCCTCGGCGAGATACTGGCGCGCCAGTTCGAGGCCGATGCCCCGGTTGGCGCCGGTGATGAGCGTCGTCGGCATGACGGGAGCGTAGCAAATAATCCCGGACTGTCAGGCCCTATTCGTATCGCAACGCCTCGATGGGATCGAGACGGGACGCCTTCCGGGCCGGATAAAAACCGAAGAAAATGCCGACCACGGCGGCGAAGCCGAAGGCGAGGACGACACTTTCCGGCCGAATGACGGTCGGCCAGTCGCCGAGGTTCGATATACCGATGGAACCCGCGAGACCGACGGCGATGCCGATCAATCCGCCGATCAGGCTGAGGGTCACCGCTTCGATGAGAAACTGGTTCTGGATGTCCTTCTTGCGGGCGCCGATGGCCATGCGGAGGCCGATCTCGCGGGTCCGTTCGGTGACGCTGACCAGCATGATGTTCATGATGCCGATGCCGCCGACCACCAGCGAAATGCTCGCCACCGCGGCCAGAAGGAGCGTCATCACCCGGGACGACGAGGCCCGCGCCTGCAATATGGAGGACAGGTTGCGGACATAGAAGTCGTCCGGCTGACCCGGCCGGATTTTGTGGCGCTGCCGCAGAAGGCCGGTCATCTCCCGGATGGTATCGTCCACCTCGGCCGCGGAGTGGGATTTGACGTACATGGTGGAAACCAGGCGGCCCTTCAGCCGGCGCCCGCCGAGGAGCCGCTTCTTGGCCGTCGCCAGGGGAACGAAAATGGTGTCGTCCAGGTCGGTGCCCCGGGGAGTCTCGCCCTTGGGAACGAGGGTGCCGACGATGGTGAACGGCACCCGCTTGACCCGGACGATCTGGCCCACGGGGTCGTCCCCGGGTTCGAACATGTTCTCGATGATGGTTTCGCCCACCAGGGCCACCTTGGCCGCGCCCTTGGCCTCTTCGTGGGAGAACCAGCGGCCGCCGGCGACGATCCATTCCTGGGCTTCCTGGTATTCCGGCGTCACTCCCATGATGGTGGTCGACCAGTTCTTGTTGCCGAAGATGAGCTGCCCCGAACCGCGAACGATGGGTGCCGCGACCTTCACCGAATCGATTTCGGTTTGGATGGCGATGGCGTCGTCTTCGGTGATGGTCGGGCGGGAGCCCCGGGCGCCCCGCGCGCCGCTGGACGTGGTCGTTCCCGGCAGCACCAGCACCAGGTTCGAACCCAGGCTCTTGATCAATTCGTCGACCCGCTTTTGGGCGCCGGCGCCGACGGAAATCATGATGATCACCGCGCCGACGCCGATGATGATCCCGAGGGCCGTCAGGACGCTCCGCAGGATATTGACCCGGATCGCCCCGAGCGCGGCGGAGATGGAATCCGCATAGGTCATTCCGCCGCCTCCGGCACATTCATGCTTTTCAGAAGCGCGTCCGCATCCTCGCGGGTTTCGGTTTGGGTGTCGGAAATCACCATGCCGTCCTGGAACCGCACCACCCGGTCGGCAAAACAGGCTACGTCCGCTTCGTGGGTGACCAGCACCACGGTCATGCCGGCCTCCCGATTGAGCCGCTGGAAGATCGCCATGATCTCGACCCCAGTCCGGGTATCGAGCGCGCCTGTCGGCTCGTCGGCGAAAATAAGCTGCGGACCGTTGACCAGGGCTCGGGCGATGGCGACCCGCTGCTGCTGGCCGCCGGAGAGCTGCGAGGGCTGATGGTCCATGCGGTCGCCGAGCCCGACATCGTTGAGTACCCGCTCCGCCGCTTCACGGCGCCGGGCCTTGTTCAGACGGGCATACATCAAGGGAAGCTGGACGTTGTCGGCGGCCGAGGTGCGGGCCAGAAGATTGAAGCTCTGGAAGACGAACCCGATCCTGGTGTTTCGCGTCTCGGCCAGTTCGTCGGGATGAAGCCCGGACATGTCGACGCCATCGAGTAGGTAGGTGCCGCGGGTCGGCGTATCGAGACAGCCCAGCAGGTTCATCATGGTCGTCTTGCCCGACCCGGACGGTCCCATGATGGCGACGAACTCGCCGGCGGCGATGGTCAGGTCCACGTCGCGGAGGGCGCGGACCACGTTGTCGCCGAGGATGTAGTCCTTGGAGAGACCCGTCACCTGGATGAGCGCGCCGGTCATGGCAATCAGAGCCCGAAGCGGAAGAAACGTCTGGAGCCCGCCTCGGCCGACCGGTTGATGCCGGTCAGGACCACATCGCCGTCCTTGAGCGGCCCGCGGACCATTTCGGTGGACTTGCCGTCGCCGACGCCGATGAAGACCTGCACGCGCTTCGGTTCGCCGTCCTCCAGAACCCACACGTGGGCGCGGGTGGCCGGGTTGGCCCGGCGTTCGGTGATCCGGGCGCGGAACTTCCGCTGTTGCGCCGGGTTCAGAAGGGCGAGAATTCTTTGGTTGTTGTCCCGGCGCATCTTGCGGACGGTGTCCCGAAACTCGGGTCCGCCGCCGGCCCGACGCATCGCCCGGATGCGCTGGAACATCTGCCGGTTGAGGTCACGCACCTGGGATTTCTGCTCTTCCGACAGGCCGAGAAATTCGGCCAGCTCGTTCATGCGCTTCTGCGCCGCTGCCCGCCGGGCCTGGGGATCGCCGCCGGGACCGCGCATGCCCGGTCCACCCGGTCCTCGACGCTGGCCGGCGTTCGCCGCCACGGGCTCTTTGCCGGGCGGGGTGAAGCGCAGCGCCGTATTGGGGATGCGCAATACATCCTTGCGGTCCGACACCTTGACCTCGACGTTGGCCGTCATGCCGGGCAACAACCGCAAATCGGCGTTGTCCACATTGATGACCACCGTGTAGGTGACCACGTTCTGCACCGACTTGGGCTGCTTTCGAACCTGGGTGACGGTGCCCTGGAAGGTGCGGCCGGCGAAGGAATCGACGGTAAACGTGGCATTCTGGCCCGACGAAATCTGGCCGATATCGGCCTCGTCGATGTTCGTCTCGACCTGCATCTCGCGGAGTTCCTGGGCGATAGTGAACAGGGTCGGCGCCTGCAAGCTGGCCGCCACGGTCTGACCGATGTCGACGTTGCGGCCGATGACCACGCCGTCCACCGGCGAGCGGATGAACGTGTTGTCGAGATTGACCTTGGCGATATTCAGGGCGGCGCGCTTCTGCTCAACCTGAGCCCGGGCGTGAACAATCTCGGCTTTCGCCATGCTGATGCTTGCGTTGCGGGCGGCAACCGTCGAGCCGTGCGCGGCGAGCCGCGCTTCGGCGGAACGAATTTGCGCGACGGCGGAATCGTATGCCGCCTTCGCGGAATCGACGACCGAGACCGCGACGACACCACGCTCGCGCAGACGCGCCTTGCGGCCATATTCGCGCTCCAGATCGACGGCGTTCACGGTCGCGCGCTCGACATCCGCCTTGTAGGCGGCAAGCGTGGCGCGGGCGTTGTCCCGATTTGCGCGGGCCTGAGAGAGCGCGGCTTTCTTGGTGGTAACGGTGGCCTCGGCGACCGCCAACTCCGCGGCCGACTGCTCGACTCTGGCCTCGAAACTCTCCGAATCGATGCGGGCGATCACCTGGCCGGCCCGGACGACCGAGTTGAAGTCCGCCTTCAACTCGGAAATCTGGCCGGAAATTTCGGAACCGACCTCGACGGTAACAACAGCATTCAACTGGCCGGACGCCGAGACGGATTTGAGGACATTGCCGCGGTCAATCGCTGCGGTCCGGTAAACGGCAGTTTGGTCATCACTGCCCGCATCGACCACGCCGAAACCGATGCCGGCGGCGGCAACAACGACGATCACGATGATGATACTTTTGCGTCCGAACATGTCGGGACTCCCGTCGAACCAATTCCGTATTACGCAGCCACCCAAACGCCGGCGGCGTTAGTTTCCGTCGCCCTCGCGCCGTTCCCGGTGGCGGCGGAAGCGCTCGGCCCGGCGCTCGATCATCCGGCCTACGTTGGCGCTCAGCTCCTGGCGCTCGGCGTCGGTGAGCTGATCCGAGAGCGTGGCCAGATTGCCGTGCATGCCGGTCTGCGCCCGTTGAGAGTGCGCGCGAAGATCGGCCAATGCCTTCTCCAGCGCGGCCCGGTCATAGGGCCGGGCGGTCAGCGCCGCCTGCGCGGCTTCGTGCAGCTCGCGGAACCGGCGCCGCGATTCGCGGATTGCCGCCCTCCGTTCGCGCATGATTGCCCGGGATTTCTCCCGCACCTCGTCGCCCAGCACACGTCCGGCCCACGGCGCCGAGTAAACGGGCGGCCCGCGAAACGCCTGGCGCTCCTTCCATTTCCAGATGCCGGCGCCGATTACCGCGGCCAGGAAGATGTTCAAGGCCAGCGAAATGAAAAAGATGATGGCCCAGCGTTTAGAAGTCATTCTCTTGTCCCACACCGGCAGGCAGGTTGCCGGCGATCACCAATACGTCCTCGCCGAACCCTTCGACCACCTGCTCCTCGACCGCCGTGCCGGACAGCGAGGTGATGCCGAGGGCGATCCCCAGGCAGGCCGCGGCGGCCAGGCCAAGCGCCGGACGCCAGATGGGCCCGAACGGCCACAGCGCCTTCAGGAGATCGCCGTTGGCCGCAGCCGGGCCGCCGGCCGCGTCCGACAGTACCCGCGCCTTCAATTCGGGCGACGCCAGCACCGGCGGCATTTCGCGCAACACGGCGGTCAGGGCCTCGGCCTCGGCGAGCATGGCGTGCGCGCGATCCGATCCCTCGATCAGCCGCCCCGCCGCATCCCGCTCGGCCAGCGGCCAGGTCTCCAGGTCCGCGCCCCAGCGGTCCAGCAGATCGGCGAATTCCTCGGGGCTCATGCCGTTTTCCCTGTTCCTGCCTTGAGCCAACTAAATATCTCCTTTGAGTTCCGGCCGCAGCCCGGCCAGTGATTTTTTCAGACCCCGGCGCCCGCGCGCCAGTAACGATTCGACGGCCTCGACACTGATTTCCATGATCTCCGCCGTCTCGATATTGCTCAATCCCTCCTGGTGCACCATCACGATCGCCGCCCTTTGACGCTCGGGGAGCTTCTGGATGGCGCCGTTAATCGCGTTTGCCAGTTCCCCCTGATGGACCTCGGCGGCCGCGCTCTTGGCCGGATCGGGCGGCTCGGGCACGGCGTCGATGGAAACCGGCTTGGCCTTTCGGAGCCGGTCGATACACAGGTTATACGTGACCTTGTGCAGCCAGTGAACCACGGGCGCCTCGGCCCGCCATTTGGGCGCCTGCCGCCAAAGCCTGAGGAAGGCTTCCTGAGCCACGTCCTCGGCCTCGACCGGGTCACCAAGCATCCTGTATCCATAGCCGACAATTCGATCCAAATATAAGTCCACGATGATACGGCAGGCCTCGGACTCCCCCTCGCCGATCCGGCGGACCAGCGCGGCGTCGCTTTCGGGCGTGGGGTCGTTCATCGGTTTGCTCAGGGGCTCGCTTGGCATTGAGATCGTGGCGTCGCGGCAAGTCGTACTATCTACTTAACGCGTACCCCGAAGTCGATCCCGGAAAGCGGTCTCGCCGATGCGCCGAACCGGTGGCGCCTGAGCCCGATCCGGCCGAATGGCCCCTTGAACTCCCCATACCATTCGAAACCCATGTTCGTATCGTACCTGTCTAACGCCCGGCATACCCAAATCCGTCGCCTCGGCCACGAAAAGACGCATTATTCACACAAAAATAATGTTATTAAGAAGCCATTTACACATCAGAGTGTGCAAACTATAGTGCCGCTCCACTTTTGACGGATTTCCGCCCATGAGCCACCAAATGGTGACCGCAAACCGGCTGAGCGACGGCGCCGTGGTCTATCTGACCGCCGACGGCGGCTGGAGCACGTCGGTGAACGAAGGCCATTTCGTCACCGACGGGGAAGCCGACGCACTGTTGAAATCCGCCGATAAATCCGTCAACGACTGCACCGTCGTCGACACCTATCTCATCGCCGTGGAGGCCGCCGGAACCGACGTTCGGCCGATCCGGTTCCGCGAGCAGGTACGGGCCAAGGGCCCGACCATCGCGCTGACGGGCAGCGGCCGCTAGCCCCGCCTCGGGAATCTTCGCCATGAACATGATGTACAAATACGACGAATTCGATCAGACCCTAGTCAACGAGCGGGTGGAGCAGTACCGGGATCAGGTCGCCCGCCGGGTGCGCGGCGAGCTGTCCGAGGACGAGTTCCGGCCGCTCCGGCTGCGCAACGGCCTCTACATGCAGCTTCACGCCTATATGCTGCGGGTCGCCATTCCCTACGGGCTGCTGTCGTCGACGCAGCTCCGCAAGCTGGCCTTCATCGCCCGGGAATACGACCGGGGCTACGGCCATTTCACCACGCGTCAGAACATCCAGTACAACTGGCCCAAGCTGGAGGATACGCCGGACATCCTGGCCCACCTCGCCGAGGTGGAGATGAACGCCATCCAAACCAGCGGCAACGCCAACCGGAATGTCACCTCGGATCCCTTCGCCGGCGTCGCCCGGGATGAAATCGAGGATCCCCGGCCTTACGCCGAGATCATCCGCCAGTTCATTACTCTTCACCCGGAATTTTCGTTCCTGCCGCGCAAGTTCAAGATCGCCATCACGGCGGCCGAAACCGACCGGGCGGCGATCAACGTCCACGATATCGGCATCCGCATGGTGAAGAACGAAGCCGGCGACGTCGGCTTCAAGGTGCTGGTCGGCGGCGGGCTCGGACGCTCCCCCTTCATCGCCAAGGTGGTCCGCGGATTCCTGCCGAAGAATGAACTCCTCCGCTATCTGGAGGCCATCCTGCGGGTCTACAACATGGAAGGCCGGCGGGACAATATCTACAAGGCGCGGATCAAAATCCTGGTTCACGAACTGGGCGTCGAGACCTTCACCGAAAAGGTCGAGGCCGAATACGCCGATATGGAATACGACGACCGTCTGACCCTGGATGAGGAAGAACTCGACCGCATCAAAGGGTTCTTCGCGCCGCCGGACTATGACGACCTGCCGGACGACACGCCCGAGGTGATCGCGGCATCCGAGAAAGAGGCCGGTTTCGGGCAATGGCTCAACCGGAACGTGGCCGCCCACAAGCAGCCGGGCTACGCCATCGTCAATCTGTCGCTGAAGCCGCTGGGCGAGGCGCCGGGGGACGCCACCGACGATCAGATGGATGCGGTGGCCGACCTGGCGGACGCGTTCAGCCTCGGCCACATCCGGGTGACCCACCGCCAAAACCTGGTCCTCGCCGATGTGCGCCAAAAGGACTTGCCCGAACTGTGGGCGCGGCTGACGGACCTCGGGTTCGCCACGCCCAACATCGAAGCGATCGGCGACATCATCAGCTGCCCAGGCATGGACTTCTGCTCCCTGGCGACGGCGCGCTCGATTCCGGTCGCCATGCGCATCGCCGAACGGTTCAAGGAGATCGAGCGTCAGTCGGACATCGGCGAACTTCGGATCAATATTTCCGGCTGCATCAATGCCTGCGGCCACCATCACGTCGGCCACATCGGCATCCTCGGGGTCGAGAAGAACGGCGAGGAGTTCTACCAGATCACCCTTGGCGGGTCGTCGGACACGGACGCCGACATCGGCAAGCGGGTCGGGCCCGCCTTCGCGTCCGAAGACGTGGTCAATGCCGTCGAGACGCTCGTCGACACCTATCGCGCCCGGCGTCGGGACGGCGAGCGGTTTCTCGACACCTACCGCCGGGTCGGCGACGAGCCCTTCAAGGACGCCCTCTATGCCGCTCATTAGAGACAAGGCGGTTTCCGAGGACGAGTGGGTTTCCATCGATGAGGAGGACCCGCTGCCCACCGACGGTTCGCCGGTCATTGTCGGGCTCAAGTGCTGGCGGGACCGGGGCGAAGCCATCCGCGCCCACAATGGCCCGCTGGGTGTCCGCCTGGACAGCGACGAGGCGCCCGATGAGATCGCGGACGATCTCGGACGCTTCGACCTGGTGGCCTTGAATTTTCCCAATTTCAATGACGGCCGGCCGTTTTCCCATGCCCGGCTGCTCCGCGAGCGCTATGGCTTCAAGGGCGAAATCCGCGCCACCGGCGACGTTCTCCAGGACCAGCTGTTTTTCATGCTGCGCTGCGGGTTCGACGCCTTCGAATTACGGGAAGACAAAAACGTAGACAGCGCCATCAAGGCGTTCGGCGATTACACCGTCGCCTACCAGCCCGGATCGGACCATATGCCCGCCGCCTACAAGGCCCGCCTCAAGGACTGAACGGCAAGCGCCCGCAGCACCTAAACTCTTGACGCGCCTCTTCGAGTGGTTCATTTGATCCGCCCCCGGACGATCGTCCGGGGCACTCTCCCATGGAACGGGGCATATCGTGGAAGCTAAATCATCCAATCTGGTTGCCGTTCAGCACCGGGTTCCGAACGACGCACGCTGGAAATCCAACAAACACAAGGGAGGGGTCTTGTGGTTTACGGGCCTGCCCGGTTCCGGCAAATCAACCCTGGCGACCCATCTCGAACAGCGCCTGTTCGACGAGGGATATCAGACCTACATGCTCGACGGCGACAACGTCCGCAACGGCCTCAACCGCGACCTCGGCTTTTCGCCCGAGGACCGGACGGAGAACATCCGGCGGATCGGCGAGGTCGCCGCATTGTTCGCCGAGGCCGGCACCGTCGTCGTCACCGCCTTCATCTCACCCTATCAGGCCGATCGCCGCATGGCACGGGATGCAGCGGGGGACGCCTTTCACGAGGTTTACATCCAGGCCGATGTCGCGACCTGCGAATCCCGCGATCCAAAGGGGCACTACAAGAAGGCGCGCGCCGGCGAGATTCCGGAGTTCACCGGTATTTCGGCGCCGTACGAGACGCCTGAAAACGCCGAGTTGATCGTCGACACCATGTCGCACTCCGTCGAGGAATGCGTGGAACAATTGGCGAGCTACGTGGCCAAATCATTCAAGCTCTAGGTTGTCGGGCAGGGCCGCCTATTCCCAGCCGCCGGGGAATTCTCGGTCCACCGAACGGTATCGGTACTGAATGCCGATGAAGGCCCCCTTCAGCGGCCTCAGGCAAGCCATGGACAGGACGAAGATCACCGGCGGCCAGACGACCACGTGGACCCAGACGGGCGGCTGGTGGACCAGTTCCAGCCACGCCACCATGCCGGCGATAACGAACCCCAGAAACAGGATGATCAAAACCGCCGGACCGTCGGCGGCATCGTGTCCACCGTAGTCCAATCCACAGACGTCGCACGCATCGGCGACCGTCAGGTAGCCCTGAAACAGCCGGCCCCGGGCGCAGCGCGGGCAGCGTCCGGCCATGGCGGCGCGAATGGGATTGCGGGTGGCTTTCTCCGGCGGAAACGCCGTGCTCACGGCTGTAGATGGCCGAGGGGCGACGATCCCCACCAGTAGACATTGATGAACAGGAACAGCCACACTACGTCGACAAAATGCCAATACCAGGCTGCCGCCTCGAAACCCACATGGTGATCCGGCTTGAAGTGGCCGCTGCGCCCGCGGAAGTAGCAGACCGTCAGGAATACCGCGCCGATCAGCACGTGGAAGCCGTGGAAACCCGTCGCCAGGAAGAAGGTCGAGGGGTAGATGCCGTCCTGCAGGCTGAACGCGGCGACCGAGTACTCGAAGATCTGGAATCCCAGGAAAATGAATCCGAGGATCACGGTGATCAGCGTGTAATTGAGGAAACGCTCCCGGTTGTTCTCGATCAGCGCATGGTGGGCGATGGTCAGGGTCGCCCCCGAGCTCAACAGGATCAGGGTATTGAGGAACGGAATATCCCAGGTGTGGAGAACCTCGATGCCCTCGGGCGGCCACGGGCCCGCCACCAGGTTCAGGATCGGCAGGCTGGAATGGAAGAACGCCCAGAAGAAGGCGAAAAAGAACATCACCTCGGAGACGATGAAAAGCAGGAAGCTGATCCTCAGACCCACCTGTACCGGCGGCGTGTGAAGCCCGGGAGTCTCGGCCTCCAGGACGACGTCCTTGAACCACACCCACATGGTGACCATCGTCAACACGACACCGAGGAGAAATCCCCAGATAAAGCCGGTATGCATGTAGATGATTCCGCCGACAGCCATCGTCAGCGCGGCGACCGAGCCGACGATCGGCCAGGGACTCGGATCGGCGACATGCCAATGATGGGGTTTGGAGGTTGCGTCGCTTGCCATGGATCGCTGTCCTTCTTCTTAACTCTTGCCGGCGGCGGCCGAAGGGGCGCTCCGGTCCGCCTGTATCCGGGCCGCCTTCGATTGATCGTCGGCGGCGTAGAACGTGTATGAAAGGGTGATCGTCGAGACGTCCGCCGTATTGGCATCGGCCACCATGTCGGGATCGACAAAGAAGGTGACCGGCATGACCACGGATTCGCCGGGCTTCAGCACCTGTTCGGTAAAGCAGAAGCACTGAATCTTGTTGAAGTAGGAGCCCGCCTTGAACGGCGCCACGTTGAACACCGCCGTTCCGACGATGGGTTCGTCGGACAGATTGGTCGCCTCGTAGAAGGCGAGCGCCTCCTGCCCCGGCTTCAGTTTGACGCTCGATTGAGCCGGACGGAACCGCCACGGCAGCTCACTGTTGACGTTGGCGTCGAACTGCACCGTGATCAGCTTGTCGGCAATCCCGCGGGGCGCCGCTTCGGCTGTCCGGGTGGTGCCGCCGAAGCCGGTTATCTGGCAAAACGTCCGATAGAGCGGCTCGGCGGCGAACGCCAAGCCCACCATGCCCGCGACGACGACCACGAGCGACAGTGCGGTGGCGCCGTTGCCGGCGCCGCGCCGCTTGGGGATTTTCGGGCCTGCGCTCAATCCCGTCTCCTATTCGGCCGGTTGCGGACGCATGTCCGGCGTCTGGTCGTGGGTGTGGAACGGCGCCGGCGACGGCACCTGCCATTCGAGCGTCGTCGCGCCCTCGCCCCACGGATTGGCCGGCGCCTTCTCGCCCGACCGCAGGGTCTGGAATACGATATAGAAGAACAGCAGCGAGGCGGCGAAGGAGATGTAGGCGCCGATCGAGCTGACGAAGTTCCAGCCCGCATAGGCCTCCGGATAGTCCGGGATGCGCCGCGGCATCCCCGCCATGCCCGAGAAGTGCTGCGGGAAGAACAGGATGTTGACGCCGATGAACATCAGCCAGAATTGGATCTTGGCCAAGCCCTCGTTGTACATCTTGCCGCACATCTTCGGGAACCAGTAGAAGAAGCCCGACAGGATGCCGAAGGCCGCCGCGATCGACAGCACATAGTGGAAGTGCGCGATGACGAAATAGGTGTCGTGGAAGGCAATGTCGACGCCGGCGTTCGCCAGGGTAATGCCGGTCACGCCGCCGACCACGAACAGGAAGATAAAGCCCATGGCATAGAGCATCGGGGTCCGGAATTCGATGGACCCGCCCCACATGGTGGCCAGCCAGGAGAAAATCTTCACCCCCGTCGGCACCGCGATCACCATGGTCGCAAGAACGAAGTAGGCCCGCGTCTCGACGTTGAAGCCGACGGTAAACATGTGGTGCGCCCACACGATGAAGCCGATGAAGCCGATGGCCGCCATGGCGTAGGCCATGCCGAGATAGCCGAAGACCGGTTTCCGGGAGAAAGTGGAGACCACATGGCTGATCACGCCGAACGCCGGCACGATCATGATGTACACCTCCGGGTGACCGAAGAACCAGAACAGGTGTTGCCAGAAGATCGGATCGCCGCCGCCGGACGCCTCGAAGAAGGTGGTCCCGAAGTTGCGGTCGGTGAGCAGCATGGTCAGCGCGCCGGCGAGAACCGGAAGCGCCAGCAGCAGCAGGAACGCGGTCACCAACATGGCCCAGATGAACAGCGGCATCCGGTGATAGGTCATGCCCGGCGCCCGCATGTTCATGATGGTGGTGATGAAGTTGATGGCGCCGAGAATCGAAGATGCGCCCGCCACGTGAAGACTGAGGATCGCGAAGTCGACTGCGGCGCCGCTATGGAAGGTGGCGTTCGATAACGGTGGATAGACCGTCCAGCCGGTCCCCGCGCCGCCGGCGACCAGGGCCGAGGTCATCAGCAGCAAAAGCCCGACCACCAGGAGCCAGAACGAGATGTTGTTCATCCGCGGGAACGCCATGTCCGGCGCGCCGATCATCAACGGGATGAACCAATTGCCGAACCCGCCGATGAGGGCCGGCATGACGAAGAAGAACACCATGACGAAGCCATGGGCGGTCACCAGGACGTTGTAGAACTGCAGATCCTCGATGTACTGCAGGCCCGGCGACTGAAGCTCCAGCCGGATCATAAACGAGAACGCGCCGCCGATGAGCACCGAGACCATCGCCGCGACGAGATACAGGGTTCCGATATCCTTGTGGTTGGTCGAATAGACCCAGCGGCGCCAGCCCGCCGGCGCACCATGATGGTCGTCGTGGCCGTGATCGTGTGCGGCTGCGGCATCAGACATGGATATTCCTCTCTTCTATCTCTTATTCGATCTCTTCTTCTATCTTTGGCCGCGCCTACCGTCCCGCGGTGGCAGGCAGGGCGCCGATCCGGGCGACATCGACCGCCGGTTCATCGGCACGGGCGAACTCTTCCTTGGCCTTTTCGACCCAGGCCGCGAAATCCGCCTTGGAAACGATGTCCACGGCGATGGGCATGTATCCGTGATTGACCCCGCACAGCTCAGAGCACTGACCGTAATATGTACCCATGTCCTTGGAGGGAACTTCGATCCAGGCTTCGTTGATGCGTCCCGGCACCGTATCCATCTTGACCCCGAAGGACGGGATCGCCCAGTTGTGGAGCACGTCGTTGGCGGTGAACAGCAGCCTGATGCTGGTATCCGCCGGCAGCACCACGTGGTTGTCCACCTCGAGCAGGTAGAGCGACTTCTTGTCGTCCGGCAGATCTTCCTTCTGGGTCAGATTGGAATCGAAGGTGAAGTTGCCGTGATCGGGATATTCGTAGCTCCAGAACCACTGATTACCGATGACCTTCAGGGTCATTTCCGGGTTCTGGGCCTTGTCCATGAAGAACAACAGCTTCATCGACGGGATCGAGATAGCCACCAGGATAACGATTGGAAGGACCGTCCAAATGACCTCCAGCGGCGCGTTGTGCGTGGTCTTGGACGGAACCGGGTTCGCCTTCGCGTTGAACTTGATGACGATGTACCCCATCAGCCCCAGGACCAATATGACGATGGCGACCTCGATCACCAGCAGCAAGTTGTGGAACTCTATGATTTCTTCCATCACCGGCGTCGCCGCCTTCTGGAAATTCATCTGCCACGGATGAGGCTGCTGCGCCATGGCGCCGGCGGACGCAAACAGCCCAACAGCGAATACGGCGGCCATGGAAATCCAACGGGACATTTTCATGTAATTTCGGTTCCTCGGTTGAATAGCGCAGGCGCATTTGCGACGGGACGGTAATCCCGGAATCCAGTAATATTCTTCGGAAACTGGATCAGCCGATGCGTCCTTCCAGACATCTTTCGGCGCCCCGAACGGACGACCCTCATTGATCATCCCTATACCCGATATGACCGGGGCGGTAAAGAACATCCACACCAGGAGAAATGGGAATATTCGGCGGAAATTCAAGCGTTTTTGCGAACCGGTAGCAATCGCGTGAGGTTCCGGCGGGGTTGGCGCGCGGCCATCGGTTGCCCCGCCCGATGGCCGGTGCTACATCTCGCTTCCCCGGGACATCACCGGGCCCCCGTTGGGCGGTCCACTGCTGTTCCGGCGCCGTATCCATCGATAGTCATCGAAAGGGTGACCAACCCGTGACGCCCCGCTCCAAGCAAATCGTGTTCGCCGTTATTCTTGCGCTCGCCGCCATCGGCATGTTCGCGGCGACGGTGATCAAGACCGGCTGGTTCTCCTGAGGGGCCGCGGCGCCCATGGCGATCCAGGTCCTTCCCCACTTGAACGCCGGCCTGAACGCCGTCGCGACGATCCTGCTGCTGACCGGGTTTGTCCTGATCCGCGGCGGCCGGAAGGACGCCCATCGCGCCGTCATGATCGCCGCCGGCTGCGTGTCCGGCGTGTTCCTGATCAGCTACGTGACGCTTCGGTTCTTTGCGCCCATTTTCGAATTCCAGGGTGAAGGGCCGGTGCGTATCTTCTATTTCACGCTGCTCGCCACCCACGTCGTGCTTGCCATGGCCATCGTGCCGATGGTGCTGATGACGGCGTGGCGGGCCTTTCGCGGCAACTTCGACGGCCACCGCGCCGTCGCCCGCTGGACGTGGCCGGTCTGGATGTATGTCTCGGTTTCGGGCATCGCGGTGTACGTGATGCTCTATCAGATCTACCCCGTCCGAACCGCCGGCCTCTGAGGGGCGCCGCCGATGCTGATGGCGCCCGCCTTCGACACCCTGCCGCAAGGCCGCGGCCGCCGGCTGATGCGTGGCTGGGCGGCGCTCGCGGTGGCATCCCTGGCCCTGGCCGGCCTGTTCGCCGTGCTGCTGGTGCTGTCCAGAATGCCGATCGTCTCCGAAATGGTGCCGTGGCCCGCGGCCTTTTTCGAAAAGGGACTGGTCGCCCATGTCGCCCTGTCCTTCGCCGTCTGGTTCCTCGCCGTCCTCGCCTGTTTCGCCCAATGGGCGGCCGCCTCTTCACCGGCCGGCGACCGCACCCAGCGGCTGGGCGAGGCGGGATTGGCGCTGGCCGTCACCGGGACGGTGGCGATCATTACCCCCGCCTTCTTCGACGGCGAGCCGACCCTCAACAATTATATTCCGGTGATCATCGATCCGGTCTTCTATGGCGGGCTGGTCCTGTTCGGCCTCGGCATCCTGATTGCCGTGCTGCGCATGCTGATGGCCTTTGGCCGGGCCCCCAACCTGCTGGGCACCGGCACGCCGATGATCATGACCGCCGGAATATTGTTCGTCGCCTCCATGGCCGGGTTCCTGCTGGCGGCATGGCGCCTCGGCGGGGCTCCCGTCGACCACGATTTCAACGAGCGCCTGATGTGGGGCGGCGGCCATATGCTGCAGTTCGTCAATCTGGCGATGATGCTGACCGCATGGGGGCTGCTCGCCGAAACCATGGCCGCCGGTCCGTTGGCCGGTCTCCGGCTCAACCGGTGGATCGCCGGCCTCACCTTCGCCGGCGGCTTGGCGGGGATCGCGTTTTTCGGCCTATTCGATATCCAGACCGGGGAATTCCTCCAGGCCTTCACCGATCTCCAGTATGCCCTCGCCCCGCCGGCGCTGTTGTTTCTCGGCGCGGCCGCCTGGGCCGGCTGGCGGCGGCGCGACGCCGTCGATTGGACGGGGGTCGCGGGCCTGAGCCTGGTCAGTTCGATTATACTGTTCGCCGTCGGCGGCGCTTTCGGCCTGTTCGTCGACGGCGCCGATACGCGAACGCCGGCTCACTATCACGGGGTGATCGGCGGCATCAATCTCGCCTTCGTCGGGCTGTTCTATACCCGCTTCCTGCCGCTGGCCGGCCTGGACGCGGGTCCGGCCAAGCTGGCCTCCTGGCAGATCGTGATTTATGCCGTCGGCCAGTTGCTGTTCGTCGCCGGCATGTTCGCCGCCGGCGGCATGGGCGCGGCGCGCAAGGTCGCGGGGGTCGGCTTCGATCCCGACACGGCCGCCGGCAAGCTGGCCGCCGGCATACAGTCGGGCGGCGGCGGCCTCGCCATCGTCGGCGGCGTGCTGTTCATCTACATCGCCGCGAGGGCGCTGCTCGGGGGAAATAAAACCTCGGGCCCGGAGCAAAAAGGGGATGCGGAAACGCCGTCCCAAAGTGTAGGTTAGCCGCGCCGTTGTTTCTTCACTCGATGATCATCACATATCAACGATGACCGGTCCGTCAGAACACACCGCGCCTGTCGCGGCGACCCGCCCGAAGGCGGCAGCCCCCGCCGCCAACCGGCCGATCGTCGACTACGCCCTGCTGCTCAAGCCGCGGGTCATGTCGCTGGTGCTGTTCACCGGTTATGCGGGACTCGCTCTGGCGCCCGGCTCCATCGATTGGCTGACCGGCCTGCTGGCGGTGGTCTTCATCGGCATGGGCGCCGGCGCGTCGGGCGCCATAAACATGTGGTACGACCGGGACATCGACGGCCGGATGGAGCGCACCATGCAGCGCCCCATCCCCGGCGGACGGCTGAGGCCCGGGGCGGCGCTGGTCTACGGCACCGTTCTGGCCGTCGTCTCGGTGGTCGGCATGACCATCTGGGTAAACGCGGTCGCGGCCGCCCTGCTCGCCTTCACCATCGCTTTCTACGTGTTCGTCTACACCATCTGGCTGAAACGCCGCACCCCGCAGAATATCGTCATCGGCGGCGCTGCCGGCGCCATCCCGCCGATGATCGGCTGGGCGGCGGTCACCGGCGATGTCGGCCTCCGCGCGCTGGTCCTGTTCGCCATCATCTTCATGTGGACCCCGCCCCACTTCTGGGCCCTGTCCCTCTACCGTTCCGGCGACTACGAAAATGCCGGTGTGCCCATGCTGCCCGTGGTTTCGGGCGAGACCGAAACCAAGAAGCAGATTTTGATCTACACCCTGATTCTGGTGCCGATCACCCTGCTGCCGGTTCCCATCGGCATGACCAGCGTCTGGGGCGGCGCGGCGATCGCCCTGTTCGGCCTCAATTTCATCCGCCACGCGGTCCGTGTCCGGCGGGCCGAGGGCGCCGAGGCGCCCAGGAAGATGTTCCGCTATTCCATCCTCTACCTGTTCCTGGTTTTCGTGGCGCTGCTCGCCGATCACTGGATCGGCGCGCTGGTCTAGCCGGACAATGGACGCCTACCTCGAACTGGAGGCGCGATTCGCGCGGCTGAGCGCCGTCGGCCAGGCGGCCATGCATCTCCACTGGGACCAGTCCGTCATGATGCCGCCGGGCGGCGCCGAAGCGCGGGGAGAGCAGCTGGCGGCGCTGAGCGCCATTCGTCATGAAATCCTCGCCGCCGATGTCACCGCAGATCTGATCCGGGACGCCGAAATCGAGCGCGGCCTCGACGATTGGCAACAGGCGAATTTGGGCGAGATGAAGCGCCGCTGGATCGGCGCCACCGCGGTCAGCGGCGATCTGGTCGCCGCCCTGGCCCGGGCGGTCACCGCATGCGAAACCAAATGGCGCGACGCCCGGGCGGAGCGCGACTTCGCGTCGGTCCGGCCTCTGCTGCAGACCGTCCTCGACCTGGTGATCGAGACCGCCGAAGCCCGCGCCGGGAAACTGAATCTCAGCCCCTACGACGCCCTGATGGAGAAGTACTCCCCCGGGATCACCTCCGAAAAAATCGACATCGTGTTCGGCGATCTGGGGGCCTTCCTTCCGGACTTTTTGGGGCAGGTCATGGAGAAGCAGGCGGCGGAGCCCGCGCCGTTGATCCCCGAAGGTCCGTTTCCCGCCGCCAGGCAGCGGCAGCTCGGCGAGGACATGATGCGCCGCCTGGGTTTCGATTTCGAGGCCGGCCGCCTGGATGAGAGCCTGCATCCCTTCTCCAGCGGCACCCACGGGGACCTCCGCATCACCACCAAGTACAGCGACGACGATTTCGTTTTCGGGCTGATGGGCGTGCTGCACGAGACCGGCCATGCCCTCTACGAGAAGGGCCTGCCGGCCGGCTGGCGGCGCCAGCCGGTGGGCGAGTCCCTCGGCATGGATATCCACGAAAGCCAGTCCCTGATCATCGAGATGCAGGCCTGCCGAAGCCCCGAATTCCTGAGCTTCGCCGCGCCGCTCATGCAGGCGGCGTTCGGCGGCGGCGGCGCGGCCTGGGACCCCGAGAACCTTGCCCGGCTCTATACCCGGGTGAAGCCCGATTTCATCCGGGTCGATGCGGACGAGGTGACCTACCCGGCCCATGTCATCCTGCGCTACGAATTGGAGCGCGCCCTGATCGGCGGCGATCTCACCCTCACCGACCTGCCGGACGCCTGGAACGACGGCATGAAGCGGCTGCTCGGCATCGTGCCGCCGGACGACGGCCTCGGCGTCCTCCAGGACATTCACTGGTACGACGGCGCCTTCGGCTACTTCCCGAGCTACACGCTGGGGGCCATCGGCGCGGCGCAGCTTTTCGATGCGGCGAGGCAGGCGGACGCGGACGTGTTGCCGGCCATCGGGCGCGGCGATTTCGGGCCGCTTTATGCGTGGCTCGGCGACAACGTCCACGGCCTCGGCCGGCGCTATCCCTCCGAAGAGCTGCTCACCCGGGCCACCGGACGCCCCCTCGACGTCGAGACCTTCAAGTTCCACCTCCGCGCCCGCTACCTGGACGCTTGAGCGCCCGCAAGATAGGGTGCGCCGCATGAAGTACGTCTCCACCCGGGGCGAGGCCCCCGACCTCGATTTTGCCGAAGTGCTGCTGACCGGGCTCGCCCGGGACGGCGGGCTTTACGTGCCCGGGGCATGGCCCAAGCTGAGCCGCGGCGAGATCAAGGACCTGCGGGGCCGCTCCTATGCCGACATCGCCGTCCGGGTGATGACCCCGTTCATCGGCGGCGAAATCCCCGAAGCCGATTTCGCGGCCATGGTGCGGGAGACCTATGCGGGCTTCGGCCATCCGGCGGTGGCGCCGCTGAAACAGATCGATGACGGCCTGTGGCTGTGCGAGCTGTTTCACGGGCCGACCCTGGCCTTCAAGGACTATCCCCTGCAACTGGTCGGACGGCTGTTCGACTACGTGCTCTCGAAACGCGGCCAACGGGTGACCATCGTCGGCGCCACGTCGGGGGATACAGGATCGGCCGCCATCGAAGCCTGCCGGGACAAGGACAGCATCGATATTTTCATTCTGCATCCCCACGGCCGGGTTACCGACGTCCAGCGCCGCCAGATGACCACGGTGACGTCCGCCAACGTCCACAACATCGCCATCCAGGGCACCTTCGACGATTGCCAGGACATCGTGAAGGCCCTGTTCGCCGATTTGCCGTTCCGCGACCGGTTCGGGCTCAGCGCCGTCAATTCCATCAACTGGGCGCGGATCATGGCCCAGATCGTCTATTACTTCTCGAGCGCGCTTTCCCTCGGCGCGCCCGACCGCAAGGTCGCGTTCTCGGTGCCGACGGGCAATTTCGGCAACGTCTACGCCGCCTTCGCCGCCGGCAAGATGGGCCTCCCCATCGAAAAACTGATCGTCGGCTCGAACGCCAACGACATCCTCACCCGGTTTTTCGACAGCGGCACCATGGAGACGGCCGACGTGGTGCCGACGCTGAGCCCGTCCATGGACATTCAGATTTCCAGCAACTTCGAGCGGTTGCTGTTCGAGCACTATCGCCGGGACGGCCAGGCGGTGGCCAAGACGATGCGGCGCTTCCGCAAGAACGGCCGGGTCGGCTTCGGCAAGGCCCGCTGGCGCGCCATGCGCAAACGGTTCGAGGGCTACCGGGTCGGTGACAACGCCACCAAGGCGATGATCGACGAGACCTACCGGCTGACCGGCGAGCTGTTGGATCCGCATACGTCCATCGGGGTGGCGGCGGCCCGCAGCGCCGAACCCGGCAGCGCGCCGGTGATCGCCATGGCGACCGCGCATCCGGCCAAATTCCCCCGCGCGGTCGAGGAGGCCACCGGCCGCCACCCGGCCCTGCCCCCGCGCCTCGCGGACCTGATGAAGCGCGCGGAGCGAATGGACGTCCTGCCCGCCGAGACCCGGGCGGTGGCCGATTTCATCTATGAGACGATCAGCCCTGTCAACGAACATGTTAAGCCAATCAGCGCTGTCAACGAACATGTTAAAACGTATGCGGAATGAAGGTGTGGTGCGCCGAGGGTTCCCGTCGAAGTACGCGCTTACGCCACCGAGGGGATGGTCCAGTGCGTGGACCTGATTGACAACGACAAACTAGGAAAAGACACATGAAGATGAAAGAGGCGCCTGACCAATTGGTCATGTTCGTGATTTGCATTGGGCTGGCCACCCTGCTGGCATTTGGCTTCGTGCAAATGAACAAGGCCAACGCCCACGAAACCGGGGAGCCCCATATTCACCTATCCCCCCATGATCCGAACTGGGAGGAGCGCCGCCGGGCAGCCATCAGGCACAATGGGAAAATCCGGCGGGAGTGTGCCCGGAAATACTGGGAGACCAGCCTCAAGATGTATGGCGACTGCGTGGCCAAGAACAGTGTACGGATCAGCCGACCTCCGAGGTCTCCCGAGGAGAAGTGCAAGAACTCCCACCCCATTGAAGCCTGCCTGCAACGATTACGTCGCTGAAAACTCTTTGACGAAAAATTGCACCCCGGTTCAAATCGTAGCAGCTAAGACTGTGCAGATTGCCTGTTTGGTCTCTAGCTAAGACTGCCTGGACGCGCAGTTTGGTTTGTGTTTGCATTGAAGTTCAATACCTCCGAAGAAATAGGTGCCTGTTGTATGGTGTTCGCAGGGAAACTCTGTACAAAAGAATTGCACCCCGGTTCAAACGCCATCATCTCGGGCCAACTCGCCGGGAGGCCCGCCGCGTGAACGTTCGGGTCAGCGAACTTCCCAACGGCGTCCGGGTGGTCACCGACCCCATGGGGACCGTGGCCACCGTTTCCGTCGGCGCCTGGGTCGCCGTCGGCACCCGCCACGAAGACGCCGCCGTCAACGGCGTCTCTCATTTCCTCGAACACATGGCGTTCAAGGGAACCGGGCGGCGCTCGGCCCAGGCCATCGTCGAGGAAATCGAAAGCGTCGGCGGCCACCTGAACGCCTATACGGCGCGGGAGAACACCGCCTATTTCGCCAAGGTGCTGGCGGACGACCTGCCGCTCGCCGTCGACATTATTTCCGACATCCTCCTCAACCCCACCATGGCGGCGGACGAGGTGGAGCGTGAACGGGCGGTCATCCTGCAGGAAATCCACCAGGCCCACGACACCCCGGACGACGTGGTGTTCGACAAGTTTCAGGAAGCGGCCTTTCCCGGACAGCCCATGGGACGGCCGGTATTGGGCGAGGCCGGCATCATCGCCGGCCTCAGCCGCGACAATATCGTCGGCTACATGCAGGAGCAGTATTCGGCCCCCCGTCTGGTGGTCGCGGCCGCCGGCAAGGTCGATCACGACCGCTTCGTCGAACTGGCGGGCAATGCCTTCGATACGCTGCCGGCGGCCAATGGGCGCGCGCCCGAGGCGGCAAAGTACACGGGCAGCGATTTCCGGGAGGATCGCAACCTGGAACAGGTTCACATCCTGCTCGGATTCGACGGCGTCGCCTTCGATGACGAGGGCTACTATCCCCTCGCCGTCCTCTCGACGCTGGTCGGCGGCGGCATGTCGTCGCGGCTGTTCCAGGAGGTGCGCGAGAAGCGCGGCCTGGTCTATTCCATCTATTCCTTCGCCGCCAATTACGCCGATAGCGGCCTGTTCGGCATCTATGCCGGCACCGGCCCGGACGAGGTCGCCGAGGTGATGCCCATCGTCTGCGATGAATTGGTGCGCCTCAAGGACGGCATGCCGGAGGACGAAATCCGCCGCGCCCGGGCGCAGCTCAAGTCATCGACCTTGATGGCGCTCGAAAGCACCTCGTCCCGCTGCGAAGCCGCCGCCCGCCAGTTGCAGGTCTATGGCCGGACCATTCCCACCGGCGAAGTCATCGAGCGCATCGACGCGGTCGGGGAATCGGACCTGATCCAGGCCGCCGAGCGTCTGGTCGCCAGCGCGCCGACGCTCGCCGCCATGGGCCCGACGGGCAAGCTCGAACCTTACGACAAAATCGCCGGGCGGCTGGCCGGGTGACCGATCAGCCAGGTTCCGATTTGGAGGGCCGCCGGGAAACCGTCGAGTTCGCCCTGCCCGAGCCAACCGCAACCCTCGATCTCGCGATGGACGACGGCGCGCCGATACGCGTCGTGCGCCACGGCAACCCGTCCGGGCCACGCGTGGTGCTGAGCCACGGCAACGGCTTCGCCAGCGATTCCTACTTCCCGTTCTGGCGCCTGATGCTGGAGCGGTTCGACCTCGCCCTGTTCGATATTCGCAACTGCGGGCGCAACCCGTTCCACGCCGCCGAGCCGCATGACTACCCGCGCTTCGCCCGCGACAACGCGGCGGTGCACGACGCGATCGCGGAGGAATGGGGCGGGAAGACCACGATCGGCGTTTTCCACTCCATGTCGTCGATCGCGGCGCTGCTCGCGGCGGTCGAGGGCGAGTGGCACTGGGATGCGCTGGTGCTGTTCGATCCGCCGGTGGTCCCGCCTGAAGGGAACCCGCTGCGAGGCCCGATGATGACCTCGGGCGAGGTGTTGCGCGACGCCGCCCGGATTCGACAGAACCGGTTCCGGAATCCCGAGGAACTGGCCGAGGTGTACCGTTTTATGCCCCGCTTCCGCCGCCTGCGGAAAGGGGTGGCGGAACTCAACGCGCGCTCGGTGCTGCATTTCGATTCCGCGAGCGGCGAATGGCTGCTCCGCTGCCCCGGTCCGGTCGAGGCCGATCTCTATGTCGACGTCGCCTGGCTGCCGATCTGGCGGAAGCCGCCCCCGCCGGCGCGCCCGCTCCTGGTCGTCGGCGCCGACCCGGAACCCGAGGACGCGACGATGACCGCGCCCTGCTGCAAGCTGTTCTGCGAGACGTTCGGCATCGACTACGCCTCCGTGCCCGATACCAGCCACCTCCTGCAGCTCGAGGAGCCGGAACAATGCTTCGCTCTGTTCAGCGGCTTCCTCGCCGACAACGGGATCGGCGGATAATCTGGAACCCGGCGCTCAGGCGTGACCGGCCTCGTCGGAGAGCATCCGGGGATCGATCCCCAGCTTGCCGATGGCCCGTTCCCACTTGTTGTCGAGGTTGAGGTCGAACACCAACTCCGGATCGGCGGGCGCCTGCAGCCATCCATTCGCCTTGATCTCGTCGTCCAATTGACCCGGCCCCCAGCCGGCGTAACCGAGCGCCAGCAGGCTTTTTCGAGGACCGCGGCCACGGGCAATGGCCTTCAGGATATCGACCGTCGCCGTCAGCGCGATGCCGTCATCGACGGGAAGCGTGGCCTCCTGAGAGTAATCGGTGCTGTGGAGCACGAAACCGCGGCCCGCCTCCACGGGACCGCCCACATGGACGCGGACGTCGGTGGTGCCGATCTCCTCTTCGATCCCCAACTGCTCAAGCAGGTCCGGGAAGGTGAGCGAATCGAGCGCCTGGTTGAGCACCAGACCCATGGCGCCTTCCGGCGTGTGGGCGCACATATAGATGACCGTCTTGGCAAACCGCTCGTCCTGCATGCCGGGCATGGCGATCAGCAGCTGGCCGGACAGGAAGGGATCGTCGCCTTGATCGTTGTCGCCGGGGGTCTCGCCTGAACTGGACATTTCCGGGAATGATCCTCTTTTTCCGCCGTTATTCTTACGCGCCGAACCATAGGTATTCTGGCATACGCGGTGGGGTTATCAAAGGGCGGCTCTGCACGACGGGTAAAGTTCCCGTGAACTGACGCCAAGGTGATTTCGATCCCGCCGTTCATGCCTGTATATGTTCGGCGAAAGCCGATCCCAACCGCGCCGAATGGCGCTAAAATGTGGTTTGAGCCATGAAGAAAATGAACCGGACCCTTATCGGTGCGCTGCTCGCCGGCAGTGTCGCGGGTTTTACCGCCGCCCCGGCGCAGGCCGCCGGCGAATTCACCGCCGCGACGCCCTGGGCCGCCACGGATCAAACCAAGGTGCGGCTGATTTCCGCCAAGACCGCCGTCGACGGCCAGGAAGCCGTGCAGTTGGGACTGCAGTTCAAGCTCAAGAAAAACTGGAAGATTTACTGGCGCACCCCGGGAGACGCGGGCTATCCGCCGCGCGTCGACTGGAAAGACTCCGCCAACCTCAAGGAGGCCGATTTCGCCTGGCCGGCGCCGGTGCGATTTTCGGTCCTGGGCTTCGAGACCACCGGCTACAAGAAGGAAGTGGTCTTCCCCATCAATGCCCGGGTCGAGGATCCGGCCGAGCCGCTCAAGCTCCGGGCCAAGCTCGACTACCTGGCCTGTGACGACGTCTGCATCCCCTACCAGACCCGTTTCTCCTTCGATCTGCCGGCCGGGAACGGCGACACCACCGACCATGCCCACCTGATCGGCAAGTACCTCTCCCAGGTGCCGGGCGACGGCTCGGCCCACGGCATCAGGATCGAAACCGCGGTCACCGGCGGTGACCTGGGTCCGGTGAAGGATGAGTTCCGGAAGGGCCTGGTGCGGGTGACGGCGCGCTCCGACATTCCGTTCAAGTCGCCGGACATCTTCGTCGAAGGTCCGGATACGATGATCTTCCTCAAGCCCGACATCGAGGTGAGCGAGGGCGGTACCGTCGCAACGGCGCGCATCCCGGTCGATGTGGAGGAGGGCTTCAAGCTCCGGCAGGCCAATCTGACCTTTACGCTGACGGATGGCCGGCGAGCGGCAGAGCAATCGCTGACCGTCGAGCGGGGCGAGGCCGAACCCGCCAGCGGACCGGCATTGCCGCTCTCGCTGCCGATCATCCTCGGCCTGGCGCTCATCGGCGGGCTGATCCTCAACCTGATGCCCTGCGTGCTGCCGGTGATATCGCTGAAGGTGCTGGGCGTGATCAGCCACGGCGGCGGCGAAAAACGGGCCGTGCGCACCAGTTTCCTGGCCACCTCGGCGGGGATCGTGTTCTCGTTCCTGGCCATCGCGGCGGGGCTGGTGTCGCTCAAGCTGGCGGGATCGGCGGTCGGCTGGGGCATCCAGTTCCAGCACCCCTGGTTCCTGGTGGCACTGACCATCATCGTGACCCTGTTCGCCTATAACCTCTGGGGCATGTTCGAGATCAATCTGCCGGCCCGGTTCGCCGGTGTGCTCGGCGGCTCCCAACAGGGGGACCGGCATTCCATCGGCGGCCACTTCGCGACCGGTGCTTTCGCAACCCTGCTGGCGACGCCCTGCTCCGCGCCTTTCGTCGGCACGGCGGTCGGCTTCGCGCTGACGCGGGGGCCTCAGGAGATCGCGCTCATCTTCACGGCGCTCGGCCTCGGCCTGGCGCTGCCCTATCTCGGCGTCGCGGCCCTTCCGGGCCTGGCGGCGGCGCTGCCGAAGCCGGGCCGCTGGATGGCGCGGCTGCGCTTCCTCCTGGGCCTGGCGCTGGCGGGCACGGCCGTGTGGCTGCTGACGGTGCTGGCGGTGCAGCTTGGCTGGGCGGCCGGCCTGGGGGCGCTCCTGGCGGCGGCCCTGCCGGCGGCGCTGGTTGCGGCATGGGCGCGGCTCCGCACCCACCTTCTCGCGGCCGGGGCCATGGCTGCGGCCGCGGCGGGCCTCGCAGCGGTGGTGGCCTTTCCGGCGGCGATGGAACAGGCGGCGCCCGGAGGCCGCTGGCAGGCGTTCGACGAAGCGCGGATCGGGCCGCTGGTGTCGGAGGGGCGCACGGTCTTCGTCGATGTGACCGCCGACTGGTGCATCACCTGCAGGTTCAACAAGGCGGCGGTGCTGGAACGGGGCCCAGTCGCGGACCGGCTGGCCGGCGGCGTAGTGGCGATGCGCGCCGACTGGACCCGGCCCGACCCGGCGATCTCGGCCTATCTCGCCCGCTTCGCCCGCTACGGCATCCCCTTCAACGCAGTTTACGGCCCGGGCGCGCCCGCCGGCATCGCGCTGCCGGAACTGCTGACGGACAGCGCCGTCCTGGAGGCGATGGACAAGGCCGGGCGAAAAGGCTGATTCCGGAACACCCGGCCTATTCGAAGGTTTGCAGGTAGGCGATCACGTCCGCCCGGTCCTTCTCCTTGCGCAGGCCGGCAAAGCTCATCTTGCTGCCCTTGATGAGCTTCCGCGGCTTGGCGAGGTAGGTATCGAGAACCTCGACGGTCCACACGAACCCTTCTTCCTTCTTCGCCAGGAAGGCCTTGGAATATTTGAAGCCTTCCACGGAGGCGATCTCGTTGTCGATGATCCCGTTCAGGATGGGGCCGATCTTGTTCTTGGCCTTGTCGCCGACGGTGTGGCAGGCCTTGCACTTGCGGAAGACCTTCTTGCCCTTGGCGGGGTCGCCGTCGGCAAGGGCGGGGCCGGCAAGGCCCAGGCCGAGCGCGACGATCAACAGGCGGGCGATCTTCATCCTTTCCTCCTCCTTCAACGGGTTCAGGAGACGAGAGCCTCCAGAGTTGCATCGCGGTGCAGCGCCAGCGCGCGGTCGATGGCGGGGCGGTCCATGAGGCAGAACGCGGTCGAGAGCCCATCCGCAAGCGCGGCGCGGGGCGCGGACACCGATGCAAGGCGCCAGCGCGCGGCCGGGTCTCCGGTCCGGGGATCGAGAATATGGCCCGCCCCTCTTGCGGCGTCCAGAAGCGTCGCCATCGGGGCGGAGGTGGCGAGAGCACGGCCGGACAGCATCCTGCGGGCGACGGGCGTTCCGTCGGGCAGGACGATTCCCGCGCGCCAGGGCGTCCCGGCCGCGCGCCTGCCGAGCGCCTTTATCTCGCCGGTATCGACCAGCACATCGACCAGCCCGCGGGCGCGCAGCAGGCCGGCCACGCGGTCGGCGATGTAGCCTTGCGCGATTCCATTCAGGGTCAGCGCCATGCCGGGCCGGTCGAAGCGGATGAGGCCGGCCCCGA
>CAZUGT010000280.1:0-2685 GCA_964620095.1 uncultured Rhodospirillaceae bacterium | reverse complement strand
AGCCAGCGCGGGCGGCGGCATTTTCACCGCCGATTGGCAACGGGCCGGCGTCCGGCGCATCCCGGCTTGCGGCCGGCGGGACGGTGTGCCATACCGCGCGGGCCGGCAGCGTCGCCGGTCGGGAGTTCATGGAGAGCGGTCGATGGGGTCGGCGAACGGACCGATGAGCGGCAAGCGCGGCCTGATCATGGGCCTTGCCAACAACCGGTCGATTGCATGGGGGATTGCGAAATCCTGCGCCCGGGCCGGCGCCGAACTGGCGTTCACCTGGCAGGGGGACGCCCTGAAGAAACGCGTCGAACCCCTTGCGGACGAACTCGGCGGAATCCTGGTGGGGGATTGCGACGTGACCGACGAGGCGGCCATGGATGCGGTGTTCGCCACCCTGGCGGAGCGCTGGGGGCGGCTCGATTTTCTCGTTCACGCCATCGGCTTTGCCGACAAGGCCGAACTGACCGGGCGGTATGTGGACACCAGCCGCGACAATTTCCGCATGTCGATGGAAATCTCGGTATGGTCTTTCACGGCGCTGGCGGCGCGGGCGGAAAAACTGATGCCGGATGGCGGCTCGATGCTGACCCTGACCTATTACGGGGCGGAAAAGGTCATGCCGCATTACAACGTGATGGGGGTGGCCAAGGCGGCGCTGGAAGCGTCCGTGCGCTACCTCGCCGTCGATTTGGGGGGGCGCAATATCCGCGTCAACGCGATTTCCGCCGGCCCGATCAAGACGCTGGCGGCGTCGGGCATCGGCGATTTCCGCTACATCCTGAAATGGAACGAATACAATTCGCCGCTCAAGCGCACGACGACGATCGGGGAGGTCGGCGACGCGGCGGTCTTCCTGCTCTCGGATATGGGACGCGGCGCCACCGGCGAAATCCTCCACGTGGATTGCGGCTACCACACGGTGGGGATGAAGGCCGTGGACGCGCCGGACATCTCGGTGGTCCAGGACTGACCGCCAATCAATCGCCGCCATGCCCGGCGATCATCATCGCTTCCAGCGCCAGCCGGTCGGTCTTTTTCAGCCGCTCGGAGGCCGATTTCAACTGCCCGCAGGCGGCGAGAATGTCGCGCCCGCGCGGCGTGCGAACCGGCGAGGCGTAGCCGTTTTCGTTGATGAAGCCGGCGAATTTTTCGATCGTTTCCGGGGCCGAACATTCATGCACCGAACCGGGCCACGGGTTGAACGGGATCAGGTTGATCTTGGCCGGGATGTCCTTCAGCAGCCGCGCCAACTCGCGGGCCTCGGCCGGCGAATCGTTCACCCCGTCGAGCATGACGTATTCGAAGGTGATGCGCCGCGCGTTGGACGCAGCCGGATAATCCCGGCAGGCCCGCAGCAGCTCCTCGATCGGGTATTTCCTGTTGATCGGCACCAGTACGTCGCGCAGCTCGTCGGTGACCGCGTGCAGTGAAATCGCCAGTCCGACACCAAGCTCCCGCCCCACGCGTTCGATCTCCGGCGCCACACCCGCGGTCGAGAGCGTAATCCGCCGCCTGGAGACCGAGAGCCCGTCCCCGTCCATGATGATGGTCAGCGCCTTGATGACGTTGTCGGTGTTGAACAGCGGCTCGCCCATTCCCATCATGACGATGTTGGACAGCATCCGGCCCTCCTTGGGCGACGGCCATTCGCCGTAGGAGTCGCGCCCGATCATGAACTGCCCGACGATCTCGCCCGCCGTCAGGTTGCGGACCAGCTTCTGGGTGCCCGTATGACAGAAGGTGCAGGCCAGGGTGCAGCCCACCTGGGACGAGATGCACATGGCGCCCCGGTCCTCTTCGGGGATGTAGACCGCCTCGACCCGGTTGTTGTCCTCGGTGCCGACCAGCCACTTGCGGGTGCCGTCGTTCGAGCGCTGCTCGGTGATGATCCTGGGCAGCGCGACCACATAGTTTTCGGCGAGCTTCCGCCGCAGTTCCCTGCCCAGCGTCGTCATGCCGGCAAAGTCGCGGACGCCCCGGTGATAGATCCAGTGCCAAAGCTGCTTGGCGCGGAACGGCTTCTCGCCGATGGCCGCGAGTTCGGCGCTCAGCTCGTCCCGGCCGAGACCGATGAGATTGGTTTTTCCGGACATCAGGAGGTCAGGCCGCACGCTTTGCCGATGGCCCGGTGGGCGGCGGTGAAGCCTTTCAAGGAATAGGTGTCGGTGGTGCGGGTCCCGCGGGACGAGGTGCCGCGGATCACCATGGTATCGCCCCGGCGCATGGCGTCGGCGAGCGCCGTATCGGTCTTCTGGTCCCGGGCCCAGGCGCTGCCGGCATTGGTGAACAGTTTGAACGCCCGGCCATCGACGGAGAGGGTTACATCGGAATTCTTTTTGTAGGTATAGCCGGCGCGGACTTCCACCGTATCCCGGGTGCGCTCGGACGGCCGGTGGGTCACCAGGATGAACGTGTCGCCGCGCCTGGTGTACTTGCCCTGCTCTTTCTTTGGCTGGCTGGCGATGTAGCAGACCTTGGACCGGCCGGACCCGTCGGTGAACGCCGTCCAATCGGAGAAGTTGCCGAGGACCTTCGGGCCTTGAGCGGCCGCCGGGCCCGCCGCCGTCACCGCGGCGGCCAGCAAACCGCCAAGTAGCGCATGTCTTGCCATAACGGCCCATAGATACCGCTGGTTCGCTGGCTTGCCAAGGGGTGGGCCGAATGCCAAAACGGCTTCATGCGCAAAGCCAATCC
>CAZUGT010000279.1:0-10121 GCA_964620095.1 uncultured Rhodospirillaceae bacterium | reverse complement strand
CGAGTTCAATATCCCCGGAATTACGTTCGGCACGCGACTGGACGGATCGCCCATCATCGTTCCCGACGGCTCGTCGCCGCCGCCCGACCGCGCCAATGAGTATGTGCCGACGGCCTGCCCCGGCGGACGGGCGCCGCATCTCTGGCTGGACGAGGACACCTCCCTGTATGACCGGTTCGGCTTCGAGTTTACCCACCTGAATTTTTCAGGCGACAGGGAGGAAGGCGAGCGGCTTGAAGCGGTCGCGAAGACTGCCGGGCTGCCCTTGCGGTCTTTCCATGTCGAAATCGACGGGGCGCGCGACCTCTACGAAGCCGACCACGCGCTCATTCGGCCTGATCAGGTCGTCGCCTGGCGGGGGTCCGCTATTCCGGATCCGACGGGCCTGATCGACAAGGTGCGGGGCGCGGGCTAAAGAGCGCCGGCTTTTGCCGCCCGGCTTGCCACCACTTCCCGGCCGATCAGCAGCACGCCGACAAGCAGTCCGGCGATGTCGGTCAACCGCGCCCCCTCGAACCCGGAGCCCGGAATGAGCAACGCCAAGCCGGCAAGTCCGAATAGAACCCGCGAAACAAGTCCCAGCTCACGAACGAAGTATCCCATGATGGCGATGGAAACGAGCCATACGCCCCCTGCGGCGGTCGCCGCGGCGGCGATAACCTCGAACGCGCCGCCTTCCATCAGCAGGCTGGGGCTGAGAACGAAGAGGAACGGCACCAGATAGGCAAACCAGCCGAAGCGCATGGCCGCGAACCCGGTTTTCATGGCGTCTTCCCCGGTGAGCGTCGCGGCCGCGAAGGCGGCAATGGCCACCGGCGGCGTGATCATCGACATCATGCCGAAATAGAGGATGAACAGGTGCGCCGCCATGGGGTTGATGCCGACCTCGATCAGGGCGGGCGCGACCAAGGTTGCCAGCATCAGGTAGACGGCGACCGTCGGCATGCCCATACCGAGGATGATGCAGACCACCGCGGATATCAGCAAAAGCAGGAAGAGATTGGTGCCGCCGAGCTCCACCAGCAGAAGCGACATACCGAAGCCGACACCGGTCACATTGAGGGTGCCGATGACGATACCGGCGGCCGCTGCAATCATGATGATGTCGAGGACGGCATGACCGGTGGCCCGTACGGCATCCAGAAGATCCCTGAGCGTAAGGCGCTTCCCCTTGTAGCCGAAGATCGTACTGGTCGCGACGATGACCCCGGTCGCGATGAGCGCCGACATTTCCGGCGAGAAATTGAAATTGAACAAGGCGATGATCAGGGCCGCAAAGGGGAGCGGGAAGTACCAGCCGGTCTTCACCACATCCCACAGTTTCGGTATTTCTTCGTCTTTCAGGGGCCGGATGTTGGTGCGTGCCGCCTCCAGGTCGGCCAGGATGAACAGCGCCACGTAATAGAGCACCGCCGGGATAAGCGCCGCGACCACCACCTCCTTGTAGGGGATCTCCAGAAACTCGGCCATCAGGAAGGCGGCCGCCCCCATGATCGGCGGCATGAGCTGGCCGCCGGTCGAGGCCACCGCCTCGATCGCGCCCGCCTGAACGCCCCGGTAGCCGGCGCTCCGCATCAACGGGATGGTGATGACGCCGGTGGTGACCACGTTGGAGACCACACTGCCCGAGATGGAGCCGAAGAATCCCGATCCGGTCACCGCGATCTTGGCCTGCCCGCCCCGGTAGCGGCCGACCAGCACCATGGAAAACTCGGTAAAGAACGCCGACCCGCCCGATCTGGTCAGCACTTGGCCGAAGAACACGAATGCCATCACGATGGAGGTCACGATCTTCATCGGGATACCGAGGATACTGGTCGGGTCCCAGGCCAGGTAATAGAACAGATCCCGGGTCAGCATTTCCTTGCCGGCCAGCTTGCCCGGCAGCAGGTGGCCGAATAGGCCCAAAAAGACGAAGGCGATCACCAGAACGGTCAGCACATGGCCGACCGTACGCCGAAGCCCCTCGATCAGGAGGGCGACCATGATGACGCCCGGGATCAGGCCATCGATCGGCGCATCCGAGACCAGTTCGGCCAGCTGCGGATAGCGCACCGCCATGTAACTGGCGCAGACAAATCCCAGGATGGAGAACAGGTAGTCGTACCAGGGGATGGGCGCGCCTTTGCTTCCCTTGCGCGCGCGGACGGACAGGAACACCAGCGGCACCGCGATTGCCAGAATGCCGCTCAGGAACTGCTCCGTATAAAGCAGCAGACCCGCCATCCGGAACAGGTCGGCTGCCCAGGCAATCGAGCCCAGCGTCAACACGACGGCGAGAACGGCTATGAAGCCGTTCATCGCCGAATTTGTGCTGCCGCCGGCGTCAGTCGGGACAGCGTTGGTCACTGACAGCCTCTAAGGTGTGTGGGTGGGCCGTCTGACGGGTTCACCCTATTTGGGCGGCCACATACCTTTTTCCTTGTAGAACTTCACGGCACCCGGGTGATAGGTGAGCCCCTTGAAGTTGATTGCCATGCTGTCCGACCGGAACCCGCCCCAGCCGGGGAACGCCTTGACCAGCGCGCCGCGGTTTTCGTGCATGGTCTTGGTCACCTTATAGACCACGTCGTCGGACACATGCGCGCCGGCCGCGAGGGTATGCCAATAGGTCATGACATGCAGGGGCGCGTCGACTCCCACGTTCCGTTTGGAGGGCTTTTCGGGCTTGGCGAATGCCGGCGGGACGAATTTCTTCGCGGCGGCCACCGCCGAGGGGGACGGATCGAACGGAAGGACGCGGACACCGCCGACCTTGGCGGCTACCTCACGGACCTTGCCGGCGCCGAAGACGAAGAAGAAGACATCGGTCTTGCCCGCGGCGAAGTCATTGGCGCCCTTCACCACATTGGGCTGCGGCACCTTGACCACATCGTTGTAGCTGAGCCCGGCGTTGGCCAACTGGCCATCCATCAACGGCTGGATGATGCGCTGGGACGACCAGCCGCTGGGCACCCGCTTGCCCTTCAAATCCTTGATGGATTTGATGGGTGACTCCTTCTGCACGAAGATGGCGACGCGGAAGGGGATGGTCGCCGTGACGACTCGCAGGTTGGGGTGCTTACGGTCCGGATAGATGCCCGTGCCCGTTACGGCGTACAGGGATTCAAGCTCGTTCACCAAACCGAATTCCAGCTTGCCCGCATTGACGGCCGGGACATAGACGCTGGACCCGCCGAAGGGCTGGGACCGCATTTGAATATCGGTCATTTGGGACACGACCTTGGACAGGGATTGGCCGGCCTGGTTGGTGAAGCCGCCCTTGGTCGTGCCGACGCCCACGGTCTGGGCGGCCGCCGGAGCGGCCATCAGCGCGGCCAGACCGGCCGCTACTAGGAATTTCGAAAGTTGCATGTTTTCCTCCCGGTGAAAGAGTGTTCGGATGAATGGTACAGGCACGGCACGGCTCATGAATAGCCGGACAAGCGCTCATCTATCGCGAATGTTCGCGTGGCGAACATACCGAACGGGCGCCGCCGGCGTTGCTCAAAGGCTATTCCTGCCGTCTTGCCCGGCGCGAATATTGTCCATCACGTTTTCTCCCCGAAGGCTCGTCGAGATTGTGGAGCGCGTCTAAGCGCCGACCGGACCGGTCGCCGCCGGAAACGAGGTTAGGCGGTCGTGTCATGGATGGCGCGCCAGATACTCTCCGCGGTGAGCGGCATTTCGAGGTGACTGACACCCCGATCGGCGAGCGCGTCGACGACCGCGTTTACGACCACGGCAAGCGCCGGGGTGGTGCCCCCTTCGCCGCCCGCACGAATCCCCAAGGGATTGGTTGTCGAAGGCACCTCGCTGATCTCGGTGACGAATGATGGATACTGGCTCGCGACCGGTATGCCGTAATCCATGAATGTCGCCGACAGGCATTGGCCGGTCTCGGGATCGTAATGGACAAGTTCGGAGAGCGCCTGTCCCAGACCCTGAACGATGGCGCCGTGGGCCTGACCGTGAAGGATCAACGGATTGATCGCCCGGCCGACATCGTCGACACCCGAATATCTGTCGATTTGGAAGGCGCCCGTTTCGACATCTACTTCCACCTCGCAAATATGGCAGCCGAACGGGAAGTCGGGCACGGTCGCGGTCTGATCGCCTGTCGCGGCGAGCGGTCCCCGGAGTTCTTCCGGCAAGGTCGTGTCCGTCTCGGCCAGGCGCGCCGCGTCATAGAGTCCGAGCGACCGGTCGGTACCGGCCACCGTCAGTCTGCCATGGGCAAGTTCGATGTCCGGGACGGCGGCCTCCAGGTTGTGTGCGGCGATTTCCTTGGCCTTGGCGATGATCTTTTCCGTCGCCTCGCCCATCACCCGGCCGGCGAGCCGCATGGACCTTCCCGAGTGGGAGCCGCCGCCGAACACGACGATATCCGTGTCCCCCTGGACAAGATCGACTTCCTCGAGGGGCACGCCGAACCACTCGCTGACGACCTGCGTGAAGCTGGTCTCGTGGCCCTGGCCGCTGGAGAGCGTGCCGACCACCACGTCGATGGATCCCTCCGGGCGCACCGTGATGTCGCTTCGCTCCCGCGGTAGGCCGGTGGAGGTTTCGATGTAGTTGGCGATGCCGAGGCCGCGGACGAGTCCTTTGGCTTCGGTCTCCTTCTTCCTGCCGTCGAAGCCCGCCACATCGGCCAGTTCCAGCGCCCATTCCATGGCGCCCACATAATCGCCGGAATCGTAGGTCATGCCGAGCTTGTTCTCGTGCGGAAACGCGCCCGCCGGCACCAGGTTTCTGCGCCGGATTTCGGCCGGGTCCATTTCCATTTCGCGGGCCGCCAGATCGACCAGCCTCTCGGTGACGAACATCACCTCCGGCCGGCCGGCGCTCCGGTAAGGGGCCGTGGACGCGGTATTGGAGTAAACCCCCCGGGCCCGGAAATACGCGACCGGGATGTCATAGACCCCGGTCATGATCTCCACCCCTTTGGTGAGGGGCACGATGGACACCGGGTAGGCGCCGATATTCGACAGGTTCGATCCGCGCATGGCGAGGAACCGGCCCGACGAATCGAGGGCCAGTTCGGCGGTCACCGCAAGGTCCCGGCCCTGGTAATCGGTAAGGAAGGCCTCGGTTCGGTCGGCGACGTACTTCACCGGCCGCCCGATCCGCTTGGCCGCCCAGGCGACCAGCGCGGTCTCCGGGTAGAAACTGTTCTTGGTGCCGAAATTGCCGCCGATGTCCTTGGCCGTCACCCGCACGTCACCGAACTCCACGCCCATGATCACGGAGAGTTCCCGCTTGGGCCGCACCACTCCGCCGCCGCCCCAATGGACATTGAATCGCCCGGTCTCCGGATCATAGGCGGCGACACCGCTCCTCGGTTCCATGGGAACGCCGGTTACCCGCCGCACCCAGGTCTCGAGCCGGACCACTTTATGGGCTTTTTCGAATGCCGCGTCGGTGGCCGCCTGGTCGCCCACATCGGCATCGATCACGACGTTGGACTGCATTTCGTCCCATACCAGCGGCGCGCCGGGCTCCGCGGCCGGAAGGGTCGCCGTCACGGACGGCAGGACTTCATAGTCGACTTCGACCAGCTCGGCGGCGTCCCTGGCGATGTCCCTGGTTTCGGCAACCACCAGCGCCACGCCTTCGCCGACCAGACGCACCTTGTCGTTGGTCAGGATATGGTGAGGCCCGTAGAACGGTTCTCCGCCCTTGGGCACCAGGGTAATGTCGAGGCCCGAACTCGGCAGCGCCACATGGGGAATCGGGTTCAGCCCGTCGGCCTCCCGGTCGGCGCCGGTCAGAACGGCGAGAACGCCGGGAACGGCCTCGGCGGCCGAGATCCCGATGGACCGGATGCGGGCATGGGCATGGGGCGACCGGACCACGACGGCGTAGGCCTGACCGGGCATGTTCACATCGTCGCTGAACGTCCCCTTGCCGGTGACGAGGCGGCCGTCTTCCCTGCGCCGAACTGGCCGGCCGATGCCGGTATCCATATTCCCTCCCCCTAAAGCCCGAACAGGCGGCGGGCGTTCCCGCCCTTGATGGCGCGCGACTGGTCGGCGGGCAATCCGTCAGCCAGCTCCATGAGACGCGGTATGTCGGCCGGGTGAGGATAGTCCGTGCCGAACAGCACGTGCGCCGCGCCGCCCATTTCCACGCAAAGTTTCAGACAGGTCGGCTGATAGACGATCGAATCATAGTAAATCCGGCCGAGATGCGCGCTCGGCGGTCCGCTGATCTTCCTCTCCGCCTCGGGTGTCCGCTGCTCGAAAAACAAATCCATCCGGCTCGCCAGGTAGGGCAAATTGCCGCCGCCGTGGGATGCGATAAGGGCGAGGTTCGGGTAGGTATCGAGGAAGCCCTCCATGACCATGCGGGCAATGGCGAGCGACGTGTCGAAGGTAAAGCCGATCGACGCCCGCAACCGGCCGAGATCCATTTCATGAACGCCGGGCGGCGTGGTCGGATGAACCAGCACCGGCAAGGCACGGCGGTCGATGGCTTGCCAAACCGGCGCCAGGGACGGATCGGCCAGCGTGGTGCCGTTAATATTGGCCAGCACCATAACGCCGACCGCGCCGGCACCGACGGCGTGCTCCAATTCCTCGACCGCGAGATCCGGATACTGCCACGGCAAGGTGGCGAACCAGCGAATTCTGTCGGGGTGGGCGGTTTGGGCGGCCGCCATGCTGCCATTGATGGACCGGGCGGTTTCGGCACTGACCTCCGCCCCGCCCCAGTAGACCGAGGGGCTGGTCAGCGATACGACCGAAATGTCGATGCCGGCCGCGTCCATGTCTTTGATCCGCAGGTCGTAGTCGAACATCTCGGGGCACGGAACGAAACTCTGCACCCCCTCTTCGAAGAGAACTTCCCCGCCGTCGGGAAGCGGCTTTAGCTCGAACGCCGGCGCGCCGTACTTGCGAAGACGCTGGAGCCAGTCCTCGCTCAGCCCATGAGTATGGATATCGATAACCGTCATGTGTGTCCTCCCGGACGAGTCTTCCTAGAGCGGGCCGGCGAGCAGCATGTCGATTTGGGGTGAATCGGTCACCACGACCTTTTCGATGAATTTCGGCGTCCCCGACTCGAACGTGATGGTGTCGAGATAGGCGCCGGCCGCGAATATGCTCATTTCCCCGGCCTGCAAGGTCCGAACGACAATCAAATTCGACTCGGCCCTGCATCTCTTTTCGTCGGATTCCAGAATACGGGTGCCGCTCATGATGTGGCGGTACCGCTGCGGCTCGTAGATGGTGGTCTCGCGAAGCGCCAGGACGCGGTCGCGAAGCATATTTTTCGAGCGGCAGTAGTAGAAACCCGATTCATGCCCTTGTTCGTAGCTGTCCCGGGAAATGATCTGATAGACGCATTCGTCGGTAAAAAATTCCGGCCAGTCTTCGAAATGGCCGGAGTCGATGCAATAGGCGTAGTCGATCTGAAGCTGCTCGACCTGATGCCGGGTGTCGAAGGTATCCATTAACAGTCTCCGGCCCTAGAGACCCATGACGTCGCGGTAGCCTTTCCAGAACCCGCGTATGGTCGCCTCGGTTACCCTGTTTTCCGAGCTTTCGATGGCGTCGCCGCCGAGTTCGACCACCGAGGCCTCGTCGCCCTCGCGTCCCCGGATGGCGCGCTGGACGAAGTTGGTGACGGCGCCGTCCTCCAGGGAGATCAGCCCGGCGGGGCCGACGAGATTGGCTTGGGTGCGGCGGATCTCCCGCTGCCAATCCTCGTCGTCCTCGTACCCGAACAGGGTCCAGATCATCTCGGCCTCGTCAGGGCCCTTGGGCACCAGATGGCGGACGCCCAGGCAGTTGGTGATCTGCTGAAACGTCACCGCCGGGAACACCGTCTGGACCATGTTCGTGATCCCGTCATCGAACTCCTGCCACTCGTCCAGCAACGTCGGATCGGCAAGGCTCAGGTTCGATTTCATCGATTTCAATTTTCCGTCCTCATATTCCGAGCCCGAAATATCGTCGGTGGCGCGCTTGGTGTAGACGATGTGATGCCAGGCGCTGTCGTCGAGCAACGCGGCGCCCTCCATGGTGTGGCGGGACAGCCCGAAGGAACCGAAGAACAGATGCAGGATGCTGGCGTGGTAGGGGTCGCGGACGTTCTCCATCACCAGCTTCCAGTTGTTGCGGAGCCGGTGGGAGTAGTGGCCCATGACCCGGAGCGGCCTGTTGAACATGCGGTCGATGAACCCCGTCATCCGGGGGCCCAGATATTCCTCGAGGTCCGGCGTGCCGTCCGAAAAGGTACCGAACACCACCCCGCCCCGCGTCGTCACCCGGACGGCCTCCAGCCCATGTTTCTTCTCGTCGAAGTCTTCGGGCATGCCCCCTTGGCCGTTGACGCCGCGGCGGAACGCGATGCCCTTGAGGTTGCCGTCCAAATCGAATGACCAATTGTGGTAGACGCAGGTGAAGACCTTCTCGTTGCCCCGGTTCCTGAAGCACAGCAGTGACCCGCGATGGGCGCACCGGTTGACGAATGCCCGAACGTCGCCCTCGTGATTTCTGCAGACGATGATCGGCGTGGTTCCGATGAAGTTCAGCTTGTAATCGCCGGGCTTGGGGATTTCGCACTCCAGGCCCAGATAGTTCCAGGTAGGCCCCCTGAACAGGCGTTCCTGCTCTCGCTCGAAGATTTCCTCGCTGTCGAAGACTTCGTAGGGAACGCGTGTCAGCCCTTCCTCGGGCCATCCGGGTTCGTTTGTCGATAGCCTCCGATCCATCTTGCCGGTACCCTCCCATCAACGACATTATGAGAAACGGATCATGATCACAAATCAAGCTGGGCGCTTTACGGGTAAGCAGGTTGGGTTCATTGTGTCCGATAAGCGGCCAATACTAAAGCCTGCATAAGCCTGCATAGGGGAGGAAGAGACGATGCCTGACACAGCCGTCGGTTCCAAAGTGGATTTTGACAAGTTCCGCCTGCGCCGGTTCGTCGAGCGGCTGATCGACATGGGCGAGGTCGATGTGCATGACGAGCCGGTGCCGTTGGCGCACATGAGTTCGATCATCGAGGCGACCGACAAGTGTGTCCTGTTCAAGGATGCTGGACCGGAGCATTTCGAGATCGCGGGCGCGGTTTGCGGAGGACGCCGGCGTCTCGCCGCGGCGTTCGATGCGACACCGGACACGGTGGCCGACGAATTTCTCCGCCGGATCGCCAACAAGCAGCCGGTTATCGAGGTGCCGTCGGATGAAGCCCCGGTCCATGAGGTGATTCTCACCGGCGGCGACGTGGACCTCACGAAGCTACCGTTTCATCCCCAGCACGAATTCGACGGCAGCGTGTATTTGACCTGCGGCATCGATCACACCATCGACCCGGACACGGGCGACACGAATGTGGGCGCCCGGCGGCTGAGCCTGCGCAACAAATTTCAGACAGGCACCAACGTCACCGCGCCTTCGGATCTCAAGCGCATCTACAGAAAGGTCGTTGCGCGCGGCGAAAGGCTGCCCATCACGTTCACCGTCGGCGCCCACCCGCTGGACCAAATGGGCGCGGGCATGCGGCGGCCGGGCAACGAGATCGAGGAGGTCGGCACGCTCCGCGGCGAGCCGGTGCCGCTGGTCAAGAGCGTGACCAACGACATCAAGATTCCGGCCGACGCCGAAATGGTTCTCGAGGGCTATCTGGACGAGCGCGGCTACGTCGAGCCCGAAGGGCCCTATGGGGAGTACATGGGATATTACGGACCCATGCACCAGGATCCCGTTTTCACCTGCACCGCCATCACCATGCGCAAGGATGCCCTGCACCAGTCCCTGCTCCACGGTTCCGGGCGAATTCTGGAGCGCTGCGACTCCAACAACATGAACACGCTGCGCACCGAAGCCGAGATCCTGGGCCTGCTCCGCCAGACCATAACGGAGCCGGTGGCGGTCCGCATGATGACCAACTCGGGCGGCGCCCAGACGGTCAGGGTCGCCATGCGTCAGACCCGGCACGGCGAGGCGCGCAATGCCATCACCGCCGTCTTCGGCAAGGTGATGCGCGTAAAGCACGTGTTCGTCTATGACGAGGACATCGACATCTTCGACGACCGTCAGACGGAATGGGCGTTCGGCACCCGATTCCAGGCCCATCGCGACATCATGGTCTTCGAGGGCATGCAGGGCATGACCATGGACCCGTCCCTGTTGGGC
>CAZUGT010000278.1:0-10511 GCA_964620095.1 uncultured Rhodospirillaceae bacterium | reverse complement strand
GAACAGGGGGGCAAGAGGCGGGCGGGGGCCAAGCAGCCAAACAGCCAAGCAGCGGAACGCCGTTACCCCCTGATTTCGATCAGTTCGCCGTCCGGGCCCTTGAAAACCACCCGGGTCCAGTGCTCCTCCCGGGGCTCGCGGGCGGCGGTCTTGTGGGGCGGAGTTTGGACCTCGACGCCAGCGTCCTGGAGCATTTTCACCGCGCCTTCGAAGTCGTCGGTTTCGAGGCAGAAGTGGAAACCGTTGACCGGCGGATCGGCATAGCCGGTGAGCTCGAGTACCGTATCCCCGAGCCGGAGATAGGCGATCCCGAACGGCCCCGAGGGCCCTTGCGGGACTTCGTGCTCGAAATAGGTCTCGAAACCGAAATGCTTTTCGTAGAACGCCTTGGATTTGGCGAGGTCGCTCACATGCAGGGCCGTATGATCAATCCGTTTGAATTCCATTCCCGTCTCCTCAATTGATCTCGAACACGCCGTCCACCTCGACGGCGGACCCAAGGGGCAGGGCGGCGCAGCCCACCGCGGCGCGCGCATGGCGGCCCTTGTCCTCGAAGATTTCGAAGATCAGGTCCGAGCAGCCGTTCATCACCGCCGGCAGGTCGGTGAAATCGGGCGCCGCGTTGATATAGCCCGTCAATTTGACCGCCTGCGCCACCCGGTCCAGGTCGCCCCCGCAGGCGTTGCGCAATTGCGCCACAAGATTGAGCCCGCAAAGACGCGCCGCCGAGACCCCGTCCTCCAAGGAAATGTTCTTGCCGAACCGGCCCGGATATTCGAGTTCGCCGTCCCAAAAGGTGAGCTGGCCGGAAATAAACACCAGATTGCCGGTCACCACCCAGGGCACGTAATTGGCGACGGGCGAGGCGGCGTCGGGGAGCTCGATCCCCTTCTCCCGCAGGCGTGCGTCGATTGTTCCGGCCATGGTGTCCTCCCGGTCGTTTCAGGGTTGGGCATCAATGTAGGACCGGCGCGAGGACGGGACCAGCAAATATCGCGCGCGGACGGGCGCAATCCCGTGTGCCTGGATTCCGTCCTATTTTTCGCCTAAAAAAATGGGGTGCGTCGGGTAAGGCAGTTGCTGGCAGGACCTAACCGTCTCGCACCCCAAGTTCACCAGGGAGGAACCGAATCTCAATTCCGCCGGAAAAAAAGTGGGGTGCGTCGGGTATGGCAATGGCTGGCAGGTCCGTACCGTCTCGCACCCCAAGTTCACCAGGGAGGAACCGAATCTCATTTCCGCCGGGAAAAAAGTGGGGTGCGTCGGGTAAGGCAATGGCTGGCAGGTCCGTACCGTCTCGCACCCCAAGTTCACCAGGGAGGAACTGAGTAATTTCTTGTCTCATGAGCAACCGCTGGTCGCCCCGCAGGTCACGCACTTCATGCAGGTGCCGTTGCGCACCAGCGTGAAGTTGCCGCATTCGCCGCAGGCGTCTCCTTCGTAGCCCTTCATTTTCGCTTCGCGAACCGCATCGAGTCGGGTCTCGCTGGCCGCGATGACCTGTTGGCTGACAACCATCGCTTCGGCGCTTGGCGGCGCGCCGTCGGGCGTGGTTTCCGTCTCCAGGCCCATGGCCGCCGCGGAGCCGTTGCCGCCGCCGTTTGATCCGTTGGTTCCCTCGGCGGAGCCGTTGCCGCGGCCGCCATTGACCACCAGGAAGTTGCTCCGCACGTAGCCGGTGCTGGCGAGGCGTTCGACCACTTCCTTCGTGTCGTCGGACAGCAGTTCCTCGTCGTCGCCTCGGCCGACCGTATCGGGCGCCAGATCGTCCGGCCGGACGTGGGAGAGATCATGGCGGCCGAGGTAGGAAACGGCGAGCTCGCGGAAAATGTAGTCGAGGATCGACGTCGCCATCTTGATGGAGTCGTTGCCTTCCACCATGCCGGACGGCTCGAACCGGGTGAAGGTGTAGGCCTCGACGAATTCTTCCAGCGGCACGCCGTATTGGAGCGCGATGGAAATGGCGATGGCGAAGTTGTTCATCAGGCTGCGGAAGGCGGCGCCCTCCTTGTGCATGTCGATGAAGATCTCGCCGACCCGACCGTCCTCGTACTCGCCGGTCCGGAGGTAGACCTTGTGCCCCCCGACCGAGGCTTTCTGGGTGTAGCCCTTGCGGCGGTCCGGGAGCCGCCGGCGGTCGGCGATGTAGCGTTCGACCACCCGTTCGGCGACGATTTGCGCCCTGAGCGCCGCGGGCTGGTCGGCGGCCGCGTCGGCCAAGCTCTCCGCCTCGTCCTCGTCGACCAATTGCGCATTCAGCGGCTGGGACAGTTTGGAGCCGTCGCGATAAAGGGCGTTGGCCTTGAGGCCCAGCTTCCAGGACAGCATATAGGCGCTCTTGCAGTCCTCGATGGTCGCCGAGTTGGGCATGTTGATGGTCTTGGAGATGCTGCCCGAGATGAACGGCTGCGCCGCCGCCAGCATCTGGATATGGCTGTCGGTGCTGAGGAAGCGCTTGCCGTCGCGCCCGCACGGATTGGCGCAATCGAAGACCGGCAGGTGCTCGTCCTTCAGATGCGGCGCCCCTTCCAGGGTCATGGCGCCGCAGACGTGGGTATTGGCCTCGGCGATATCGTCCTTCGAGAAGCCCAGGCCTTGCAGCATGTCGAAGGACATGTCGTCCAACTGGGCCTCGGTGAAGCCCAGAACCTCGGTGCAGAACTCGACGCCGAGGGAGAATTTGTTGAACGCGAACTTGATGTCGAAGGCGTCGGCCAGCGCGTTTTCGATGGCCTCGATGGCCTCATCGGTGAAGCCTTTCTCGGCCAGCGTCCGGTGATTGATCGCCGGTGCGCCCTTCAGGGTGCCGCGGCCGACCGCGTAGGAAATCATGTCCCCGATCTCGGCCTTGGCGTAACCCAGGCGTTCGAGGGCGGCCGGGACGGTGCGGTTGATGATCTTGAAATAGCCGCCGCCGGCCAGTTTCTTGAATTTGACCAAGGCGAAGTCCGGCTCCACGCCGGTGGTGTCGCAATCCATGATCAGGCCGATGGTGCCAGTGGGCGCGATCACCGTGGTCTGCGCGTTGCGGAAACCGTGCTGTTCGCCCAGCGCCAGGGCGTCGTCCCAGGCGGCCTTGGCGTCGGCGATGATCGGGCCGGCGGCGCTGCCGTCGGCATCTTCCAGCGGCACCGGCGGCATGGACAGGTCCTCGTAGCCGCTTTTCTCGCCATATGCCGCCCGGCGGTGATTGCGGATCACCTTGAGCATCGGCTCGGCATTCGGCTCGTAGCCCGGGAACGGGCCCAGCAACTCGGCCATTTCGGCGGACGCCGCGTAGCACACGCCGGTCATCAGCGCGGTGATCGCACCGGCGATTCGGCGGCCCTCGTCGCTGTCGTAGGGAACCCCCATGGACATGAGCAGGCCGCCGATATTGGCGTAGCCGAGGCCGAGGGTGCGGTAGCGGTAGCTGAGCTCGGCGATTTCCCTGGACGGGAACTGCGCCATCATCACCGCGATCTCCAGATTGATGGTCCACAGCCGGACCGCGTAGGAGAAGGCGTCACAGTCGAAGCTGCCGTCGCCGCGCTGGAAGGCCTTGAGGTTCAGCGACGCCAGGTTGCACGCCGTATTGTTGAGGAACATGTATTCGGAGCATGGGTTGGAGCCGTAAATGCGGTCCGAATTGATGCAGGTGTGCCAGTCGTTGATGGTGGTATCGAACTGCAGGCCCGGATCGGCGGACCCCCAGGCGGCCTCGGCGATCTGATCCCAAAGCTCGCGCGCCGGTACCCGCTTGGCCACCCCGCCATCGGTGCGCCGGATCAGATCCCAGTCGGCATCCTTCTCGACGGCGCGCAGAAACTCGTCGGTGACCCGCACGGTATTGTTGGAGTTCTGGCCCGAAACGGTGAGATAGGCTTCCGAGTCCCAGTCGGTGTCGTAGGTCGGAATGGCGACCTCGCGATAACCCTGTTTGGCGAACTCGATGGCCCGCTGGACGCAGTTTTCCGGGATCATCGATTTGCGCGCGCCGAGGACCGCGGACTTGAGCCCCTCGTTGGCCTTGGGATCGAACTTGCCGCCGCCGTCGCCGGCGTGGCAGGCATCGATCACGGCGTTCATGTGTTTCTCGAGAAGTCTGGACCCGGCGACCAGGGCCGCGACCTTGTTCTCTTCCTTCACCTTCCAATTGATGAAGGCCTCGATGTCCGGGTGGTCCACGTCGAGGATGACCATCTTGGCGGCCCGCCGGGTGGTTCCGCCGGATTTGATCGCGCCCGCGGCCCGATCGCCGATCTTCAGGAAGCTCATCACGCCCGACGACTTGCCGCCGCCGGAGAGCGGCTCGGCCTCGCCGCGGAGATTGGAGAAATTGGTGCCGGTGCCGGACCCGTACTTGAACAGCCGCGCCTCGCGGACCCACAGGTCCATGATGCCGCCGTCATTCACCAGATCGTCGGATATGCCCTGAATGAAGCAGGCGTGCGGCTGCGGATGCTCGTAGGCCGACTTGGAGCGGGTCAGCTTGCCGGTCTTGAAATCGACGTAGTGGTGGCCCTGTGCGGGGCCGTCGATGCCATAGGCCCAGTGCAGCCCCGTGTTGAACCATTGGGGCGAGTTGGGCGCCACCATCTGGCGGCACAGCATGGCGCACATTTCGTCGTAGTAGGCGCGGGCGTCGTCCTCGCCGTCGAAGTAGCCGCCTTTCCAGCCCCAGTAGGTCCAGGTGCCGGCGAGGCGATGGAAGACCTGCCTGGCGGACGATTCGCCGGTATAGCGCTCTTCCTCGGGAAGCGGGGCGAGCTTTTTTTCGTCCGGGACGCTGCGCCACAGCCAGGAGGGGACGTCATTCTCCTCGACCCGCTTCAAGTGGGCCGGCACGCCGGCCTTGCGGAAATATTTCTGGGCCAGAACGTCACAAGCGACTTGCGACCAGCCGGCCGGGACCTCGATGGCCTCGTGCCGGAAGACCAGAGACCCGTCCGGATTGCGAATTTCGCTTGATGTGGTCCGGAACTCCACCCCCGCATAAGCACCGGAACCGGCATTCGTGAACTGGCGTGAAACCCTCATTTTACCCCCGAATTTCCCCGGCAAAGACCGACAGTTCGCCTTCTTTGGGCCATTGAAGCTGTTCCCAGGACGGTCCGTCGCTTTGCCATAATGCCCACAACATCTTGTGGTCTACGGCCTCTTAGGACCAAAAATCTAGCGGAGGCGATTCAGCGAGGCAATAACTTTTTTCAATATTTTGCGTTTTTTGTGAAAGATTATTACTAGATATTGTAGTAATTCGAAGTAATTCAAAGGGTTGGATTTCGCACCTGAAACGCCACCTCAGTTTATCCACAGGCTTGATCCGGGATGTGGATAACTCAAAAAATTTTCTTTCAATTACAACGTGTAAACGGACATTTTTGATGTCCGGCATCGGCTCGGACCCGCTGCGCCAACCTGTCGCGGAAATGACCCCCGAATGAAAATTCGCCCGATTACTTGCCGGCAAGGCTGGGCAATTCGGCGGCGGCGGTCCGGTCGTCGAGGCGCCGGGCGAACCGCCATTGCGAACTGCCATATTGACATCGACAGCGGGCGGCCACATCTTGCCTCGCAATCATCGAGCGGACGCTGACATGTCGATTGGCACCTTCATTTATACGCTCCTGAACGGCGATTTGGTCGGGACCGACGAGTTCGGCAACAGGTATTACCGGGGCAAAGGCCGCAAGCTCAACGGCCGCGAGCGCCGCTGGGTGGTCTACAAGGGCGACGTCGAAGCGTCCAAGGTTCCGCCCGAGTGGCACGCCTGGCTCCATCACACGGTCGAGAAGCCGTTGACCGAAAAGGCGGCCGCCGCCCGCGCCTGGCAGAAAGACCACCTGCCGAACGTGACCGGCACCCAGCACGCCTACCGGCCCGCCGGCCACGACTACATGGGAGGCGAGCGCAAGCGGGCGACCGGCGACTACGAAGCCTGGACGCCGGAATAGGCTTGGTCCCCGTGAGCGAGGAAGCCAGATACGGCATCGTCGGGTTCGTCGCCCTCCTGGCGCTGCTTGTCCTCGCCGTGTTGTCGTTCGCCACGACCACCACCCAAAAGACCGCCGGCTTCGACATCACCGCGGATTTTGACCGGGCGGACGGCCTGACCGTCGGCGACGAGGTGCTGATGAGCGGCATCAGGATCGGCGAGGTCACACGGATGATCCTGACCGAGTCCTTCCGCGCCCGGCTGACCCTGACTATCGATGACGGGGTGGAACTGCCGTCGGATTCGGATGCCCGCATCCTGACCAACGGCCTTTTCGGCTCCAAGTTCATCGAGGTAAACCCCGGGGCCGAGGAAGAGAGTCTCGAGGCCGGCGGCGAAATCGAGTTCACGCAGGAATCACTGGTCTTGCAGGACCTGCTCGATCAGGTCATCGGACAGGGCAGATCGGCGCGGGCCGAGAGGACAGGGAAATGAACAAGAACCTCATCGAGACCGTCATGGGAGCCGTGGTTCTCGGCGTTGCCATCGTCTTCGTCTGGATTTTCTACACGACAACGCAGATCCGGACGGTCGAAGGCTATCGGATTACCGCGCTCTTCACCAAGGTCGGCGGACTGCGGTCCGGCAGCGACGTCCGGGTGAACGGCATCAATGTGGGCAAGGTCACCGATCGGCGGCTGAGCGAGAATTTCGATGCCGTGGTGACCATGACCATCGATGACGCCGTGCGGCTCCCCGCCGATACGAGCGCCGTCGTCACCGGCGACGGTCTGCTGGGCGGCACATATATCCGCCTGCTGCCGGGGCGTTCGGCGGAAAAGCTGGCGCCAGGCGGGCAGCTCGCCAAAACCGAGGATTACAAGACAATCGAGGATCAGGTGGGCGAGATCATATTTCTCGCCACGGGAGGCTCCAACGGCCGCAATTGAACGAGGCTGGCATGGCCGACCATTGGGATCCCGGCGCCTATGACCGGAACGCCCGGTTCGTTTCCGATCTCGGCGCGCCGGTTCTCCAACTGCTGGCGCCGAGGCCGGGCGAGCGGATTCTCGATCTCGGATGCGGCGACGGGCCGCTGACCGAAGAGATCGCCGCCGCCGGGGCCGAGGTGGTCGGCGTCGACGCCAGCCCCAACCAGGTGACCGCGGCGCGGGCCCGGGGGCTGGATGCCCGGGTGATGTCCGGCGACGCCCTGACGTTCGAGGATGAATTCGATGCGGTGTTCTCCAATGCGGCGCTGCACTGGATGACGGCGGCCGACGAGGTCATCGCCGGGGTCCGCCGCGCGCTCCGGGACCGGGGCCGGTTCGTCGGCGAGTTCGGCGGCGCCGGAAATGTCGCTCATATCCACGCCGCGCTTCATCGCCGTCTGGGCGAGCGGGACGTGGACGCGGCGGCGGTCGATCCCTGGTATTTCCCCGGCACGGAGGAATACGGGGCCAAACTCGCCGCCGGCGGCTTCGAGGTGACGCGGATCGAGCTGATCCCGCGGCCGACGCCGCTTCCGGGGGACATGCGGGACTGGCTGGCCATCTTTTCGCAAGCCTTCACCGATGCCCTTCCCGCGGGCGATGTGGAGGGCTTCGTCGCCGAGGTGATCGACGATGTCCGCCCCCATCTCTGCGATGCGGACGGGAACTGGACGGCCGACTACGTGCGCCTTCGTTTTGCCGCAATCAGGCGTTAGGCCCCATTAGGAATGACCAGTATGACCCGCCCGCTTGCTCCGCTCCTGTTCGCCGCCCTGGCTCTGTTCGCGCCGGGAGAGCTCCCGGCCGAGCCCCATTCGACGGCCGTGCTGCAGGGCCTCGACAAGGTGACGGCCCGGGTGTCCACCTTCGAGGCGCCGGTGGGCGACACGGTGCGGTTCGGGACCCTCGAAATCATCGCCCGAAGCTGCGACAAGAAGCCGCCGGAGGAGCCGCCGGAGAGCGCGGCATTCCTGGATGTCTGGGAGGTTCGCCCCAACGAGCCGGCGCTCAGCGTCTATCGCGGCTGGATGTTCGCCTCGAGCCCGGCGCTCGCCGCCATGGAGCACCCGGTCTATGACGTCTGGGTGATCGACTGCAGGAACGCTTCGGCCTCGTCCGCCGAGTGATCGGGAGACCGCCGGCTGTCGAAAACCGCATCCGTGCCGAGCGCCCGGTTGAGCATCAGCAGATAGTCGTGGCGGGGGATTTCCACGTTGCCGAACTGGCTCAGATGTTCGGTGACGAACTGGGTGTCGAGAAGGGTGAAGCCGTCCGCCCTGAGGCCCGCCACCAGGTGAACCAGGGCGACCTTGCTGGCGTCCCGCGCCCTCGAAAACATGCTCTCGCCGAAGAAGGCGGCCTTCAGCACCACTCCGTATAGTCCGCCGGCCAGTTCCCCGTTCCGCCAGCACTCCACCGAATGGGCGTGGCCCCGTTCGTGAAGCGCGGTGTAAAGCCGCAGAATATCGTCGTTGATCCACGTCTCGTCGCGGCCCGGCGCCGAGGCGGCGCAATTCTCCATGACCCGGCGGAACGCCTTGTCGCGGGTGACCTCGAAGGACCGCCGCCGGACGGTCTTGCGGAGGCGGCGCGGCACATGAACCCCGTCCAGCGGCAGGATGCCGCGAAACTCCGGGTCCACCCAGAACAGGGTCCGGTCGTCCCGGCTCTCCGCCATGGGAAAAATACCGGCGGCATAGGCGCGCAGCAGGACCTCCGGCGTCAGTCTCAATTCTTCGGGATCTTTGTCGTGGGTCGACACGGTCGCTCCCGGTGACGGTCCTAGAGGTTCTGGGCGGCATCCAGGGCGAGAAGATAGCCGTGGCTGCCGAAGCCGGCAATGATCCCCTTGGCGGCGCGGGAAACATAGGAATTATGCCGGAACTCCTCGCGCTGAAGAATATTGGACAGGTGGACTTCGATCACCGGGACGCCGCAGCCCTTCAGGGCGTCGAGGATGGCCACCGACGTATGGGTGTAGCCGCCGGCATTGAGAATGATGGCGTCGAATTCCCGGCCGCCCTCCTGAATCCAGTCGACCAGATCGCCTTCGCTGTTGCTCTGGCGGCAGTCGATGGCGAGGCCGAGTTCTCCGGCCCTGGCGGCGCAGGCGTCCTCGATCTGAGCCAGGGTCTCGGCGCCGTAAATTTCCGGCTCCCGGGTTCCCAGCAGGTTGAGGTTCGGCCCGTTCAGGATCAGAATTTTCTTCGCCATGTCGTGTCCTCGCGCGCCAGGGTTCGCGCCCGCGTTATAGCATGCGCCGCAATCCCGGCAACCGCCGGCCCGTGCAGCCGCCCCCTATTACAATGCGGCGACAATGCGGTTGAAAGGCCGGGGATCGGCTACCATACTTGCGCCGAACGGCCCCATTGTGAGCCGGACCCCCTTAACGAACGTTTAATAATTGGCATCAAGATGAATGTGACCATAAATGGCGAGGCGCGCCATATCGATGCGCCGGTGACCGTGGAGGGAATGTTGGCCGGCCTCGGGCTCGACGCCCGGAAGGTCGCGGTCGAACGAAACCTGGAAATCGTGCCCAAATCCCGATACGGCCATATCGATGTGGCCGAAGGCGACAAGTTCGAGATCGTCCACTTCATCGGCGGGGGCGCGCCGGAAGGGACGGGCGCGCCGCCCAGCGGCGATGCCTTCGAGATCGCCGGGCGGAGCCTATCCTCGCGGCTGATCATCGGCACCGGCAAGTACAAGGACTTCGAGCAGACCGCCCGCGCCCTGGAGGCCTCGGGCGCGGAGATCATCACCGTGGCCGTCCGCCGGGTGAACGTCACCAACCCGGACGAGCCCATGCTGGTCGATTTCGTCGATCCCGAGAAATACACCTACCTGCCCAACACCGCTGGGTGCTTCACCGCCGACGATGCGCTCAGGACCCTCCGGCTGGCCCGCGAGGCCGGCGGCTGGGATCTGGTCAAGCTGGAGGTCCTGGGCGATCAGAAAACCCTTTACCCCCATGTCACCGAGACCCTGAAGGCGGCGGAGGCGCTGATCGGGGACGGGTTCAAGGTCATGGTTTACACGACCGACGATCCGATCCTGTCGAAGACCCTCGAGGATATGGGCTGTGTCGCCATCATGCCGCTGGCGGCGCCCATCGGGTCCGGGCTCGGCATCCAGAATCCGGTGAACCTCAGGCTGATCATCGAGCAGGCGAACGTGCCGGTGATCGTCGACGCCGGCGTGGGGACCGCCTCGGATGCGGCGATCGCCATGGAGCTCGGCTGCGACGGGGTCCTGATGAACACGGCCATCGCCGAGGCGAAGGACCCCATCAGGATGGCCCGGGCCATGCGGCTGGCCATCGAGGCCGGCCGGCTGGCCTATACGGCGGGACGCATGCCCAAGAAGAAATACGCCGATCCGTCCTCGCCCCTCGCCGGGCTGATCTAGGGAGGTTCGCTCGTCCCTCTCGACCCTCTCCCCTGGAGGGAGAGGGATGCGGAGATAAGGTCATTCCCCTCCGGGGATTGACCGACTTGGCGGGCGACAGCCCGGCTTAGCCGAAGCTGGGTGAGGGGGGAATTCCAATTCTTGAACCACAGAGACGGTGAGACAGTGAGGAGTTAATCATTCCTTCTCTG
>CAZUGT010000277.1:0-1521 GCA_964620095.1 uncultured Rhodospirillaceae bacterium | reverse complement strand
ACCCACGCAACTCTCCCGCCGGGCCGCCATGCTCGGGATTTCGGCGGCCGGACTTTCCGTTCTGTCGCGAAGCGTAATCGCCGCGGACCGCCCCATGCTTTCACCGCCCGCCGCTCCGCAAAGCACGTGTGACAACACTGGTGTGCTGGCGTCCTCGATTAAGAACCGGGTGGCCGCGGTAGCCGATTTCAAGGGCGCCGGCGCCGCCGGCCTGACGCCAAGAAGCGTCGAGGGTCCCTATTTCATCTGCGCGGACGCGCTCGGCGGCAAGGACATTACCGGCGGGAAACCCGGTCAGCCCTTGACGGCGGCGTTGCGCGTGCTGAACCGGTCGGGCGTCCCGGTTCCCGGCGCCATCGTCGATGCGTGGAGCTGCGACGCCAGGGGATACTATTCCGGGCACGACGTGGATCCCGATTCAGGCGCCGGCTCGCGCGGCCGCCGCCGTATACCGGACCTTGCCGGCCGGTTCCTGCGGGGAGCGTTGATGACGGATGCGGACGGGATCGCGGAGTTCGATACGATCTATCCCGGCTATTACCATGGACGTCCCATACACCTGCATTTCAAGGTCCATGTCGGCAACAAGGCGTTTCTCACCAGCCAGGCCCTGTTCCCCGAGGACTGGAACAAACGAATCATGGCCATGGCGCCGTATAACGAGCCAAGACGTTCAATTCGGCCATCGAACGGTTCCGACCCGTTTTTCATCGGCAACGCCGGCGAGTTCAGGATCGTGGAGCGCGGCGCTGGTCTCCTGGCCCTGCTGAACCTGGGTATCGACATATAGCGCGCCCGCTTCCGGCCGGGGCGTGAGCCTCGAATTTATCTCGAGACGTTCGCCAGGATCCCCGATTCGAATTCGATCAATTTCCTGCACTCCTTCAGGGCCTGGTAGTGATTCCCTTCGAGGATTTTCCGGGATACGGCCATCACCATTGCCAGATTACGCTGGTCGGGCAGGGCATCAAAAAGCTCGTTGACCAGCTTGAAGTAAATCTTGTGGTACTCGTTCTCATTTGTTTGATCCACGTACATGCTGAGAATGATGTAGTAGAGCTTCTTGGCCAAAGTATCGGCGTTCTCCTCGGTGATGATGTCCTTCTCCCGAAGAACGGGAACCGTATTTTGAATAATTATTTCGCTTTTCTGGCCGGCATTCGTGATCACGGCGGTGCCGATGAGCACTTTTTCGTTGGGTTTCAGGGTCAATTTTAAGGGCATGTAGTGGTCTGACCTTGTTGGACGGTCACCGAATTCAACCGGGGTGAACAGGTTGCCAGTCTATCACCGGCAAAATGGCGTGCCAAAACCGGCGGAAATCAGAACAGACGCAGGATCGACTGTCCGGACTGCCGCCCGATACTCAGTTCAATGGCGCCGGGCCGCCGGCGAGGCCGCGGGGCCGGCGGGTTCGCCGGTTCCTCGTTCAAGCCGGCGTTGGCCAGTTTGGCCGCACCTTCTTCCAGCGAGTTGATCAGGTTCCGGGCGAAATCCAGCCGCAAGGTCAACACGCCGGCG
>CAZUGT010000276.1:0-16894 GCA_964620095.1 uncultured Rhodospirillaceae bacterium | reverse complement strand
GCGCATCAGTCCGAGGGAGCCGATGATCGAGGTCAACGGCGTGCGGAGCTCATGACTGACCGTCGAAACGAACTCGTTCTTGAGACGCTCGATTTCCTTTCGTTCGGTGATATCGCGGACGATACTCTCCAGAACCTCCCGATTGCCGTAGCTGACGAACCGTGAACTGATCTCGACCGGCAGCTTGGATCCGTCCTTGCGAACGTGCACGGTTTCAAAAGTCTGGCTGCCTTCCTCCCGGATGCGTTCAAACCGCCGGGCGGTTTCCTCCGGCCGGAAGTCCTCTGCGTTGATGTCCACCACGAATTTGCCGATGAGTTCCTGGGTGGTATATCCAAGGCGCCGTGCAGCCGCGCGGTTGACATCCAAGAACCTGAATGTGTCCGTATCGATGATGAAGATCGAGTCTTCGGCGAACTCGAACAGGTGCCGGTATTTCTCCTCGGACTGTTCGACCGCTCTCGCGGCTTCGACCTGCTGGGTGATGTTTGTCGTGGTGCCCCGATAGCCGCGGAAACTGTCGTTCTCGTCATAAAAGGGACGGCCGTTGATGTTCAGGTGCGTGACGTTCCCCGCCGTGTCCGTCTGAGTGCAACGGAAATCATTGATTGGGCGCCGGGCGGCTATATCGGCCTTGTGCGCCCGCCAAGCCTCCTCCGATGCCCTGACGCCCGGAAGCTCCCAGCGCTTCTTCCCGATGGAATCGTCGATGGTGCTCATGAACGTTCGTCCGATACCGCCCGACACATAGGTGAAAACATGGTCCTCGTCGGTTTCCCAGAAGCGCTGGTTGGGGATGTTGGTGAAATCCTTGATGCGGGCTTCGCTCCGGTTGAGGGCTTCGGCGCGCTCGACGGCATCGCCTCGGAGCGCCTCGCTCGCGGCCACCACATGCCGCTGCTTGACGCCCAGGAAGAAAAACGTGGCGCCGAGGACGACCGGAGCCAAATCGACGATGAAGTGGACGGGCGAGGCACGATGGATGTCGATGATCGCCTGGGCGCTCGGCGCCGTCCCGCCCAAACTCAGATCCAAAATCCAGGCGGTAACCGGAAAAAGGCATCCGAAGAGGACGCCGATAGCCGTGTATCTGGGAACGATCCTGTCCATTTTCATGTGCGAACAATCACATCGCTTTAGCCGATTCTAGAGCAAAAGACGGAGGGCGCACAGACACCCCGCGCCTAACCCGCGGTTCAGGAACTCTCGATCCAGTTTCGGCACTCGTCGATCAGGCTGGTTTCGCCCTCGGTTCGCGCCAACACGACGTCCTCGACGGGTTTCCTGCCGGTGAGCGAAAGCCGCCAAGCCAGAAACCTGATCTGATGGGGATGGGATTCCAGGGTCGCCGCATCAAAATAGCCATCCGGCAGCCGGCCGGCGATGACCGGGTCGAGGCGGTCCTTCTCGTAAACCATCGTTCGCTTGTATATCCGCCACACGCCGTCCTCGCGGCGCTCGAACAGGTCGTGGAACTGGCCCCAAAATTCCCAATCGAACAGGATGCCGTCCGCGGACAGCCGTGAAATCAAATTCACATGACACCTGCTGTAGGCGCGATCTGCGTTGAGCGTAATCTCGCCGCCGCCGATGAAGTGCTTGCTCGACTCGCCCTCTTTCCACTCGGCGAGCATGTCCGCCGACCGCCGAACGAATTCCTCGGCGGTATCGGAAATCCAGGCAATGTGAATCGTCGCATCGGGCTGGAAGCAGGCCCTGAGCGTATCCCATTCGCCCCGGTCCCGGGCTTGACCCCAGGTCAGCAGAACGTCGTTGATTTCGGCCTTGTGCAGCAAGGCATCGCTGGATGATACGGCCACCCCCGGCCTCCCGATGGGAAATCACTGATTCGTTGGAGTCTAACCTATACGACCGGTGAATTCGTTGCGACACACCATTGACGTGCCAAACGGCGTTGTTGGGGACCGCCGCTACTCTCTGACCCGGGGGCTGGAGATTTCGGCAATGGGGAGCGCCCGGCTGCGGCGGATTTCCTCCAGCACCACATAGGATTTGACGCTGCCGATCCCGGGAAGGGGAATGAGTGCGTTCATCAGAAACGCGGAAAATGCCTGCAGGGTGGGCATCGCCACCCGGAGCAGATAGTCGGTGTCTCCGGCCAGCGAATAGCACTCGGTTACCTCCGGTAAATTTTCGACGGCCTCGACGAATGCGATCGCCGGGTTTTCTCCATGGGCACTTAGGGAGACATGGATGAACGCCGAGATGTCCAGGCCCACGGCTGCCGGATTCACCTCGGCCCGGTACCCGTCGATGATACCCTCGGCTTCCAGGCGCTTTACCCGTCGGTGGCATTGGGACGGGGACAGGAACGCAATCTCGGCCAGCTCCGCATTCGAGGCCCGTCCATGGGTTTGCAGATGGTTGAGTATGCGGACATCGGCGGCATCCAGCGCCATTTTCTGCATGATCCTTGCCTCTCTTTTGGACTTGGCCTCCGAATTTCGCATTTTCTGCGAATATGCGGGAGTCTTTTGCAACTTCCCCGCATGGACCTTGCCACAGAGCCGAAACAGCAGACGAGCCGGATCAGGTTTCAACCGAGGCGACGATCTCGCGCGCGGCATCCTGGAGGGCGGTCAGGTGCTCGGCGGCGAACGCCTCGACGGTGAACGCCTTGCGCGGCCAGACCATGGACACGGTCCCATGCACCCGGTTCTCGCCGGCCAGCGGCACCGCCATGGCCTCCAACCCGTCGTCATACGCGTTGCGCAGTTGTCCCTGCCCGCCGCCGAAGGCGGGGTCGCGCACCGCATATCCCGCATCGCGGACGGCATCCAGGGTCGCCTGAAACTCCCGGCCGCCGCCGATCCGGCGGTTGAGGGGATCGGCGGATTTCTTGAGACGGGCGATGATGTCCCGCCGTTCGTTCTCCGGGCAGAAGGCGAGATAGGCCCGGCCCACGGAAGACAGGCTCATGCAGATTTCGTATCCCAGCCGGTCCCGGTTTAGCATGATTGGCGAGGTGGGCCGGCTGGTCTCCTTGAGGATCATGCTTTCGCGGCGCTCCGGTTCGAGTACCGCGAGATCGGACGGCCAGGTCAGCCGCCGGCACAGGGCATCGATGACCGGCGCGGCGATATCCGCCAGGCGGTCGCTCTCGTCTCCGCCGCCCGCCAGCCGCTGAAGCCGGTAGGTTGCGCGATATAGCCCGTCGCCGATGGATCGCCGAACCACGCCGGCGGTTTCAAGGGTGTGGAGTATCCTGATCAGCGTTGGGCGCGGCAGTCCGGTTGCCTCGTAGAGGTCCTTGAGGGACGCGGCGCGCCGGTCCTGAAGAGCCTCCATCACCTCGAGGCCGCGCTCCAGCGCCCGGATGCGTTTGGTTTCCGACATTTTGCGTTTTCCGCCTAACGGAAAGATGGCGGGTAGGGCCCTAGATCGGGCCATGTTTTGACGGAACCACGGCGGGTTTCGTCAAAACATGGCCCGATCTATTTCAATAGTGTAGAGCCGATTCACATGGATTGTCAGCATCGCAAAGCGATTCCGACAAACCATGATCGGCTCTAGCGGTCCAACAGCCGGCTACCAGGCGGTCCAGCCGCCGTCGACCCGGATCGAGGTGCCGGTCACCATGGCGGCGGCGGGCGAGCAGAGGTAGAGAACCGCACCGGCCACGTCCGAGAGGTCCGCCAGCCTGCCGGTCGCGATATTGTTGAGCACGGTGGCCTTGAATTCCGGGTTCTCGAACATGGGCCGGGTCATGGGCGTATCGACGAAGGTCGCGGCGACGGTATTGGCGCGAATGCCTTCGGGCGCGACTTCGACGCCGAGGGCTTTGGTGAATCCCTCGACCCCGTGCTTGGTGGCGCAATAGAGAGTGCGGTTGGGCGCGCCGACATGTCCCATCTGGGACGAGATATTGACGATCGAGCCGTATCCGCCCCGGCGCATCACCCGGACTGCGCTCTGACAGGTGCGGATCACCGACGTCAGGTTGAGGCCGGTCATCCATTGAAGCGTTTCGGCGGTGATATCGGTGACCGGCTCCGGCTTGTTGCCGCCCGCCGATGTGACGACGATATGGAGCGTCTCCAGGCCTTCGATCCTGCGGTAGAGGCCGTCCGCAAGAACATCCTCGGCCCAGTAGCTGATCCGGTCCGGATTCTCCGCCTGAAGGCTCTTGAGATCCTCTTCGGTTCGCGAGACCCCGATCACATCCGCGCCCGCTTCGGCCAGCGCCAGGGCGCTCGCCCGACCGAGGCCCTTGCCGGCGCCGGTCACCAGGGCCGTCCGGCCCGACAGGTCCACCGAGAGTCCCGCCTCGCTCATGCCCGTTCTCCCTGTTCGCGTCTTTATGTCCGGATTGGCATCCCGTAAAGTCCAGCGACATTAAAGCCATCGATCCAGGGAGACCACAATGGCCCGCTATCTCAAGGAAGGCATCACCGCCGAAGAGGCCAGGGAACAGGACGCCAAGGTTCGCAGGATCGTCGAGGATATTCTCGCCGAAATCGAAGCCCGCGGCATGAATGCGGTCCGGGAGTATGCCGAAAAATTCGACAAATATGCGCCCGATGACTTCCGGATGAGCCGTGCCGAAATTGACGCCTGCTACGACCGGGTGACCGAGCGGAACATCGAGGACATCAAATTCGCCCAGGCGCAAATCCGCAACTTCGCCGAAATTCAGAAGGCCGCCCTGGTCGATGTGGAAGAAGAGACCTATCCCGGCGTCGTCCTGGGCCACAAAAACGTGCCGGTAAACGCGGTCGGCTGTTACGTGCCGGGGGGACGGTATCCCATGGTGGCCTCGGCGCACATGTCGGTGGTGACCGCCAACGTGGCCGGCGTGAAGCGCATCGCCGCCTGCGCGCCGCCCTACGAAGGAAAACCGTCGCCCGCCATCGTCGTCGCCCAGGACCTCGCGGGCGCCGATGAGATCTATTGCCTCGGCGGCGTGCAGGCCATGGGCGCCATGGCCCTCGGCGCGGGCGATATCCAGCCGGTCGACATGCTGGTCGGGCCCGGGAACGCCTATGTCGCCGAGGCCAAGCGCCAGCTCTTCGGCCGGGTCGGCATCGACCTGCTCGCCGGCCCGACGGAGACCCTGGTGATCGCCGACGAGACGGTGGACGGCGAGCTGTGCGCGGCGGATTTGCTGGGCCAGGCGGAGCACGGCCCCACCTCGCCGGCGGTCCTGGTTACGAATTCCGAGGCGCTGGCGGGCGACACCATGGCCGAGATCGAACGCCAGCTGGAAATCCTGCCGACCGGCGAGACCGCGGGCGCCGCGTGGCGGGACTACGGTCAGGTGATCGTCTGCGACGATTACGACGAGATGGTCCGGGTGGCCGACGGCATCGCTTCGGAGCACGTTCAGGTCATGACCAGGAATCCGCAATATTTCCTCGACAACCTGACCAATTACGGCGCGCTGTTTCTCGGGCCCGAGACCAATGTTTCCTATGGCGACAAGGTGATCGGCACGAACCACACCCTGCCGACCAAGCGGGCGGGGCGCTACACCGGCGGCCTGTGGGTGGGCAAGTTCATCAAGACCCATACCTACCAGCGGATTACCGAGGAAGCCTCGGTGGAAATCGGCAAGTACTGCTCGCGGCTCTGCGCGCTCGAAGGCTTCGCCGGTCACAAGGAGCAGGCCGACATCCGCCTTCGCCGTTACGCGGGCATCAACGAGGGTTAGCTATCTTCCCTGACGGATTATTTCCGCGATTTCGGTTTTGCCGAACCGCTTGGCGAGCATCAATGCAGGCATTGTGCCGTCGCGACCGCAACCGCGGTAGCTTTTGGCATCCAGGCCAGCTTTGATGAGGCCGCGGACGATCTCCGGCTGATCCATGATGATGGCTGCACACAGGGCGCTTGCCGCCCTGCCGTCCACGCCGGCACCCTTTTCCAGAAGAATCTTCGCCATTTCGGGGCGGCGGAAGAGGGCGGCAGCGACAATTGGCGGCCTGGAGATCTCCCGGCCGCCGGCAAAGCGCGGGTGACTGAAGGTAATCGGCTCGTTGATCGAGGAGCCGCCCGCAATGAGAGCGGAGAAGGCAGCGGTGTTGCCATCCCGAATGGCATCGGAAAGGTTACCGGGAGCGGCCCCGTCATTCGCGGACACGGCGACTTTCTCAAAGGAATCGCAGATGGTCTCCGGTCGCGGATCAATAGAGGCCGGCGATCCCGCCAAACTGCCATGCAGTTTGAACCACTTGGTGGTTTCGTTGAGCACCTCGTATCCCCTGGATCGAAGACCATGTCCACCGCTCCCGAATGATACAAAGCGGTGCGGCTTTCCCGCCGTCTTCAGCGCTTCGACCATCCGAGTAGCGTGTTCGAAGCTCACCCGCAGGTCGTCCCGCGCATGCAACAGCAGCACCGGGGCCGAAATTTTGTCCGCCCAGGCGACTGCCGAGCGGGCCGTCCAGGCAGGACCCTCCGGTCCGACAAGATTGCGCAAGACTCGGGCCATATCAGCGCGGTTTTTCGCGCTGAGCCTCAGATCGGATACCCCGGCCGCGACAACGCCGGCGCGAAACATCCGGGAATCGGCCAGGGCGCGATAGGTCATCATGCCGCCCCGGGAATGACCGTAGATGAAAATGTTCCTTGAATCGGCGTAGGGCAGTTCCTTGGCGAGCCCCGCCAGGTTCAGCACGTCCTTAACGTCATTGCCGCCGAACTCATCGCCGGGATCGGATTCGGGTCCACCCCGATACTGGCTGGCAAGAACCAGGAACCCCGACCGGGCAAACTCGGCCATGAAATTCAGCTGTGGTCGCGCGATGCCTCCGTAAGTCCGGTTGCCGCCCCGGTTCCACACGAGGACCGGCAGCCGGCGGTCAGGCGTACGGTCACGCATGATATAACCGCTGATCCGTAGCCCATCGCTCAAGTACTGAATCTTCGCGGTTTCAATATCGGATTGGTGGGTAATCTCGCAGTCAAGGACCCGGGCATGCGCAGATCCGCTTGCGGCCAAACCGGCAATCACAAAACCGCCGAAGATCATTGTGATGAGTAATCGCAACGGTCATCCCCTAGATTAGAAGCGCCCCTCTGACTTCCGGCCACGCCGTCTCGCCGGCGGCCCGGTGCTGGGGCCCCTCGGGATTCGGCGTGTCGGCGAGGCACGCGTCATAGGATGGGCGGGCGCGAATTCGCTCCCACCAATCCGCGACCCCCGGCCGGTTTTCCCACATGCCGTTGAACGCCAGTTCGTGCAGGCGCTCGACCAGAGGCGACATGGCCGTGTCGGCGAGCGAATACCCGTCGCCGGCGAGCCACTTGTTTTTCTCGAGCGCGCTCTCCATGTCCGTGAGCATCCTGGTCAGGCCTTCGGCCGCCAGGGGGAAATACGGGCTGTCATAGCCTTGTTCGATGATCGCCCGGCGGCGCGCCCGATTCTCGGGCCTGGGAATCCCCTCGATATAGGCCTCCAGTTCCTCCCGGGTTTTTTCCAGAAGTTTCGGCCGCATGGAGATCGTATAGGTGAACGTGCCGATAAACGGCAGGCATTCGTCGGCCCGTTTCATCCACCACCACGCGCGCGCCGTTCCGAGCGGGCCGTCGATTTTCAGCGGCGGGCCGTCGAATGCATCGTCGACATAGTTCAGTATCACCGAGCTTTCGAGGATGATCTCGCCGTCATGGATCAGGGTCGGCACCACGCCCTGCGGGTTGAGCCTGCGATAGTCCTCGGTGCGGAGGTGATCCCTGGTAACGGCGTGTCCGTCGTAATCCAGCTGCTTTTCCGCAAGCGCCAAGCGGGCTTTCAGCCCGCAGGTCGCGCCATGAAAGAAGTATAACTCCAGCATGCCTGCCCCCTATGCTCAGCCTTCGCCCGGCAAATGCCAGGTGTCGTACCGGCATGGATTCCAATGGTAGCACCCGGCAACGGATTGACGAGCCTGTTTTCGTTCGCCGTCTTTAGTTCCCGTTCGGTGAAGTCTAGTCTTGCCCGGGTTGATTTCGGAGGAATGATGGATAGGACCATATTGGGCCGCACGGGGTTGGAAGTCAGTGTCGCCGGCCTCGGCGCCGGGGGCGGAAGCCGGCTCGGCCGCGCCACGGGGAAGAGCTTCGGCGACTCCGTGCGGCTCGTGCATGCCGCCGTCGATCTCGGGGTCAATTTCATCGATACGGCGCCAATCTACGGTACCGAACCGATAATCGGCGCGGCGCTGGCCGAAATCCCCCGAGACCGTGTCGTGGTGTCGACGAAGGCCTGGGAGAATTGGCGTTCGCGCGATGCCGATGCCCGGACGATCGCCTCTCTCGACCGGTCGCTGAGAGATCTCAAGACCGATTACATCGACGTATTCCACCTCCACGGTGTCGCTCCCGACGACTATGCCGATGCCGTCAAGGTCCTGCCGGCACTTCTGAGGGAACAGGAAAAGGGAAAGATCAGGTGGCTGGGGATAACCGAATACCCGCCCGGCGATCACCGGCACGAGATGCTGCGGCAAGCCTTCGAAGACAATTGGTTCGATGTGGTGATGCTGGCGTTTTCGATGCTCAATCAGAATGCTCGAGCCAGCGGTTTTCCCGGGACCCGAGAATACCGGATCGGGACGCTGATCATGTTCGCCGTCAGGAATATTCTCTCGTTTCCCGGCCGGTTGCGGGCCGCCCTCGGGGAGCTTGCCCATAGGGGCGAGGTGCCGGATTGGCTGGCGGCGGAAAAGGACCCGTTGGGATTTCTGATCCACCCCGGGGGCGCCCGCGACATCATCGAGGCGGCCTACCGGTTTTGCCGTCACGAGCCCGGGGTCGACGTGACATTGTTCGGCACCGGCGACCTCGATCATCTCGAGCGGAATATCGAGTCGCTGACCCGCCCGCCCCTGCCGGACGCGGACCGGCGCCGTCTTGCCGAGTTGTTCGGGGCGCTGGAGGGCGTGGGCCTGGAGCACGGAATGGCGAAGACCTGAGAACCGACGGCGGACTGCGGAAACCGGAAAGACGCTCATTAGCTGGATCGGAATTCACGCACGGGCCGACCGGCACTGGGACAGCATGGCGTTGCTGACGGAAAGACGAACCTGCAATATGGATGCGGCGGTTCGCGATCCCGGACCGAGCGCAACGTCGCGACGGGCGGGGCAAATGCGCGTCACGGGATGAACGCGACACGAGCATTGCTACTTGCGGGAGGCTGGCATGCTTCACAACAGGATTCTTCGGAGGATCGTGAGCCGGTACGACCAGCCCGTGCTCAACAACGTGCATCGTGGGGAATACGTCGAATGCATGGTCGCGGAGTTACTGGGCCCGGATTGGACCCTTCCCTGGCAGGAGAGGTACGACTGGGCACCTTGGGATCTGCGCCACGCTTCGGGGGCGAAGATAGAGGTCAAGCAGTCGGCGGCGCTTCAGCCATGGCACACCGGGAGGGGCCAGCGGACGAGATCGCCGCGGTTCGATATCGCTCCGCGTAAGGGCTATTGGACAATGGACGGTACATGGATCGACGGTCCCGTCAGGCCCGCGAGCATCTATGTTTTCGCCTGGCATCCCAACGAGGCGGAATCGGTCGCCGACCACCGTTCACCCGGACAATGGATGTTCTTCGTGGTACACGCGGCCCAACTGCCTCCCGAACAGCGAAGCATCGGCCTTGCCGGTCTCCAGAGGCTCGCCGGGGCCGTCGGGTTCAAATCGCTCGCGCCTGCGGTGCAGGATGCCGTGGACGATTGTCAGGGGAACGGGTCGTGAAGATCGTCTCCTGGTCGGTTCTTCCCGGAAATTCCGCAGCCGCCACGGCGTGATATTTCAAGACGAGCCCGCGGAAGGAAGCTGGGTCCGGGCTCTGCAATGAAATATCAATTCATACCCATACGCCTTATTGGGTTGCAGGACCGGAAAATATCATTCATCAGTGAGCCTTCGGCGACGAGTTCAAGAGCATCTTCCGGGGGAAACCATTGGGACAGTTCACCGAGATCGACACCAAAGGGCTTCTTTGCCCGCTGCCGGTGCTCAAGGCCAAAAAGGCCATCAAAGCGCTGGCGCCCGGAGAATTCATCTGCATTCTGGCCACCGACCCGGCCTCCGCGCGAGATATTCCGGCCTTCTGCCGAAGCGCGGGTCACACGCTCGAACGCACGCGGGAAGCGGACGGGGTCTACTCTTATGTGATCAGAAAGGCCGGCGGAGAACTTCGCCAAGCCAGCTGAGCGAGCCTCGATAGCTCACGGAACGGCTCAACTATTCCAGCCGGGATTCCGGGCCGGTTCCCCATTGAACCTGTAGCGCATTGTTGGCCGGCGCCCGGTTCGGAGGAATATCAGCGTTCAACAAATCGCCGTCGGTCCAGTGTTCGACCCTGAAGTCGAACGGGTCGTACCAGTAATCGAAAATCTGCGATCCATAGATGTGGCGGCCGATTCCCCATGAATGTTTGTAGCCCTTGGTCTTGAGCCATTCGTGGCCGAGATACACCGCGTTCACGTCCTCGACCTCGAAGGCGAGGTGCCCGAGGCCCTTGGGCTGCCGGGGCACGGTCAGCAGGACGTGGTGATCGACGAATTCCTTGCCCCGATCCAACCGGTTGAAGGTGAACACCACATTGTCCTCGTCCCCGTCATACATTTCGTCGGAACTGATGAATCCGAGGTGTTCCTTGTACCAGGCGTCGCAGGCCATGGGGTCGCTTACGTTCAACACCACGTGTCCGCAGCGTTTCACCTGCGCGGGTCCCTTCCGCAGGCGCACCAGGTCTCCCTTGCGGCTCTGCGCGGTGCCGAAATTGCGGTCGAATACGTTGCTGACGGGTAACGGGTCGACCGCTTCGATGCCGTGAACGATCTCCACCTGGAAACCCTCGGGATCGGTCAGGCGAACCCGCTTGCCGCCGCCGGGCTCGTCGATGTCTTCGATCCCGCTGGCTCCGTCGGCGGCCGCGATGACGGCAAGGTCCTGCTCGCTGTCGGCGTAGTAGCCCGTTCCAACGTACTCCCGCTCACCGAGTTCGGCGATGTAGAGATGATGATGGGGATCCGTCCCTCTCATGTAGAGCGCCGTATCCGTGCGGGCGCTGCGGACCATCCCGAAGTCGAGAAGAAACGTTTCGGCCACGTCCAAATCGGGCACTCGAAACCGCCCATAGGCAATATCGCGGACTTTGATCATTTGGTCCTCTCCCCATTTCAGCCGTCATTCGGATCTCGACGGCATTATCCGTATTTCTACAAAAAATCTCAATATATGAAATTTTTGTAGAATGTATCCGGGCCCGGTACCGGCGTCCGGGCCTATCGGCCGGGCCCCCACTGGATGTCGCGGGCGGTGTGCAGGGGGTACTTTCCGTAGGGCGTATCCTCGTTCAGCAGGTCCCCATCGGTCCAGTGTTCATGATTGTGGCCCCAGGGATCGGCCCAATAGTCGAACAACTGGCTGCCGAGAATATGCCGTCCCATGCCGAAGTTGTGCACGTAGTCCTTGGTCTGCAGGTACCAGTGACCGACATTGAGGTCGTTCCAGTCCTCGACCTCGAAGGCCACGTGCCCGAGCGCGGCTTCGCCCCGATCGGTAATCAGCACCGTATGATGGTCGACATATTCCTGGCCGCGGTTGCAGCGCATGAAGTTCGCCTTGACGATACTGTCGTCGTTGTCGTCGTGAAGGAAATCCGATGTCAGCATCCCCAATGTGCCCATGTAGAAGTCCTGGCACTCCTTGAACTTTCCACAGCTGAGGACGATGTGGCCCAATCGCTTGACTTGCGAAGGCCGGGGGCCGGACCGGACGAATGGTCCGACGCGGCGGCGCCGGGAGCCGGAATTGAATTCGAAAACCTCCTTCACCTCGATCGGCTCGACCGTTTCCATACCCGAGACGATCTCGATTTGCAGGCCGTCCGGGTCATGCAATATGACCCGTTTGCCGCCGCCGGGCTCATCAATCTCGTGAATGTCGCCGGCGCCGTCCAACCGGGAGATAGTTTCCAGATCGGCCTCTCCGGCGGCATCGAAGGCCATGCCGATGAAGCCGGGTTCACCCAATTCCGTCACATGAATGTGGTGCTCGTTGTCGGTGCCCCGCATATAGAGGGCGGTGTCAGTGCGATCGGAACGGACCAACCCGAAATCGGTGAGAAACGTCTCCATTCTGTCGAGGTCGGGAGCGCGCAATCGAATGTATTTGACGTCCGCAACTTTGATCATCTCTATCTTCCCCCGGCCTGTCGCTCTTGCCTTGGGCCCGAAATAGGGCGCCCGCGACAGCCGCAAAAATAAATTCAGTCCGGATCGGACGCGCAAAGGATGAGAGATTTGAAGAGGATTATCAACCACGCGGTCCTGGGGCGGTCCTGGGGCGATCCTGGGGCGGTCTCGGGGCTTCGCCGCGCCGGAGTTTTGGCGTGAAATCGGTGATCGATTTGACTACGGTCTCGGGCGTTCGATTTTCAGACAGCTTATTTCGCTCAAGATTATTTGCGGGGGGGCGTAATGCCGAAAGCCATCGTCATTCATGAATACGGAGGGCCCGAGGTTCTCGAATGGGAGGACCACGATCCCGGTGAGCCGGGACCCGGCGAGGTGCGCATCCGGCACAACGCCGTGGGACTCAACTTTCGCGACGTCTACCATCGCAATGGCTCCTACGGGGTTCCCGGTGATGAATTTCCGGCGGTGATCGGGTCCGACGGCGCGGGCGTCGTCGAGGCCCTCGGCCCCGATGTGCGTGAATTCAAGATCGGGGACCGGGTGGCCTACGGGACCGGGCCGATGGGCTCATATGCCGAGGTGCGGAATTTTCCAGAACGCTTCGCGTTGCCTATTCCCGATGACGTCGAAGACCGGGTCGCCGCGGCGATGATCGTCAAGGGCCTGACCGCCCACAATCTCATTCGGACGTGTTACGAGGTGAAGGCCGGCGAGACCATTCTCATTCACGCCGTCGCCGGCGGCGTGGGACTGATCGCCTGCCAGTGGGCCGCGGCATTGGGCGCAACCGTCATCGGCACCACGTCGAGCGAAGAAAAGGCGGAGATTGCCCGCGCCCATGGATGTCATCACGTTATCGACTACACCGCGGAGAACTTCGCCGAGCGGGTGAACGAAATCACCGACGGTGCCGGCGTACCGGTTATTTTCGACGGGGTCGGCGCCGCCACCTATGAGGGCGACCTGGACTGTCTCGCTCCGCGGGGCTTCCTCATCGGCTATGGCAACGCGTCGGGGAATTTTCCGAAGGTCGAGCCGCTCGATCTTATGCACAAGGGATCACTCTATTTCCAGCGGATCAGCGGCAACCACTTCAACACCACGCGCGAAACGCTCCTTTCGACCATCGATGAGATGTTCGGCCTGGTTCGGGACGGCACCATCGACATCGAGATCGGCGGGACGTACCCGCTTCGGGAGGCGCGTCAGGCGCACATCGATCTTGAAGGAAGGAAGACGACGGGCTCCGTCGTCTACACGATTTAGACTGCCCGTGATTTGACAGGCTGGCGGGACGTTCTTAACCTCAAGTCGGCGGGGAGGAACAGAAACCACAAACCGCTCATAAATTTATCCGAGGCGAAGCGGACGATGGCCGTTGGTCGTCGCCGTCCACAATTTATTTGGGAGAGAATCAATGAATTTAGCTATTTCACGTCACAAATTTAAGCTGTCGCTGCTTGCCGGTGCCGCGGCGGCGGTTGCGTTTGCCGCCGGTGATGTCGCTGCCCAGGACCAGCCGGTCAAAGGCGGCAAACTCACCGTTCACATCAACCGCGATATCGGCGGGTTTGACCACATCAAGGTGCCGCAGGGCGGTATGGGCCGTTATCAGGTGCTTTGGGCGGTGCACGAGCGCTTGTTCGAGCTCGATGCAAAGGGAAATCCGGTGCCGCGACTCGCCGTCAAGGCAAGCCCAAGCGATAACTTCAAGACCTGGCGGGTCGAACTCCGGAAGGGCGTGAAGTTCTCGAACGGCGAGGAACTGACCTCCGAAGCCTATACCCATCACTTCGCACGGCTGCTGGGGAGCGGTCTCGCGGGCCGGTTCAAAGCCCAGCTCGGCTCCAACCTTCAGAAGGTGACCGGGCCCGGCAAGCACACGGTGGAGTTCCAGTTTGCCGAATCAAATCTGGCATTCATCGAGGCCATGGCCACCGGCGGCAACTATATCTGGTACCTGAACGCGCCGGGCTTCGCCAAGAAGAACGAAAAGGATCCGAACTACAACCGGATGTCGGCGGGTGCCGGCGCCTACATGGTCAAGGAGTGGGTTCCCGGCAAGGGCGTGACCTTGGTCAAAAACCCCAACTACTGGAATCCCAAGGAACAGCACCTTGACGAGATTTTCTACCGCATCACTACCGGGCCCGAAACGGCGGCGGCTTGGAATGCATTCGCGGCGGGCGATCTCGATGTCATGTGGTCGCTGAACGGGTCCGGCCTGGCCCGTGCCCGCAAGGAAGGCGACAAGTACAACATCGCCAATGGTCATCGCGGTCAGCTGCACATGTCGATCAATTTCCAGACCATCCATAAGCCGCTCGAGGATAACCGGGTTCGTCTGGCGTTGACCCACGCGATCGACCGCAAGGCGATTATCAAGATCGTCGGCCGCAATGCCCCGACCTTCGCCGATCAATCTTTCCCGCCGGGCAGCAAGTGGTTCTGCGACAATATCGCCTATCCGGAGTTCAACCCGGAGAAAGCGAAGAAGCTGCTTGCCGAGTTCGGCCAGCCCATCCCCGTACTGCCCATTTGGACGCTGAACATCCCGGCGATGCGCAAGACTGCCGAGATCATTCAGGCCATGTGGAAGAAGGTCGGCGTCGAATCCGAGCTCAAGGTCGGCGGCCGCGGCCCGACCGGCGTGGTGTTCAAGATCGTGAAGGGCGAAACACCGACCTGGGCCAATCCGCGCGGTTCCCTGGTTCACCCGACTGTGTTCAACATGGATCTGCACTCGCAGAGCAAAAACAATATCTGGCGCATCAAGTCGCCGAAGCTCGATGCGGCGATTGCCAAGGTCCGTGCCGCGCGCACCGACGCCGAGATCAAGGCCGCCCACTGCGCGTTCGAGCAGGCCAAGACGGAAGTGGTGCCCTACATGCCCATCCAGTACGCGCCGAACGCCATCATGGCGCAGAAGCACGTGGGCGGTGTTGTGCCGCCTCATGATCCGCTGCTCGGATATCATCGTTTCTGGCGCAAAAAATAGCCGAACCGTGTCGTGAGACGACGGGGCCCGTGCCGATCGGCGCGGGCCCCGTTTTTTCGCTGATTTCCCACCGGATCATGTTCCGGATTTCTTGACTTGTATAAGAGTGCTTCGTAGGGTTTTTTCTCGTTTCAGGGTGTCGCCTGACATCGAAACACTGGGAAGCAATTGGCGCAGAACAACAAACAGGCGTCATTCATTTATGGGAGTATTTTATGCCGAAAATTACACAATCCATGAGTTTCAAGGCGCTGCTTGCCGGCTCGGCGGCGGTCATTGCCCTGGCCGTTGCCGCGACCGGCGCCGTCGGTCAGGAGCAGCCGGTCAAGGGCGGCAAACTGACGGTTCATATCAACCGTGACATCGGCGGGTTCGACCACATCAAGGTGCCGCAGGGCGGCATGGGCCGGTTTCAGGTCCTCAATGCGGTTCACGACAAGCTGTTGGAGAAGGATGCCGATGGCAAGATCGTGCCCAAACTCGCCCTCAAGGCAACGGCCGCCGACGATTTCAAGCGTTGGCGGGTCGAGCTGCGCAAGGGGGTGAAGTTTGCCCCACACGCGGCCAATCCCGCGGAAGAGTTGACCGCCGAGGCCTATGTCCACCACTGGAACCGCCTGTTGGGCAGCAGCCTGGCCGGTCGTTTCCGGGCGCAATTGGGCTCCAACCTTCAAAAGGTCGTGGCGATTGACAAGCACACCGTCGAATTCCAGTTCGGCGAACCGAATCTGGCCTTCCGCGACGTGATGGCGGACGGTGGCGTCTACGTCTGGTTCACCAACGCGCCGAGCTTCGCCAAGAAGTTCCAGAACGACCCGAACTATAACCGCATGTCCGCCGGAGCCGGCCCCTACATGGTCAAGGAGTGGGTGCCGGGCAAGGGCGTGACCCTGGTCAAGAATCCGAACTACTGGGATCCCGGTTCGCAGCATCTGGACGAGATTTTCTATCGCATCACCACCGGGCCCGAGACCGCGGCGGCGTGGAATGCGTTCGCCGCAGGCGATCTGGATGTGATGTGGTCGCTGAACGGCTCCGGCTTGGCACGCGCCCGCAAGGAAGGCGATAAGTTCAATATCGCCAACGGCACGCGCGGCCAGTTGCATTTCTCGATCAACTTCCAGGCCAGCCATCCGCCGCTGGAAGATGTCCGGGTACGCCGTGCGCTGGCCCACGCCATCAACCGCAAGGCGATCATCAGGATCGTCGGCCGGAACTCCCCGATCTTCGCCGATCAGTCGTTCCCGCCCGGGTCACCGTGGCACTGCGAGGGAATTGCTTATCCCGAGTTCAATGTCGAGAAGGCCAAGGCGCTGCTGGCCGACTTCGGCAAGCCGGTACCGAAGATCGAGATTTGGACGTTGAATATTCCGTCCTTCCGCAAGACCATCGAGATTATTCAGGCCATGTGGAAGAAGGTCGGTGTCGAAAGCGAGATCAAGGTCGGCGGGCGCGGGCCCACCGGCGTGGTGTTCAAGATCGTCAAGGGTGAGACTCCGGCGTGGATGAACCCGCGCGGGCCGCTGATCCATCCGACGGTGTTCAACATGGATCTGCATTCCAAGCACAAAAACAATATCTGGCGGATCAATTCGCCGAAGCTGGATGCGGCCATCGCCAAGGTAAAGGCGGCGCGGGGCGATGCCGAGGTCAAGGCGGCGCACTGTGCTTTCGAGAAGGCGAAGACGGAAGTGGTGGCCTACATGCCCTTCCAGTATGCGCCTGCCGCCATGATGGCTCAGAA
>CAZUGT010000275.1:0-1746 GCA_964620095.1 uncultured Rhodospirillaceae bacterium | reverse complement strand
AGTCCTGTTGATCGTCTCAGGCGCGATCATTTTCATCTCGGTCATTCTGCGTAAGGCATTTGCCACGCAAATCCCGGATACCAACGATTTCAGCCGCCTGATCATGGGCATCGCCATCACCATCGGCATCGCCGTCGCCTGTTTCCGCGGCCGGCAAATAACCATGGACAGCGTCTGGACCATGTTGAGCCGCCGCGGCCGGCAATGGATGGATGTTCTTGCAACCGCCGTCACGCTGGGGGCCGTCGGCACCATGACGTGGATGCTGATCTTTCGCGTGTTCGACGCGGCGGCGTCGCACGAGGCCACGTTCGACGTTCGTGTGCCGATCTGGACCTTCTACAGCGTCGCCGGATTTGCCGCCGTCGTGGCGACCTGGCTGACCCTTGTACGGCTATGGCGGCTGTGGCGGGGCGAGGTGACCGGCGAGCCCGCCAGCCGCGAGGGCGAGGCGGTCGGACCGGGAGGCGACACCTAGTCATGGACGGGTTCGTCGCCGCACTGTTGGGCTTCATCGTCCTGTTCGGCCTGATGCTGATCCGGGTGCCGGTGGGCATCGCGCTGGGCATCGTCGGCGTCGGCGGCTTCGCGGCGATGACCGCGACCGACCCGGCGCTGAAGCTGCTGTCGCTGGTGCCGATTCGTACCCTGACGGATTTTACCTTCGGGCTGATCCCGATGTTCATCCTGATGGGCGCGCTGGCCAATTCATCGGGGATGAGCCGCGACCTCTTCTCGGCCAGCAACGCCTGGCTGGGCCACCGCAAGGGCGGCTTGGCATTGTCCACGGTGGTGGCGTGCGGCGGTTTTGCGGCGATCTGCGGTTCATCGGTGGCGACCGCCGCGACCATGTCCAAGGTGGCGCTGCCGGAAATGCGCCGCTTCGGCTATTCCAACAGCCTGGCCACCGGCGTCATCGCGGCCGGCGGCACCCTGGGAATCCTCATTCCGCCGTCGGTGGTGCTGGCGATTTACGGCATCATCGCGGAGCAGGACATCGGCAAGCTGTTCGTCGCCGGTTTCCTGCCGGGCATCCTCGCGGTCCTGATGTATATGGCGGCGGTGCGCGCCGCCGGCGTGGTCAAGCCCGAATGGGTGCCGACCGGCCAGCGCCACGAGTGGGCGGAACGCTGGGCGTCCCTCAGGAATGTCTGGCCGGTCGCGCTGGTGTTCCTGTTCGTGCTGGGCGGCATCTACGGCGGATTCTTTACGCCGACCGAGGCGGCGACCATGGGGGCGGCCATCGTCGCCATCATCGCCTTTGCGTCGGGGCGGATGAACTGGCGCTCGTTCTTTTCCTGCGTTACCGACAGCCTGGTGACCACCGGTTCGCTGTTCTTGATTCTCATCGGCGCAATCCTGTTCGCGCGTTTCCTGACCATCACCCAGTTCCCGCAGAACATCGCCGACATCATGGTCGGGCTGCAGCTCGGGACCTACGGCACGCTGGCGCTGATCATTCTGTTCTACATCGTGCTCGGCTGCTTTATGGATTCGCTGGCGATCATCCTGATCACCGTGCCGATCTTCTTCCCGACCATCACTCAACTGGGGTTCGATCCCATCTGGTTCGGCGTCATCGTCGTCATGGTCACGGAATTGGGCCTGATCACCCCGCCGTTCGGGCTCAACGTCTTCGTCATCAAGGCGGAAGCGCCGGATGTTGCGCTCAAGACGATCTATGCGGGCGTCACGCCGTTTATCTTGGCGGACCTGGTCCGCCTCGTACTGCTGATCGCGTTTCCC
>CAZUGT010000274.1:0-3605 GCA_964620095.1 uncultured Rhodospirillaceae bacterium | reverse complement strand
GATATTGCGGAGAATGACCGGGGGCGTGTGACAATCGTAGTACCCCATCCCGATAAACGACCGGAACACCTGATTTTTTCCGGCCATGCGCCTGAGGTCGGACAACACCTCCTGCTCGCTCCGCGGGGGCGGCAAGTCGAGGGCTTCCTGCAGGCGAATGTCTTCAGGGACCGTGGCTTGAATCAACGTTTCCAGCGACGGGAACCCGAGGACGTTCAGCATCTCCCGGGTATCGGCCTCCGTCGGTCCGATGTGTCGATCGGAAAACGTCTTCGCGGGCTTCAACCAACTTTGTGCGGCGCGGTCAGTCATGAATAGGGAATAAGTCGTGCTCAAATAACCCTACCATGCTCTCACGGAGCCTGCCAAGTGACCGCCCGTCAGGGATCCTTGCGTTGCACGCGGACGGTGACGGTCAAGGATTCCCGGGCGTCTCCTGTCCGGATGCCGGATACGGGCGTAGCGTCTTTATAATCAAGACCCGTTGCCACGCGCACGTAGCGTTTATCCGGCGAGACACCATTCGATACGTCGAAGCCGGTCCATCCTGTTGCATCTATCCATGCTTCCGCCCAGGCATGGCTCGCGTCCTGTTCCACGCGGTCGTCCATCATGAGATACCCGCTGACGTATCGAGCCGGAAAACCCAGGAGCCGCGCCGCACTGAGAAAAACGTGCGTGTGGTCCTGGCAAACGCCGTGCCCTATCCTCAGGGCGTCTTCCGCCGTGGTTTGTGGGGTTGTCCGTCCCTTTGTATAGGAAACGGTCTTTGCAATCAGGCTGGAGAGCGAGTACAGCCGCGTCAGGCCGTCGCGGACGTCATCGGCCAAGGATTTGACGAGATCGTGAATCTGCTCACCCGGCGTGGTGAGCGCGGTCGATCGTTTGAAATACCACGGCGGCGTATAGCCGTCCGGCCAGCCGGACGACACGTTTTGTTCGACGGTTTCCACCTCCCCGTGGCAATGGATGCTGATCTCAGACTGCTCTTCTGCCAGGCTGATCAGGGTCACGAGGTTATTGTGTTGATCCGTCAACTCGAGTTCTTTGCGACCGCCTTCAACCGTCACGTCCCACGTGAGCACGTTCTGTGACGCCTGGGACTTCGGCGTCAGCCGAACCTGCTGTAACGCATAGTGGACCGGCTTATCGTATTGGTACGTCGTGAGATGGGAAATGGTCAGTCGCATCCTGCTATCCGTAAAAGCGGTACTCCTTTTCAATCTGGCTTCCCAGGGCATTGTTGTCCCGGATGAAGTCCTGGATGAATTCGTGCAACCCGGATTCGAAGATATCCTCGATGGAACGATCCGTCAGCCTGGCGAACACCGTTTCCGCTTGGTCGATGCAGGGCTGGCGAGCGCCGTACTCTTTGGCGAGATGCGTGAGATTATCCACGATCTTTGAATAGCAGAAGGCGAGCGAACGCGGCATGCGGAGGTCGAGCATCAGAAAATTCGCGATCTCCCTCGGGCGAACGTCGCCTTTATGGAGCCGGTGGTAGGAACGTTGAGCCGATACCGACCTGAGAATGGTTTCCCATTGTACGTTATCCAGCGAACTGCCGACCAGCGAGACGGACGGCAGCAGCAGATAATACTTGACGTCGAGGATGCGCGCCGTGTTGTCCGCCCGTTCCAGGAACGTGCCGAGACGGGCGAAATTGAATATCTCATTTCGCATCATGGTGTTATGGAGCGTGCCGTTGAGCAGGGCGTTTTGCCGTTGGATCGTGCTGAGGACAAAGGGCAACTCCCGCTCTCGCACGGGATGGGCCAGCAATTCCCTGAGGGTCAGCCAGCATTCATTGGTGTCCGACCACAATTCGCGCGTCAGCGCGGTGCGCAGGAGCCGGGCATTGTCGCGCGCGGCCTGAATCATCGACCTGACGCTGGACGCATTGGATGGGTCGCGTAACAGGAAATCGATGACGTGGGCCGTCTCCATCCGTTCGTATTGTTCCAGAAAGGCCTGCTTGACGCCGATCGTGGTGAGCACGGAAGCCCACTCGTTCTCCGCGGCGGCGGTACGAGTCAGGGCAATGCGAAACCCGGCGTCCAGAAGGCGCGCGGTATTTTCGTTTCGTTCAAGGTACCGAAACATCCAGAACAGGCCATCGGCAGTCTTTCCAAGCATCGGGTTATTCCTCCAGGACCCAGGTGTCCTTGGTGCCTCCGCCTTGGCTGGAATTGACGATAAGTGACCCCTTGTTCAAGGCCACGCGGGTCAGCCCGCCCGGAGTCATGTGAATCTCATTCGGTGAAACCAGGACAAAAATCCGAAGGTCCACGTGGCGTGGATCCAAACCGTTCTTGGTCAGAATCGGGGTCGTGGAAAGCGAAAGGGTGGGCTGGGCAATATACTTGCTTGGCGTGGCTTCCAACTTGTTCCGGAACGCGACGAGTTCCTTGTTGCTTGCGGCCGGTCCGATTAGCATGCCGTATCCGCCTGAACCATGGACCTCTTTGACGACCAACTCCGCCAGGTGGTCCAGTACGTAGCGCAACGCATCGGGCTCTGCGCAACGCCAGGTCGGCACGTTCTTCAGCAGTGCCTTTTCGCCCGTATAGAATTCGATGACGTCCGGCATATAGGAATAGACGGCCTTATCATCGGCAATGCCCGTGCCCGGGGCGTTGGCGATGGTGACCCCGCCGGCCCTGTAGACGTCGAAAATGCCCGGCACCCCCAAGAGTGACTGCGGATTGAAATTGAGCGGGTCCAGGTAATCGTCGTCCACGCGCCGGTAAATGACGTCAATGGGGGCGTACCCTTGGGTGGTCCGCATGGCAATGCGTCCGTCAACCACGCGCAGGTCGTGACCTTCGACCAGTTCCGCGCCCATCTGGGCGGCAAGGAACGCGTGCTCAAAATAGGCCGAATTGTAAATGCCGGGTGTCAGCACCGCGATGACCGGCGTCCCTTCGTACGAACGTGGCACGCAGTTGCCGAGCGAGCGTCGCAGGGTTTTGGGATAGTTGCCGACGGCCTGCACGTTGACTCGCGCAAACAGTTCCGGAAACATCTGGAGCATGATTTCCCGGTTTTCCAGCATGTAGGAGACTCCGGACGGCGTGCGGGCGTTGTCCTCCAGGACGTAGAATTCGTCTTCGCCGGTGCGGACGATATCGACGCCGACGACGTGGGTGTAGACGTTTCCCGGTGGGGAGACCCCGATCATCTGTGGCAGGAAGGCGTCATTGTTTGCGATCACCTCTATGGGAATGCGCCCTGCCCGAAAGATTTCCTTCCGGTGATACACGTCGTACAGAAAGGCATTCATGGCTTGGATCCGCTGCCGAATCCCCCGAACGAGCCGCGACCATTCACGACCGGAAATGATGCGCGGGACGACGTCGAACGGGATCAGCCGTTCGCTGGCCTCTTCCTCTCCATACACGTTGAAGGTGATCCCGATCCTGCGAAAAACAGTCTCGGCTTCATCAGACTTGCGATGCAGCCACGCCGTGTCCTGGGACTCCAGCCATCGATGATAGTCGCGATAGGGCTCGCGATGCGTGTCGCTCGTCCCGAACATTTCGTCGAATTTCATGAATGCATTCATACGATCAGAATTTCTTGCGCTGGGTGATGGCCGCTATAGG
>CAZUGT010000273.1:0-5194 GCA_964620095.1 uncultured Rhodospirillaceae bacterium | reverse complement strand
ATGTGCACTGCCGGACCCGTCGTATTTCTAAATTTGTGACAATTTCCGCCGCCGTCAAGCGTTACGGTGTGTGCCGGCCGAAACAATTCGAAAATGGCCCGCCCGGAGGCTATCACCCATTGACCCAGGTCAAAGCGGCGGGACAGACCGGCCGCTAGTGTCGTGACGATCGTTTTCCAAGCATGACGGGCAGGAACCAAATGGTCCGCATGAGGCACGGAGAGGGGCAGGAAGTGATGCGGGATATCCTGGTGCACATGGACGGCACCGAGCAAAACAAAGTCCGTGTAGAACTGGCCGCGCGGCTGGCGCAACGGTACGAAGCTCACCTGACCGGCCTGTTTGTCCTCGCCGAACCGTTCATCCCCATATACGACGCCGCCCAATTGCCGCCGGAATTTTACGAGGAGCAGGAAACACTCGATAAGCAGCGGGCCGAAGCGGCGGAGAACATGTTCCGCGGAATCGCCGGGCCAACGGGAGTCTCCACGGAATGGCGCATCGATCAGGGACCCAAAGCGGACGTCGTCGCCACGCACGCACATTACTGCGACCTGGTCATCGCCGGCCAACGCAACCCCGAACATCCGGTCGGCGGCGACGTGCCCGACGGCCTGCTGCTGTCGGTCGGCCGGCCGATCCTGATCTTGCCTTACGTGAGCCAATCCGCGGATATCGGCAAACGCATCATGGTTGCCTGGAACGCCAGCCCGCAGGCAACGCGGGCGGTTCATGATGCCATCCCGTTCATGTCGCAAGCCGACCATGTTGACGTGATCGCCATAAATCCGAACGGCAGCCACGGCGAAATACCCTGTGCGGACATCAGCCTCCATCTCGCCCGGCACGGCATCAAATGTGAAGCCCAGTCGATTACCGTCAACGATATCGGTGTCGCGGACATGCTGCTCTCGCGAGCCGCTGATCAGAGTGCCGATATGATCGTGATGGGCGCGTACGGACACGCCCGTTGGCGGGAATGGGTCTTTGGAGGGGTGACCGCTCACATGCTCGACCACATGACCGTACCGGTCCTGATGGCCCATTAAGGTCCCGAGGTGCGGCGGGCACTCTCGCTTGATCATGGTCAATCCCACCATGCCCCAGGCAACCTAAACTTCGGGAATATCGGAGAGGCGTACCCAATGCCCGTATTCTACAGCGATCGCCCAAGACTCCCGGATTGTCCGCTTGTCGCAAACTGCTCCACACGGTGCGCCCGATCCCAACGGGACGTGACCGACATGAGCGGTATCCGATCCGCCGCCGGTATGTTTGTCGAACGGTTTGGACGGAATGCATTGGCACAAGCCGAACTCCGCGCCGACGAATTGCTTTCCGTCGGCAACTACGAGGGCCGGGCGCGATGGCAACTGATCGGCCGCGAAATCGGCGCAATTTTTGGAACCGATTGATCTTGCTTGATAGGCGTCAATGCGGGATCAATGGCTTTTCGTCACCATGTTTCCGGAACAGTGACAGGAGGATCCAATGTTCGCCAAGGATATCATGACGACCAACGTCATCACCGTCGGCCCTGACGAACCCGTCGCCGATATTGCGAGGCTTCTGATCGAACGCGGCATCAGCGCCGTCCCGGTGGTCGATGTCGACGGCACCTTGCACGGCATCGTCAGCGAGGGTGATTTGGTGCATCGCATACGGGGTGATCACGAACTTCCGCGCTCGTGGTGGCTGAGCCTGTTGGGCGACCCCAAGGACACACCTCAGGAGTACTTGAAATCCCACGGCAAAACGGCCGCCGACGTAATGACCGCCGACGTCATCTCGGTCACCGAATTCACCGCGGTTTCCGAAATCGCGGAGACCTTGGAGACCAAGCGTATCAAGCGGGTCCCGGTGGTCGAGGATGGGAAGCTCAAGGGCATCGTGAGCCGGGCGAACATCATCCAGGCATTGGTTGCGGTGAAAGAGACCGGACTGCCTGAGACCGACGCCAGCGATCAGGAGATTCGCCAGGCCGTCATCGACGAATTCGACAATCACGCCTGGTCCGGATCGGCGACCATCAATGTCGTGGTCAAGGACGGTGTCGTGCGCCTCTGGGGTTTGGTCGGTTCCGAGGACGCCCGGAAGGCCGTACACTTGGCGACCGAGAGCATCAACGGCGTGAAGTCGGTCGAGGACAACCTCAGCGTCGCCGACCGCGTGCCGGACTACATCTAGAAGATTCTCCCGTGCCGGGTATTCGGCCCGGACACACGTTCCCCAACTAGGGCCTGATCAGATCAGGCCCTGATTTTTTGTCATCATTGTGCCGCTTGCGCCGCTCCATGCCCGCGAACGGCTTCAATCAGCTTCTCCACATCTTCCGGGCGGGTGTCGAACGCCATGACCAGCCGAACGCGGCTTCGGCCTTCGGACTCCTGGGCGTAGAAGGCAAAGCCTTGCTTGACGAGCTCGTCGGTTGTCGAGGCGGGCCATTCGGCAAAGACCATATTGGCTTCCACCGGGTGAAGTATCTCGACGGCCGGTATTTCGGACAACGCCGATCCAAGCCGCGCGGCCACGGCATTGGCGTGATCCGCCAGAGCGAGCCAAAGACCGCCGCTCAAATACGCCTCCCACTGTGCGGTCAAGAAGCGCATCTTCGAAAACAAGTGGCCGCCCCTTTTTCGCCGGTATGCGAATTCCTTACCGTCGGCGGGATCGAAAAACACCACAGCCTCCGCCGCCAGCGTGCCGTTCTTCGTTGCCCCGAAACTCAGCGCGTCGACACCGGCCTTCCAGGTGGTCTCGGCGGGCGATACGCCCATCGAGGCGACCGCGTTGGCGAACCGGGCCCCGTCCATGTGAAGCCGCATGCCGTACTCCCGGCAGAATGACGCCAGGGCCTTGATCTCTTCGGGCGTATACACCGTCCCGGATTCGCTCGCCTGCGTGATGCTTATGGCCGACGGCTTGACATGATGTACCGGCGGCACCGCCTTCGCGATTGCGGGCTGCAGAGCAGCCGGGGTCAGTTTTGCGTGCTCGCCGCCGACCGGGATCAACTTGCCACCGAAATGCTCGGGAGCGCCCGCCTCATGTACTTGAATATGAGCGTCCTCGTGGCAATAGGCGCCGCCATAAGGCGGGACGAGCTGCGAAAGCGAAAGCGAGTTGGCCGCCGTGCCCGTGGCGACAAAGAAGACCGAAACCTCCTTTTCGAAGACCTCGCTCACCAGTGCCTCAGCGCGCGCCGTATACGAGTCCGCCCCATAGGGCATTTCCGGCCCGGCAGCCGCGGCGGCGCTCAAGGCCTCGATGATCTCCGGCGCCGCGCCGGTTACGTTGTCACTTGCGAAATTCAACGGATTATTCCTGTTCCTGTATCCGGAATGTCTTATCACGGCTTCCCCCGCTTGATCGATACCCCCCGAGCCATCAAGCTGCGATCCGAAACTGGGAGACGGCGGTGGCTATCCTGATATTCAACTCGATCCGCGGCACCGATGAGCAGTGGGCGGAACTCCTCGGGCAGGCGTTGCCGGATGATGACGTGCGGTCCATGGACACTTTGGGTGATCCCGCCGAGATCGAGTTTCTGATCTTCGGGCGGCCCATCTTCAAGGACCTGCCCAAGCTGCCGAACCTCAAGCTGATGATGACCATGCTGGCGGGGGTCGACGGGCTCCTGGGAAAGACGGGAATGCCCGACGTACCCCTCACCAAGACCGAGCCGCCGGGCGGCGATCCGCAAATGACCGAGTACTGCCTGCTGCAGGTCCTCCGCCATCACCGGCAGATGCCGGCCTACCAGGCTCAACAGCGCGAGCACGACTGGTCGCCCCTGCCACAGCCCAAGCCGCATGAACGGACCGTCGGATTTTTCGGTTATGGCACCCTTGCCAAGCCGATGACGGAATTGATCGGTTCTCTCGGCTTCGACGTCATTGCCTGGGCTCGGACGGCCAAAACCGATGCGCCGATAGAAGTGTTCCATGGCACCGAGGGATTTCACTCGTTTCTGGCCAAAACGGAAATCGGCGTGCTGATGCTGCCGCTGAACCCCCACACCCGGGAAATGATCGATCGGGAAGCATTCGATGCCATGCCCGACGGCGCGTCCATCATCAACCTGGCGCGCGGCGGGCTGATCAATCATCAGGATCTGATTGCAGCCTTGGATTCCGGGAAACTGGCCGGTGCGACCCTGGATGTCACCGAACCCGAACCCCTGCCCGAGGACAGTCCCCTCTGGGACCACCCGAAGATCACCATCATGCCCCATGTGGCGCGCCGTCCGCCGGTAGATCAGATGGTGCCCCAGGTCGTCGACAATATCCGCCGGTTTCGAGCCGGAGAGCCGCTTCAGCAAGTGGTGGACTGGTCTCGCGGCTATTAGCCTAGCCTTTTGAAGGCGGGTTCATACTTGTTAGCCGGGCAAAGAAGGTCGACTTCATGGACGGCCGTTCGCAGAAATCATGATACCAGGCGGCGAGGCTGGACCGCTCCGCCTTCCAAGCCAGCCGCGGAACCCGGAACTCCACATATCCGATCCCGCAGGCGACGGCGATCTGACCGATATTTAGCGGCCCGTCCAGTTGGCCAATTTCGGATTCCAGCGTATCCAGCGACCGCATGATTTTTCTGGTTTGACTCTTTACCCATCCCTCGGACCGATGCTCTTCGGGACGGAATTCCTCCACCCCGATGAGGACGGCGGCATCACCTATGCCGTCCCCCAACGCTTGCAACCGCAGCGCTTCCCAGCGCTCGGGACCCGGCGGCGGAAACAGGGGCGGGCCGGCATGCCGGGCGTCCAGATACTCGCAACAAACGCGGGAATCGTAGAGGACCCGGCCGTCATCCAAAACCAGGGCCGGAATCTTGCCCAACGGGTTGTGCTCGGGAACCCGTTCCCGCTGTTCCTCCGGCGAGCCCATCATGATCACCTCGATCGCGGATTCCTGGCCGGTTTCGAGAGCGGTGACACGTACTTTTCGAACAAAGGGGGACGCCGGCCGGGCATACAGTTTCATTCGGAGTCTCCTGCGCTGAACCGAGTCTAGCATGGCCGCTGTTCGGCGGAACGGCAAAGCGATACTTGCGCGGCCGCCTAGAGCCGATCATGGTTTGTCGGAATCGCTTTGCGATGCCGGCAATCCATGTGAATCGGCTCTACACTATTGAAATAGATCGGATTCACATGTTTTGACGAAACCGCGCCGTGGTTCCGTCAAAACATGAC
>CAZUGT010000272.1:0-12326 GCA_964620095.1 uncultured Rhodospirillaceae bacterium | reverse complement strand
AGCATGTGCTCGCCACGCAGACCATGCGGCAGGTGCGCCCGCGCACCATGTCCGTCGAGGTCACCGGCGAGCTCGGCCCGGGCGTGATGGCGAAGGACGTGATCCTCGCCATCATCAACGAGATCGGCGTCGACGGCGGCGTCGGCCACGTGATCGAGTACCGCGGCGAGGTCATCCGCAACCTCTCGATGGAGGGCCGGATGACGGTCTGCAACATGTCGATCGAGGGCGGCGCCCGGGCGGGCCTGATCGCCCCCGACGAGACCACGTTCGAATACCTCAAGGGCCGGCCCATGGCGCCCAAGGGCGGCGCCTGGGAGACCGCGGCCGAATATTGGAAGACCTTGAAGTCCGACGAGGGCGCCAAGTACGACATCGAGGTGACCCTGAAGGCCGAGGACATCGTGCCGCAGGTCACCTGGGGCACCAGCCCCGAGGATGTGGTGCCGATCACCGGCGCCGTGCCCGATCCGGCGGACGAGTCCGACGAGGCGCGCCGCAACAAGATGGAGCGCTCCCTCGAGTACATGGGTCTCGAGCCGGGTACGGCCATGCGTGACGTCAAGATCGACCGTATGTTCATCGGTTCCTGCACCAACAGCCGGATCGAGGATCTCCGGGCCGCCGCCGAGGTCGCCCGAAAGGCAATTGACAAGGGCCGCAAGGTCGCCGGTCACGTGGACGCCATGGTCGTGCCGGGTTCCGGCCTGGTGAAGGCCCAGGCGGAGGAGGAGGGCCTGGATCGGATATTCATCGAGGCCGGCTTCGATTGGCGCGAGCCCGGATGCTCCATGTGCCTGGCGATGAACGCCGACAAGCTTACCCCGGGAGAGCGCTGCGCTTCGACGTCCAATCGCAACTTCGAGGGCCGTCAGGGTCCCGGCGGGCGCACCCATCTGGTCAGCCCCGCCATGGCGGCGGCGGCGGCGATCGCCGGCCGCCTCACCGACATTCGCGATCTGGATTAGGGAGACGGGTCATGGAGAAGTTCGAAAAACTCACCTCTGTCGCCGCGCCGTTGCCCATCGCCAATGTGGACACGGACATGATCATCCCGGCCCGCTACCTGAAAACCATCAAGCGGACCGGGCTCGGCGAAGGCCTGTTCGCCAACATGCGTTTCCAGGAGGACGGTTCCGACAACGAGGAATTCGTGCTCAACCAGCAGGCCTACAAGGACGCCCGGATCCTCGTCGCCGGCAACAATTTCGGCTGCGGCTCGTCCCGCGAACACGCGCCGTGGGCGCTGATGGATTACGGCATCAAATGCGTCATCTCCACGGACTTCGCCGACATCTTCTACAACAACAGCTTCAAGAACGGCATGCTGCTGATCAAGGTCGGCCCGGAAGAACTCGACATGCTGATGGACGATGCGGGGCGGGGCGCCAATGCCACCGTGACGGTCGACCTGGAGGCCCAGGAGATCACCGGCCCCGACGGCGGGGTCATCAAGTTCGAGATCGATGCCTTCAAGAAGCACTGTCTCCTGAACGGCCTCGACGACATCGGGCTGACCATGGAGAAGGAGGACAAGATCGCCTCCTTCGAGGAGAGCCACAAGGCCGCCCAGCCCTGGCTGTAAGCACTCTCTATTTCATCATCCGATCTGTTTTGGGGACACCATCATGGCCGCCAACAAATCCGTTCTTTTCCTGCCCGGCGACGGCATCGGCGCCGAAGTCGCGGCCGAGGTGAAAAAGGTCATCGATTGGATGGGGGACAATCGCGCCCTCAAATTCGATATCACGGACGGCCTGATCGGCGGAACCGCCTACGACGAAACCGGCTCGCCGCTGCCCCGGGAGACCATCGAGGCGGCCCATGCGGCGGACGCCGTCCTGTTGGGCGCGGTCGGCGGCCCGAAGTGGGAAACGCTTCCCTTCGAGGACCAGCCCGAACGGGGCCTGCTGGGCATCCGGAAAGAGATGGGCCTGTTTGCCAATCTGCGTCCGGCCCTCGTGTTCGATGCCTTGGCCGACGCCTCGACCCTCAAATACGACGTCGTGGCCGGTCTCGACATCATGATCCTTCGCGAACTGTCGAGCGGCATCTATTTCGGCGAGCCCCGCGGCATCGAGGATCTTGGCGGCGGCAAGCGGCGGGGCTACAACACCCTCACCTATACCTCGGACGAGGTCCGGCGGATTGGCGAGGTCGCCTTCGACCTGGCGGCCAAACGCAACAGGCGGGTGTGCTCCATCGACAAGGCCAACGTGCTGCAGGCGACGGTGATGTGGCGGGAGGAAATGATCAAGGTGGGCGAACGTCACCCGGACATCGAACTCAGCCACATGTATGTGGACAACGCCGCCATGCAGCTGGTCCGCAATCCCAAGCAGTTCGATGTCGTCGTCACCACCAACATGTTCGGCGATATTCTCTCCGATTGCGCCGCCATGCTGACGGGGTCGCTGGGCATGCTACCGTCGGCGTCACTCGGAGAACCGGATGAGAGCGGCAACCGCCCGGCCCTCTACGAACCGGTGCACGGCTCGGCGCCGGATATTGCGGGGCAGGGCATCGCCAACCCACTGGCGATGATTTTGTCGTTCTCCATGATGCTTCGCTATTCGTTCGATCTCGCCGGCGAAGCCGATGCGGTGGATGCGGCGGTCGAGGCGGTGCTGGCCAAGGGCCTCCGCACCGGCGACATCATGGAAGACGGCAAGACCAGGGTTTCCACCGAGGAAATGGGCGCGGCCGTGCTGGCCGAGTTGTCGGCCGCTTAATCGAGCCTCCTTTGCCAAAATATTGTGGCAATCCTCCGAATTGATCACACGATATTGAAAACATTCAGTTGGGGGCATCAAGCCATTGAACTGCCGCACTCATTCCCCCTATATTCAATCTAAAGTACAAGTTTAACGAAATTTCGTTAAAGTGCCGGGGAAATGCTCAGAAAACTTACAATTGGGAACTATTTCTCGATCCTCGACGACCAAGTCCTGGACCTTAGTATTGCGAAAAATGCCACAGATCCGGACCACAGGTTTGCAGAGCCGATTGCGGGAGGTCTCGAGCGTTTCCCGAAAGTTGTTGCGATTTTTGGTGCCAATGCTTCCGGAAAAACCACTGTTCTACGCGCAATTGAGTTTCTTCAGATTTTTGCGCTGTACTCTGCCGATTGGTCTAGAGAAGACCCTATTCCAATACTAAATTTCATGAGCGACGAGGGTCGCTCCAGACCAACGCAATTTGTGGTGGAGTTTGACGGGGAATTTTTTGAAGACCAAGGTCGCGTCAAATACATATACGAAGTCGAGTTTGATCAAGAACTGGCAAGCATTCTTCGGGAAGCTTTGTTCTATTTTCCGAGGGGGCATCGTCGTCGACTTTTCATAAGGCAGGCAGAAAGAATTGAGGCCGGGGACGACTTTGAACTCCCGCTGAGTGATCCCATCAGAACAAAGCTACGAGCGAATGCCAGCGTCATCTCTACGCTGGCCAAGTTTGAGCATCCGTTCTCAGTTGCAATATTTAATAATCTAAGGGGCATCCAGACGAACGTGGGAGTGATGGGCAAACGTCCGCCATCCATTGATCGTGCAACTCGATATTATCAAGAAGCACCAAATTGCCTTGAGGACTTCAAATTACTAATCAAGAAATTTGATTTTGGAATCGATGACTTGAGGTTTGAGAAGATCGGAGAAAACGTGAGGACATTCTTTAATCACAGCGGTCTTGAGGGCGATATATCTCTCTCGTTTGAGTCGCAGGGAACCAGAAATATATACCATTTGTTTCCTAGCATTTGGTTCGCACTACGAACAGGTAACGTTGTGGCGCTTGACGAGTTTGACAATGATATCCACCCACTGATTCTGCCTGAAATAATCAAGATTTTTCAGGAGCCAGAAACAAATCCCTTTATGGCGCAGTTGATCGTTAGTTGCCATAACGCATCCATACTCGAACACCTCGTCAAAGAGGAAATATTCTTTACGGAAAAGTCTGCTGACGGCCAAACAAGCGTATATGGCTTGAGCCAAGTTAAGGGCGTTCGAAGAGACACCAACATATACGCAAAATATCTGGCTGGCGCATTTGGCGGCGTGCCAAAACTAGCATAGGCCCGACGTGGCTCGGCGGCGCCCCCACATCCAACAAAAACAGCTTGTGTACTGGGCTGGCGAAGGGCGGAGTGAGAGAGGTTATGCCCGGTGGGTTAACCGCCTCGCCTCAATTCAACAGATACCCCTCTCGATTTCCGCAGAATCCCTCGCCGGCGGTGATCCGTTGGACGTTATGGAACAAGCAGTTACCAAACTAGAGGCGATTGAACGAAGGAGAGGCCGGTACAGCACCAGGATTCTTCAAGTTGACGACGATCTGCGTGGTCGGAACACTGGGCGCGACGATCGAATGGAGGAACTAGCAGATCAACACGGGTTCCACATCATTTGGCAACCTTGTTGCCATGAGGGTTTTTTGTTAAGGCACATTGCCGAGACCCAAGAATTGCGGCCTCCAAATTCAGTAGAGGCAATTCGTCACCTAAAACGGGCTTGGCCTAGCTATCAGAAAGGGCAAGACGCTATTGGATATGAACAAAAATTAGATTTCTCCAACCTGCGAATAGCTTGCCAAAATCACGCGGGCCTTCGACGGGCGTTCAATCTTATGGGATGGGGGCTCGGTACGAGGGAATAGAAAATATCAACAGTAGTTGAGATCGCTCGCATCGCCGGGCCTTGTCCGGCCGAAAATAAAGTCCCACGGGGATTCCCGGGTTTGCACGTTGCAAAACCCGGTCAACCGGCGTAAATCAACGCCCGCTTTCAACTTCTAATCCGGACCGGAGACGGACCATGCCGATCAAGTACGCCGTAGTCGGCGCCACGGGCGCCGTCGGGCACGAAATGCTGCAGATCCTTGCCGAGCGCGGGGTGAGTCCGGACGACGTGACCGCGCTTGCGTCCCAACGCTCCATCGGCGTCGAGGCGTCGTTCGGCGAGGACGAAGTGTTGAGCGTCGCCGGCCTCGACGGGTTCGACTTCCAGGGAACCGACATCGTGCTGTCCAGCGCCGGCGCAAAAATTTCGGCGGACTTCGTGCCCCGCGCCGCGGCCGCTGGCGCGGTCGTCATCGACAACACATCGTACTTCCGGATGGACCCGGACGTTCCGCTCGTGGTGCCGGAGGTCAATCCGGAGGCCATCGCCGGCTATACCCGGAAGAACATCATCGCCAACCCCAACTGCTCGACCATCCAGATGGTGGTGGCGCTGAAACCATTGCACGACCTCGGCAATATCCGGCGTGTGGTCGTGTCCACATACCAGGCGACGTCCGGCGCCGGCAAGGAAGGCATGGACGAACTGTTCAATCAGACCCGCGGCGTCTTCGTGAATGAGCCGGAACACGACAACATGGAGACGTTCACCAAGCCCATCGCCTTCAACGTCATTCCTCACATCGACGTCTTCATGGAGGACGGCTACACCAAGGAGGAATGGAAGATGATGGTCGAGACCAAGAAGATTTTGGATCCCGAGATCAAGGTCACCGCGACCTGCGTCCGCGTCCCGGTATTCATCGGGCATTCGGAAGCCGTTACGGTCGAGTTCGAACACGCCGTCACGGTCGAGGAGGCGCGCGCCGCGCTGGCCGAGATGCCCGGCATCGCAGCGGTCGACCATCGTGCCGATGAGGGCTATGTGACGCCCAAGGAGTCCGCCGGCGAAGACCCGGTCTATGTCAGCCGCCTCCGCGAGGACCCGACGGTCGAGAACGGGCTCTCGTTCTGGTGCGTATCCGACAATCTCCGCAAGGGCGCCGCGCTGAACGCCGTCCAAATCGCCGAAGAGCTGACCCGAACCTATATGGAAGAAGCGGCCTAGGTCTGAACGGGGCGCGTGTATACGCCGCGGCACAATCATTCAAAACGCGACTTGGCGGCGCGGTGGGCGTGGCCCGACCGGGTGTTCTTTGCCTGTGGCGCCTGCCATATCCTGGCCTATGCATACCTGAAGCGCTGGGGTAGGGATGGCGATCAAGCAGTCTGGATCAAGCCCGCCAAGGGTTTTAGCGGGAACCATGTGTTTGTCGATCTCGGTGATCGTGTATTCGATTTTCACGGATTCTCGGACCGGGGCGCTTTTTTGGATCACTACCGGTACCGGGCGCGTAAGGCGTTGCCCGGATGGGACGGGGAACTGGTCGAGCTCCCGACCGACGTCTTGATTTCGGAGGCAAAGTCCAAGACCTATGAGGGTTTGTGGCTTAGGGAGCCGAAACAGTTCCACAGGGACGCGCTGCCCCGCGCCGAAAAATTTCTCGAAAAATATGAGCATGCTCATTCTTCCTAGACCGATTGCTTCGAGCGAGGCTATGCTTTTCTAGAACCAGGGGGGCCGAATGGCTAAGCGTTCAGACCGCATGCATGTGGGCATGTTCTTCAAGAACACCGGCCACCACATCGCGTCGTGGCGGCATCCGGACAGCCAGCCCGATGCCGGCATCAACATCCGGCACTACGCGCAATGTGCCCAGGCCGCCGAGCGCGCCGGGTTCGACTTCATCTTCTTCGCCGACAGCGCGGCGGTGCGGGAGACCGATATCGAGCCCCTGAGCCGCTCTTCCCAATACACCGCGTATTTCGAGCCGACGACGTTGCTGTCGGCATTGGCCATGGTCACGGAGCGGATCGGTCTCGTCGCCACCCAGACCACTAGCTACAACGAGCCTTACAATATTGCCCGGCGGTTTGCCTCCCTCGACCACCTGTCCGCGGGCCGGGCCGGGTGGAACGTGGTTACGTCGGGCAATCACGCGGAGGCGTTCAACTTCGGCCGGGATGAACACTTCGAGCACGAAGACCGTTACCGGCGGGCCAAGGAGTTCGTCGAGGTGGTCAAGGGTCTGTGGGACAGCTGGGACGACGATGCTTTCGTCTACGATGCGCCCGAAGGCCGGTTCTTCCGGCCCGATGGACTTCACAAGCTGAACCACGAGGGCGATTTTTTTAAGTCCCGGGGGCCATTGAACGTGCCCCGTCCGCCCCAGGGCTATCCGGTTATCTTCCAGGCGGGTATTTCCGATGCCGGCAAGGAACTGGCCGCGGCGACGGCGGAGGGGGTGTTTTCCGGCGAGTTGACCCTCGAAAAGTCCCAGGCCCACTACGGCGACATCAAGTCGCGCATGACGCGCTACAACCGGGGCCCCGACGAGCTTCGGATCATGCCCGGGTTGACGGCGATCGTCGGCAAGACGGCGGCGGAGGCGGAGGACAAGGAGCGGGAACTGGCCGATTTGGTCCATCCGGTCGTCGGACTTGCCTACGTGGGCACGCTTCTCGGTCTCGACCTTTCCGGCCATGATCCCGACGACAAAGTACCCGATCCCTCAGATGGGCCCCGGGGCGATCACGGCATGGTTCGGCGGATCATGGAGATTGTCCATGAAGAGGACCTGACCATCCGCCAACTGTACGAGAAGCTGGCGGGGTCTTACGGAAAGTTGACCATTCGCGGTTCGGTGACCGAGGTGGCCGACACCCTGCAGGAATGGTTCGAGGCGCGGGCGTGCGACGGATTCATCCTGCAGCCGCTGACCATGCCGGGAGACTTTGACGATCTCTGCGAAATGCTGATCCCCGAACTCCAGGACCGCGGACTGATCCGCATAGGGTATGAGGGTGAAACCCTCCGTGAGCATATGGAGTTGAACCGGCCCGAAAGCCGCTATGCCCGCTGAGTTGAAGAGAATTCGAACCGACCAGGTCGGCAGCCTGCTCCGCCCCCGCGCTCTCATCGACGCTTTCCTGAAATTCGGCCGGGGTGAAATCTCCGAGGCTGAACTGGCCGACGAACAGGACAGGGCCGTAAACGGCGTCGTCGCACGGCAGGAGGCCGCCGGCCTGGAGGTCGTGACCGACGGCGAATACCGGCGTCTCAATTGGCAGGTCAGTTTCTCCCGCGTGAACGGCTGGGATCAGACCGAGCGATCCCTCGAGGGTTTTGTTCGCAATCCAAGCCTGGTGATGGAGGGTGAGACCCCCCACAGCCGCGGCGCGGACGCCGTTGAAACATTCAAGATGCCCGCGGATGCGAAGCTGGCCCTCGCGGCAAATTTCCCGCTGAAGGAGTACCGCTATCTCGCCAAGGTCGCATCCGTACCGGCAAAGGCGATGATCATGGGGCCGGATCGGGTTTCGCAAATGTGCGACATCGAGGCATCGAAGCCGCACTACGAGACGCCGGATGCGTTCCTGGCCGATGTCGTAAAGGTCGAACGAGAGATCGTTGGCGGGCTGGTCGAGGCCGGCTGTCCGTACGTGCAATTGGATGAACCCAGCTACACCGGTTACGTCGATCGTCCGACGCTGGAACGAATAGCCGCCCGCGGCGAGGATCCGATGGCCAATTTGAACCGCGCCATCGATGCGTCCAACGCGGTCGTCGAACCTTATCGGGGGAAAGCGGTATTCGGCCTCCACATCTGCCGCGGCAACCGGGCCAGCATGTGGCACCGGGAAGGGGCGTATGACGGCATCGCCGAGAGGTTGTTCGGGCGCCTCGAGTTCGACCGTCTGCTGCTCGAATACGACACGGAGCGGGCAGGCGGCTTCGAGCCGCTGCGATTTGTGCCCAAAGGGGTTCAGGTGGTGCTTGGTCTGGTGACCACCAAACGAGGTGATTTGGAAGATGCCGAGGAATTGCTCCATCGCATCGATGAGGCGAGCCGGTATATCGATCCCGGCCAGTTGGCGCTCAGCCCTCAATGCGGGTTTGCCTCGGGGATTGCCGGGAATGCGATCACCGAAGACGAGCAGTGGCGGAAGCTCGAACTGATTGGCGAAACCGCCCGGCGCGCCTGGGGTCGTGCCTGATCTTGCGCGTTCCCGCCGCTAAGCCCTTAAGCGAATTACATTTGTCGGCGCGGTTGCTGTTTGATCGTGATGTGGCCAAAGTGTAAGCCTGTGCTATTCTCGCACTGTGTTCGGGCTGAGACCCCGCCCCCGCGAGGTTGAAGGCCGGCAAGAAATTCAAAGTTCAGATTTCCAGGGAGGAACGAAAATGTACAAAACGTTTGGGCTTGCAATTGGGGTTGGCGCGGTTGCGCTGATGTCCCTCGGTGCGCATGGGCCCGCTTATTCCGCAGAGGTTACCCTGCGCGGCGCCAGCTGCTTCCCCATCGGTTCACCGCCGTCCAGCGCCTATGAGGCCCTCGTCAAGGCGGTCAACGAACGCGGCAAGGGTGTCATGCAAATCAAGCTGTTGGGCGGCGCGCCGGCCATCGGCAGCCCGTTCACCTTGACCCAGAAGATGTCCAAGGGCGCCTACGATGTGGTCGGCTGCACCGAGGCCTATTACGGCAACGTCATCCCCGAAGCGCCGGTATTGCGGCTCTCCAGCAAGACGGCCGCCGAACTGCGCAAGAATGGCGGCATCGCTTATGTCCAGAAGCTGCTGAACGCCAAGAACGTCCACTATGTCGCCCGTCACGGGGACTTTGGCCCGTTCAATCTTTGGCTCAGCAAGAAGATCGACAAACCGGACCTCAAGGGCTTGAACTTGCGGGTTGCCCCGGTCTACACGGCCTTCTTCAAATCCCTGGGCGCTACCGTGCAGACGGCGGCGCTGCCGCAGATCTACACCCTGATGGAAAACAATACGGTTCAGGGTTTCGGCTGGCCGGCAGGCGCCTTCGTGCCGCCGTGGGCCAAGGTGACCAAGTACCAGGTCGAGCCTGGTTTCTACACTTCGCCCTTGCAGACCTTGGTCAATCTCAAGAAATGGAAGAGCCTCGCCCAGGAGCAGCGCGACTTCCTCACCAAGGTCGCCCTCGAGTTCGAAGCCAAGTCCGAGCCGATCAACAACCCTGCCCTTCAGGCGCGCCTGAAGAAGGGTATGGAGACCCGCGCCAAAGCCGGCATGGAGGTCATCGAGTTCAAGGGCGCCGATCGCGAGAAGTGGCTCGCCGCAGCAAACAACGAAGCCTGGAAAGAGGTTCTGGAGCGTTCGCCGAAGCACGGCAAAGCGCTGGAAAAGCTCTTCCGTTAAGCCGACCGGACCGCCGAAAAGTGGAAATGTAGACGCAATCTGCATTTCCGCTTTTCGCTTTTTCGGATGTTGAATTGAGTCTCGGGGCGCTTGATGAAGACCGCACTCGATAATTTCGAGACACTTTACCTCCGCCTGACCATATTCCTTGCTGCGCTGGTGGCCGTTTCCATCGGTCTGATCGCAATCCTGATTCCCTTCAATCTGTTCATCATCAAGGCCGGAATAGGCAGCATTTGGTGGCTGAACGAGGGAATCGAGTTCGCCCTGTTCTTCGGCGTTTTTGCCGGCGCGCCGTGGGTGCTCCAGCAGGGCGCCCACGTCAAAGTCGATATTGTCACCACTTCCCTGCCACCGGATGCCTCCAAAAGGCTCGACGGTTTCATCAACGTCTTCGGGTTTGCGCTTTGCTTGTTGTTGTGCGTCTACGGCAGCCGCGCGGGCATCAGCGAATTCATCGACATGACGCTGCCGGACAAGGATGTGCGGATTCCCAACTGGATCGTGGTGACGTTTTTCGCCGTCTCGATGGCCCTGCTGGCGATCGAGTTCCTGATGAGGTTCAGGGGGCAACGCGTCCTGAAGCCGGCCGACGGCGCTCACGGCTCGGAGGCGGGGCTCTGAGATGGAGTGGTATCTCGCCTTCATACTCCTCCTTGGGACCGTCTGTCTGGCGATGTTCCTGGGACTGCCCGTCGCCCTTGCGTTCTTCACCGCGAATGTGATCGGCACGTTTATCTTTATCGGCGGCGACATCGGTCTCGTGTTCATGCCCATGGAGTTCCACAACGCGATCACCTTCGGTCTCGCGCCCATCGCGCTCTTCTTGTTGATGGGGGAAATACTGCTCCAGACCGGCGTGGCCTTTAAGGCGATCGGGGCCATCGACCGGCTGATTTCCCGGGTGCCGGGCCGTTTGTCGGTCGTCTCCATCGTCGGCGGCACGGTGTTTTCGTCGCTCTCCGGGTCGACCATCGCCAACACGGCCATTCTGGGATCGGTGCTCCTGCCGGATATGATCAAGCGGGGCTATCAGCCGTCCATCGCCATGGGTCCGATCATGGCCGTCGGCGGCATCGCCATGCTGATCCCGCCCTCGGCGCTGGCCGTGCTGTTGGCGAGCATTGCCGAGCAGAGTGTCGCGCAGCTGCTGATCGCCGGGATTATTCCCGGTTTTCTGATGGCGATGCTGTTCTTCGCCTATGTGATCATTCGCTGCACCCTCAATCCGTCGCTCGCGCCCAGCTATGCCCCGGACGAGAGCGCCCTCGAACTGCCGATTACGGTGGCGCTCAACCGCAAGGGCCGGGCGATTGCCAGTTGGACCTATCGCGGTCCCGGATTGAAGCTTCTAAACCGCGTCCTGCCGTTCGTTCTCTACATCCTGCCGCTGTTCATCATCTTCATCGTCGTGGTCGGTTCGATCTTCTACAAGATTGCCGCGCCGACCGAAGCCGCCGCACTGGGCAGTCTTGCCGCCTTCGGGGCTTGCTATTTTTTCCGGCTGTTCAAGAACATCATCACCATCACCGGGATCGAGGGCGCCGATTTCAACTGGCGCGCCATCGCCAAGGCGCTGATGGAGACCGCCAAGGTGAACACCATGATCCTGTTCATTATCGCCGGCTCATTGGTGTTCGCACAGGCGTTGTCCAACTCGGGCGCGACCGACGGCCTTTTGACGGCGATTGCCTCCCTGGAGCTCACCCGGCTTCAGGTCGTGATCATGATGATGCTGGTCCTGCTGTTTCTCGGCGCGTTCATGGATCAGGTGAGCATGCTGCTCCTCACCCTGCCGTTTTTCCTGCTCGGTGCACAGTCGTTGCAGGTGGTGTTCGAGATCGATGTCGTCTGGCTGATGGTGCTGATGCTGATCACTATGGAGATCAGCCTCCTCACGCCGCCCTTCGGTCTGCTGCTCTACGTGATGAAGGGGATCGCGCCCTTCGATGTATCCATCGGGCACGTGATCCGGTCGGCCATGCCTTTCATCCTGATCGAACTGTTCGTGCTCGCGCTGCTCATTGCCATGCCCGAGGTCGCGGTCTGGCTGCCGAGCAAGATCGGCTGATAAAGGTGCTCGAGCAGCGGCGGCGGCGGTCTTACGCCTCTCTTCGCCGCAACAGGATGGATTCCGCAGCTTCAGCCGAGTGCTTCACGCCTAGATCGGCTCTAGCGAGCGCTGTGGATAAACCTCGGGACAACTTCTTGAGTGTTTGAGGCCAATAGTTGCAAGTTGCTGATTCCAATACTGAATCAGCCATACAAAGCCTGTTGAAACCCAAAATCGAATCGGATAAGAAAGAGGCGTCAGGT
>CAZUGT010000271.1:0-5877 GCA_964620095.1 uncultured Rhodospirillaceae bacterium | reverse complement strand
CCCTGCTCGGCCAGAACCTTCGTGATCGCGGCCGTCAGCGTCGTCTTCCCGTGGTCCACGTGACCGATCGTCCCGACGTTGCAGTGCGGCTTCGTACGCTCAAACTTTTCCTTCGACATCCTTACTCTCTCCGTAAGCCCGATCCGGGGCCGCTAACTCGCTTACTCTTACTCTGCCGGGTCACCCGTTTCGGGCGGTCCCTGAAACTGGAGCGGGTGATGGGAATCGAACCCACGTAACCAGCTTGGAAGGCTGGGGCTCTACCATTGAGCTACACCCGCCTGATCACTCGGCTACGGCCGTATCACTCGGCTACGGCCGTCCGCCCCCTCCGGGCGATGGTGGAGGGGGTTGGATTCGAACCAACGTAGGCGTACGCCAACGGGTTTACAGCCCGTCCCCTTTAGCCACTCGGGCACCCCTCCGCTGATGCAGCACCGTGATCGTGTTGGAATGGCCGTTCTATCGTTAATTTTCAAAAACTTGTCAACAACAAAGGCAATAAAAAAAGCGCACAGGTTCGCGTCCGATCGGTGAGTTGTATGAACCCCGGGGAACGGAACCTGTTGCAGGTCTCGATTGTCCGCGTAATCTAACCCCTATGGCGGACAAGAGCAAGCGAACCCGGCGCGGCGGCGAGACGCGTCAGGAGGGGCGCCAGGAAGGGCGTCACTCGGCCCCCGCCGGGACGCCGGATGCCGGAAGGAACGCCGGCGATCGGGGCGGCCGAATCTGGCTCTACGGCAATCACGCGGTGCTGGCCGCCATCGGCAATCCGGCGCGGCGCAAACACCGGCTCGTGCTCACCGCTGATTCGGCCCGCTATCTGGAAAACGCCCGGATCGACGGCGCCGCCGATGTGGCCGCCGAGATCATGGATCGGCGCGACATCGATCGCCTGCTGCCGCCGGGCGCCGTGCATCAGGGGATGGCCCTTCTGGCCGACCCCCTGGATCCGGTCGCCCTCGACGAGGTGATCGGCCGGGACGGCGATGAACAGGTCATGGTCGTCCTCGACCGGCCGAACGATCCCCGGAATATCGGCGCCGTGCTGCGCTCCGCCGCCGCGTTCGGCGCGGCCGCCGTGATCGTCCCGGACCGGCACGCCCCCGAAGCCACCGCGGCGCTCGCCAAGGCGGCGTCGGGCGCGCTCGACCGGGTGCCGCTGGTCCGGGTGACGAATCTCGCCCGCGCCCTCGAACAGTTGAAGGCGGCCGGTTTCTGGTGCGCCGGCCTCTCGGCCGACGGCGAACAAACCTTGCAGGAGGTGGACTGGGCGGCCAGGACGGCGCTGGTGCTCGGCGCCGAGGGCGCCGGCCTTCGCCGGCTCACCGGGGAGACCTGCGACTTTCTGGTCCGCATCGCCATCGACGCGGACGCGGACAGCCTCAATTTGTCGGCGGCCGCCGCGATCGCCCTGTACGAAGTCAACCGGGCACATAGTTCGAGGAGTTGAGAATGGCGAAAATCCAACGGGGACCCGGCAACGTGCCCACCCGCACCTGGGGTTCGGCCTACAAGGACCTGGTCTGGGCGCTGGGCATGAGCGACGACTTCAGCCTGTCGGCGGAGGATCAGGCCAGGCGGGCCTACGAGAATCTGGACAAGGTGCTGGCCGACCTCGGCACCGACAAGACCAGAATCCTCTCGGCGACGGTGATCCTGAACGACATCGAGAACAAACCGATGACCGACAGGATCTGGGCCGACTGGATCGGCGGCGATCCCGATCACTGGCCGGAACGCTCCTGCCACGGCGTCACGCTCCATGCCGGCAACCAGATCGAAATCCGCGTCGTGGCGGTGCGGGACGATCCGGACGCCTGACCTCTTTCCGAGGGATTCGATTGGAGGTATTGTCCGGCCACCCGCCGAGGCATGCGCCGGAATAGCTCAGTTGGCAGAGCAACTGATTTGTAATCAGTAGGTCGGGGGTTCGAGTCCCTCTTCCGGCACCACTCCCCTTCCCGGCCTCTCAGTCGATGGCCCAGACATTGTCCGCGCCCAGCTCGTCCATGCCGGTGGCGCCGATCTGGGCCAGGGTGCGGTCGACCTCGTCGGTCAGCAGATCCAGCGCGTGCTCTCCGCCGGACGGCCCGAGGGCGCCCGCCCCGTAGACGAAACAGCGGCCCGAAAACGTGTACGCGGCCCCCAGCGCATAGGCCTTGACGATGTCGCCGCCGGAGCGGATGCCGCTGTCCAGCATCACCGTCATGTCCCCGCCGACGGCCGAAACGATTTCCGGCAGCGCCTCGATGGTCGAGGGCCCGCTTTCGACCTGCCGGCCGCCGTGGTTGGAAACGATGATGCCGTCGGCGCCGACGCGCCGGGCGGCCTCGGCCGTCCGGGCCGACAACACCCCCTTGAGCACGAACGGGCCGGGCCAGGCGTCCCGCATCCGTTGGATCACGTCTTCGCCGGCATTGGCCGACACCTGCAGGGCCTGGGCCGCCGCCAGCGACCGGCTGCCGGTCCCCGGCTCCATATAGGGAAGCAGGTTCGCGAACCCGGGCGTGCCGGCCCTGAGGGTGGCCAGCGCCCAGGCCGGCTTGGCGGCCATATTCCGGAGGACCCCCGGGTCGGGCTTGAACGGCAGCATGAAGTTGTTGCGCAGGTCCCGCAGGCGCTTCGACGGCACCGGAATATCCACCGTCATCACCAGCACCCTCATGCCCGCCTCGCGGGCCCGGCGGATCGTGTCGAAGCCGATTTCGTGCCTCTCGGGCAGGATGACCTGAAACCAGGCGTGGTCCGGGGCGATTTCGGCAATCGCCTCGATCGATGTCGTGGCGACGCCGCTGAGGATGTAGGGGATGTTCCGCCGGACGGCCATCGCCGCCAGGGCGCCGTCGGTTCCCGGCCAGATGAAATTCGCCAGGCCCACCGGCGAGACGCCGATGGGCGCGTCATAGTCATGGCCGAACAAAGTCACCTTCTGGCTGCGCTCCGAGACGTCCCGCAAATATTCGGGACGCAGGACGACGGCCTCGAAACCCTTGCGGTTGCGGCGAAGGTTCGCCTCGCTGCCGGCGCCGCCGTCGAGATAGTCGAACGCCAGCTTGGGAATACGCCGCCGGGCCGCCTCGCGCAGGTCGTCGATTGTGTGCAGGGAGTTTCGATTAATGCCCATGAAATCAATCCGTCCGGTTCAGAGGCCAGTTCAGCCACAAGACTTGCAGCTTTGAACGGCGCGTTCCAGCGCATTGAGAAACCGCGACCCGCAGGACCTCGCCACGCACCGGCCTTCGCCCCCGTCAGGGGAAAGGGATGCGCCTTGCTCCGGTTTTCGTTGGGGCGGGTTCTTGTACTTCATGCCGGGACGTGCGTGAAATGAAGAATGTCGCCGGAACAATTCAAAGGCCTCCGGCAGGGCCTGGGCCTGGACACGGCCGCCTGCGCGAAACGGCTCAACGTCGCCGAGGAGGACCTGCTCGGCTGGGAAGAGGCGGGCCGGGAAATCCCCGAGACCGCGGCCCGCGCGCTGGCCCGCCTGGACGGCGCGGTCCAAGCCGCCGTCCTTGCCGAAGTGGACGCTTATGCGCTGCGGCCCGAGCGGGACGTGGTGCTGCTGCGGATCATGTCCGATGCCGACCTTGCCCTCTACGAGCCCGATCTGTTCGACGATCTCGGCGGTTCGGCCCTCCACGGCATCGTCATCGAACGGGCGAAGGAGGCCATCGAACGGCTCGGCGGCAAAGTGACGGTCGCCTTCATGAATTCGGAATTCTACGAGACATGGCTCGGGGTGAACGATTTCGACGACAACCGCGAATTGCGGATCGCCTGGGCGCGCCAGCAATTGCGCGGTCTCGACATTTAGGCGGCGCCCTACGAAGAACTGAAGATATTTGCCCTCACCCCAACCCTCGCCCCGGGGAGGGAGGCTTGAGGTGCATTCCCTCGCCCCCTTCAGGGGGAGAGGGGTGCGGAGGGTTAGCGAAGCGGCAGCTGAGCTTAGCCGTAGCTGGGTGAGGGGGTGGAAGTTCCCGCCCCCCTCACCTCTTATGACCCCCTCACCCTAACCCTCTCCCCCTGAAGAAGGGGGAGAGGGGATTGTCTTGGGCGCCCGCCCGCGTCCTACGCTCAGAACTCCTTGTTGAGCGCCAGGAAGTACGTCCGCCCCCATCCGGCCACCGTGGGGCCGTCCGTGATCGCCGGGTTCGCGGTGTCGATGGTGTAACCCTGGTCGGTCAAGTTGAAGATGCCGCCCGTGATCCGGAACCCTTCCAGCCCCCACGGGTTCGTCCAGTCGACCCTCAAATCGTGACCGGTCCACGGACTGAAGCGGCCCGAGCCTTGCTCGTTCAAGAAGCCCGAGCGGTAGCTCGCCGTCCAGATGGCGCGCACGCCGCCGCGCCGCGCGGAAAGCCTGGCGCGCATCATGTCCTTCGGACGCACGACGCGCGTCGGGACGCCGTCGACGGTTTTTTTGGTGGCCGTCTCCCGCCGCCACGTCCCGTAGGCGCCCAACCCGCCCCAGGACGTGTTGAAGCCCGCGCCGAATCGGGCCGTAAAGCCCTCGGTTTTCGTATCGACGACATTGGCGAACCTGTCATGGATCACGGGTTGGCCGTCCCACTGGACGCAGCCGGAGGTCACGCCCTCGGCGCACTCCGGCAGGTTGCGAATCGCCCAATCGGCGGACTGGTTCCCCGGCGCCTTGGTAAGCGTCTCCCGGAACCACTCCACGCTGAGGCGGTAGGGCGCCTTCGCGAACGCGGCCTCGGCGGCAAACCGCTCGGCGGCCGCCGGCTCCAGGTCGGCGTTCCCTTCCGTTTGGCGCTGGACCTGGACTCCGTTGAAATCGGAGCATGTGCGGGGCGGCGGGCCGGGTCCGGGGTCGCACTCGACATAGGGCCAGCCCTGGGATGCGGTGCCGTAGAGCTGGAGAAACCCGGGAGCAAGCTGGCCCTCGCTCCAGGAACCCCGCACGGTCAGCGCGCCGGTGGGCCGGTATTCGGCCCCGGCGCGCCAGGAGCGCAATGCGCCCACGTCGTCGTACTCGTCCGCGCGGCCCGCCAACCGCAGGTCGACCCGCTCCGCCACCGGCAGGAGCGTTTCGGCGAACACGCCCAGGATTTCGCGCTTCCCGGCGTAGCTCACGCCTCCTCCGCCTAGAACCTCGGATACATCGTACGCCGTACCTTCACGGTCGACGAACCGAACGAAACGATGCCCTTCCGACCGGCTCATCTCGACGCCCGCGGTCCAAGCCGCCTCTCGCCCGCCGATGGAAAGGCCCGATCCCTCCAGCGCCGCGCGAAGGCCTTGGGACTCGGAACCGGCGTCGGTTTCGTGGCGCAGGCTGGTGTCCAGTATGGCCTGCCGGTGCCGATCCTCCCGGGAAAAGGGATTCCTGAGGTCGTAGTTGCCCGCCAGAATCTCCGCCGCTACCAAGCTTTCGTGAACGAATGTATCGCCCCTTACGGTCTTGTCCTGCCGGTAGAGGCTCAGTTTGGCGTCGTAGCCGAGCCATGAATTGAGCCGGCCTTCGACTCCCGCCGTGATGTCGTAGGCTTCGCTTTCCGTCCGCCAATGCCGGTTGCCGTGGCCCACGAAGCGGTGACTGACGAAAAAGGTGTCGCCGGCATCGGCGACGGCCTCGCCGGCATCCTGGTTGATTGCCGCGAGCAGGTCCGCGTCGGGAACGAATTTGAACGTTCCCACGGACGGCGCGTAACGAAAGTCGTTGTCGAACTGGGAAAAGTTCGCCACGACGCCGATCTCCGCGCTGTCGCCGAGCGGGTGTTTGGCGTTCAGGAGAACATTCTGCTGGTCTGCCTTGACCGTCTCCCACGCGATGCTGCTGTAGTCGAAACCGCAGCCCTTGTCTCCGTCGGGCACGGGCTGGCCGGGCGGGTCGGTCAGCGGTCCGGT
>CAZUGT010000270.1:0-9518 GCA_964620095.1 uncultured Rhodospirillaceae bacterium | reverse complement strand
CGAGAACGCCGGAAGACCCGGATGGCAGTTTTGGATCGACCGGGGCGGCACCTTTACCGACGTGGTGGCGCGCTCGCCGGAGGGTGAACTTTCGGCGCTGAAGCTGCTCTCCGAGGATCCCGATCGGTACCCGGACGCGGCGATCGAGGGTATCCGGCGCGCGCTTCGGTTAGGAACCGGCGACGAGATACCGGTTTCCCGTATTGCCGCGGTCAAGATGGGGACGACCGTGGCCACCAATGCGCTTCTCGAGCGGAAGGGCGAGCCGACCCTGCTCGTCACCAACCAGGGTTTCGCCGATGCGTTGCGGATCGGCTATCAGAACCGTCCTCGCCTCTTCGCCCTTCATATCGAGCTCCCGGAGCAGGTCTATTGCCGGGTGGCGGAGATTCCCGGCCGCATGGACGCCCGCGGCAACGAGCTGGAGCCGCTGGATGAGGGCCTCGCCCGTGAAGCTCTGGTTGCCGCTTTCGATGACGGCATTCGGTCCGTCGCCATCGTCTTCATGCACGGATACCGTTATCCGGACCACGAGGCGCGGGTGACGGGCCTCGCGCGGGAGGCGGGATTCACCCAGATCTCCGTTTCCCACCAGGTCAGCCCGTTGATGAAGTTCGTGTCCCGGGGCGACACCACCGCCGTCGACGCCTATTTGTCGCCAATCCTGCGGCGATATGTCGACCGGGTTTCGGCCGCCCTGCCCGGTGTCCGAACCATGTTCATGCAGTCGAACGGCGGACTGACGGACGCATCCCTGTTCCAGGGAAAAGACAGCATTCTCTCCGGACCGGCGGGCGGCGTGGTCGGCGCCGTCGCAACCGCCGGCATGGCGGGCTTCGAAAAGATCATCGGCTTCGACATGGGCGGCACGTCCACGGACGTCAGTCATTTCGCCGGCGCGTTCGAGCGGTCATTCGAAACCGTCGTCGCCGGTGTACGGATGTGCGTGCCGATGATGAGTATCCACACGGTGGCGGCGGGCGGCGGGTCGATCCTCCGGTTCGACGGCGCCCGATTCCGGGTCGGACCGGAATCGGCGGGCGCGAATCCCGGCCCTGCCGGCTATGGCAAGGGCGGCCCGCTCACGGTGACCGACGCCAACCTGCTCCTCGGCCGGATACAGGCCCGTCACTTCCCCGAAATTTTCGGCCCCGGCGGCGATGCGCCGCTGGACCTGGATATGGTTCGAAAGAAGTTCGGGTTGCTGGCGGGCGAGATCGAGACCGCAACCGGGCGGCAGCTGAGCCCCGAGGAGACCGCCGCGGGATTCCTGACCATCGCCGTCGAGAATATGGCGAATGCGATCAAGAAGATCTCGGTGCAGCGGGGCTACGACGTCACCGAATATACGCTCAATTGCTTCGGCGGCGCCGGCGGTCAGCATGCGTGCGGCGTTGCCGACGCGCTGGGCATCGAGCGCATCCTGATTCATCCGTTGGCGGGGGTGCTGTCAGCCTACGGCATGGGCCTCGCCGAGGTCCGGGCACTTCGGGCACTGGCCGTCGAGGAAGAGCTGTCCGAACAAACCGCCGGCCGGCTTGCTTCCGTCACCCTTCCCCTGGTCCAGGAGGCGGCCGCCGAACTCGTTGGCCAGGGCATCGCGGAAATGAATATTCGAACGTCGATCACCGTCGCGCTTCGCCATGCCGGCACCGACACCGCGCTCGAGGTGCCGTTGGCGGGCTATTCCGGACTGCGAGAGGCGTTTGATGTTCTCCACCGCCGGCAATTTGGTTTCGTCGATGACGGACGGCCGCTGATCATCGAGGCGGTGCGCGTCGAGGCTGCCGGCGTTGAGGAACGGATCACGGAACACGCCGCCGCGCCGCGCGCCGCCCAGGGCGCGCCGGACGCCCTTGAGAGCGTCGCCCTGTTCACCGGGGGGAGAGCCGCGGATGTGCCGGTGTTCGAGCGGGAGACCCTTGCGGCCGGTCAAGAAATCGAGGGCCCGGCGATTGTCGTCGAGGAAAACGCGACGACGATTGTCGAGCCCGGCTGGAGCCTGGAAATCAACCGGTTCGGCCACCTCGTCCTGAGTCGCACGTCCCCCCGGGAAGCCGGCGTTGCCGTGGGGACGGACGCCGATCCGGTAATGCTCGAATTGTTCAACAACCTGTTCATGTCCATCGCCGAACAGATGGGCGCCGTCCTCGCCAACACGGCCACGTCGGTGAACATCAAGGAGCGGTTCGATTTTTCGTGCGCGCTTTTCGATGCCGCGGGCGGTCTGGTCGCCAACGCGCCCCATCTGCCGGTTCACCTCGGCTCCATGGGGGAGAGCGTCGCCACGGTCATCCGTGCGCGACACGGCACGATGAAACCGGGCGATGTCTATGTCCTGAATGCGCCTTACAACGGCGGCACCCATCTTCCCGACATCACGGTGATTACCCCGGTGTTCGACGAGGCCGGCCCGGAAATCCTGTTCTACGTCGCGTCCAGGGGACATCACGCCGATATCGGCGGGACGACGCCGGGCTCCATGCCGCCCGACAGCCGGACCGTCGACGAGGAAGGCGTGCTGATAGACGACTTTCAGTTGGTGGCCGGCGGCCGGTTCCTGGAACGGGAGGTGCGCGAACTCCTGGAGAGCGGTGTCTATCCGTCCCGCAACCCGGACCAGAATATCGCCGATTTTCGCGCCCAAATCGCCGCCAATGAACGCGGCGCCGCGGAAATCCGCTCGATGATCGGCCATTTCGGCATTGAAGTCGTTCAGGCCTATATGCGGCACGTCAAGGACAATGCGGCGGAAGCCGTGCGCCGGGTGCTCGACCGGTTGCCCGATGGAGATTTCGCGCGGAATCTCGACAACGGCGGGACCATCAAGGTGGCGATTTCAGTGGACAGGTCCCGGCGCCGCGCGGTGGTCGATTTCACCGGCACGTCGCCCCAGTCGGATACCAACTTCAACGCTCCCTCGGCGGTTTGCCGGGCTGCCGTCCTCTATGTGTTCAGGTGTCTGGTCGACGATGATATTCCGCTGAACGACGGCTGTCTGGAACCCATCGACCTCGTCATTCCCGAAGGGTCGCTGCTCAGCCCCCGCTACCCGGCGGCGGTGGTGGCGGGAAACGTGGAAACCTCGCAGCGCATTACCGATGCCTTGTTCGGCGCCGCCCGCACCATGGCGTCGGCTCAGAGCACCATGAACAATTTCACCTTTGGCGATGAGCGCTACCAGTACTACGAAACGATTTGCGGCGGCGCCGGCGCCGGTCCGGATTTCGACGGGGCGAGCGCGGTCCATACCCACATGACCAACACCCGCCTGACCGACCCCGAGGTGCTGGAGTGGCGGTTTCCCGTGATCCTGGAGAGATTTTCGCTGCGGCCGGGTTCGGGCGGCGCGGGCAGGCATTGGGGCGGTGACGGCGTCATTCGGAAAATCCGGTTTTTGGAACCGATGACCGCCGCCATCCTGTCGGGCTCCCGGACCGTGCAGCCGTTCGGACTGGCCGGCGGCAGCCCGGGCGAAGCGGGCCGAAACTACGTCGAACGGGCATCAGGCGATATCGATGAGCTTGGACCCTACGATTCGACCGAAATGCGGCAAGGGGACGTGTTCGTCATCGAGACACCCGGCGGGGGCGGGTACGGGTTCATCGACTAGGCGCTTCGTCGGGTGCGCGCTCCATGACCGCTGCCATCCCTCGCAGGCGGGGCAGCAAAGCGCCCAGGATCAGCAGATAAACGACGGTGCTGACGGCGATGACCGACTGAAGCGCCCAAAATTTGTCCCCGAGCCCCCACAGCCACGCGCCCGCCGCGGGCCCTCCCCGCAGGTTCATGCTCCACAGCGACATGACCCGCCCGCGTACCGACCCGTCGATCGAGTTCTGCACGACCAGCTGGCCGCCGATTCCGATGTAGGATCCGAATGCGCTGATGCCCCCGACGATAATCGTCGCGATCCAAAACGAGCTGGTGGCCGACAGGGCGAGATGGAGAAGGCCGGCCAGCAGAGCCGCGACAAACAGCAATCGCACCATGCCGCTGATTCGGCTGACCTTGGCGACCATGATCGAACCGATGATTCCGCCGGCGCCGGAAGCGGATTGCATAATCCCGAACCCGAGCTCTTCCATGGTGTAAATGCCGTCCGCGATTGCCGTCAGGCTCTCCCGGTACGAACGCATGAAAATCATCGTCGAGACGATGAGGATAAAGAACAGCCCGAGCTCTTTTTTGGTCACGATGTAGAGGATGCCCTCCCGCAGATCGGCAACGAAATTCGATCTTGGGCGGGACCCGACCTCGTCGTGCTTCAAACGAATAAACAGCAGGACGATGAGGTAGCCGAGAAAACTGAGCGCGTTGAGCGCAAACAGCCAGCCGATGCCTTCGCGATCGAGGGTGAACGCGGCAATGATGACGGCGCCCAATGCGGGGCCGACGAATTGGGCCACGTTGAACAGGATGGACCCGATACCGATTGCCGACGGCAGATCGGCCCGCGGCACGAGGTTCGGCGCCATGGCCAAACGGATCGGCGACCACAGCGCCTCGAAGATGCCCGCCAAGCCCATCAGGACCATCAGCAGGAATATGGTCATGATATCGAGAATGGTGAGGACCGCCAGGATTGCGGCTACGCCCATCAGCAGGATTTGTGCGATTCGGCCCAGCAGCAGCCGGTCGTAGCGGTCGGAGACCGTGCCGAAAAATGGAACGCTGGCCAGAAAACATGCCGCCTCGATCAGGGCCACCGTTGCCACGAGACTCAGCGAGCCGGTTAGCGACCAGACCAGCCATTGGACGCCGACACGCTGAAACCACAGGCCGATGTTCGAGACAAATCCGCTGGCCGCGTAAAGGGCGAAATCGCGATGATGGAGGGCGCGCCACATGTCGGGGGCACGATAGTCGCCGCAACAAACCGACACAATCGCCCGTCGTCACACTGGCGTGACCGGGCGCCGATTACCGGCGTTTGAAATTGCCTGGACCCGGCGGTTTCTCTACACTTGCGCCGTCCTCCGCACGAGAACGAACAGCCGGTTGCGTGGCCTGGGCCGGGCTGTCTAGGGAAGGGACCCCATAATGAAGGTTGCCGCCGCCGTCCTTGCCGGTTTGGTCTTGGCCGTGATCGCCGCCGTTCTCATCGTGCCGGGCGCTGTCGATTGGAACCAACGCACGCCCGAATTCGTCAAGCTGGTCAAGGACAAGATCGTCACGCTGGTCAAGGACAACACGGGCCGGCATCTGGAACTCCGCGGCGACATCGGCGTCTCGGTGCTGCCCGCGCCGACGCTCCGGGTCGACGATGTCCGGATTGCCAATGTCGAGGGGGCCGCGTCCGCCGACATGGTTGCCCTCAAATCCCTCGATGTTCGGGTGGCGCTGCTGCCGCTGCTTGGCGGCAACATTCAGGTCGAATCAGTCCGCCTCCTGGAGCCCACCATCGACATACAGATCTTTGCGGACGGCCGCACCAACCTGGTGTTTTCACCGCCCGAAGCCGCGGCACCGGCGCCGGGAGGTGCCGGCAGCCGGCCCGCCAGCGCGCCTCCGGGATTTGCCGCGCCCCCTTCCGTGGTGGTCGACGACTTCGTCATTGAAAACGGCACCGTCATTTTTCGGGATGACGGCTCCGGCCGAACGGAGCTTATCGAGAACATCAATGGGCGCTTGAATGCCGCTTCGCTGACCGGTCCCCTGGAAACCACCGGCAATCTGGTCGCCCACGGTATTCCATTGAGCTACAAGATCTCATTGGGGGCGATCATCCATGGCCGGACGGTGCCGTTTTCGGCTGACGTCCGGATTGCACCGGGAGACGTGAAGACCCGAATGAGCGGTACCCTTGCCGGCCTCCCGACCGAGCCACGGTTCAAAGGCAAAATCACCGTCGACGGGGCGAACCTCACCGGGTTTGCGGCCGCGCTGGGCGGGGGCGCGAGCCTGCCGGAAGTTCTGTCCCGCCGGTTTGCGCTCAAGGCGGACGTCACGGCGGCCGCCGACGCCGTGTCGGTCTCCAAACTTGATCTAAGTCTCGACCAGATACGAGGCAGCGGCGCGATCGATATCACGCTCGGCAAATCGATCGATGCGAACGCCAAGCTGACGGTGAACCGGTTGGATGTCGAGTCGCTTCTCAAGCCCGCAACCCCCGTCGCAGCCGAAAGGAAATCCGCAGCCCCGGCACCTGGCACGGCGAGGGTCTCACGGGAAATAGCGCCGCCGAGAACGCCGGCCCCCGGCACGGATGCCGGCGCGCCCCTTGCCATACCCGAAAACATCAATGCGACCGTCAATCTCACCGTGGGAACAATCGGTTATCGCGACGGCGTGGTGCGGGAGGCGAAATTCGACGCCGCGCTCTCGGCGGGTGAGATCACCGTCAATCAGGTGTCCGCGCAGCTGCCCGGCGGTTCCGATTTCGCCATGTTTGGATTTGCCGCGCTCGAGGACGGCGTACCGGCGTTCGACGGGAACGTCGAAATGTCCACCAATGACCTCCGCGCCGTACTGACCTGGCTTGGCGCTACGCCCCCGGCCGCCGCCGCGGATCGCCTTCGCAAGCTGGTTTTCGCCGGCAAGGTCGGCGCCACGCCCAAGGAAATCCGGCTCAGCGAAATCGATCTGCAGGTCGACAACACCCGCGTAAAGGGTGCGGCGACCCTTGCGCTGCGGCAAAAGCTCGCCGTCGGCGCAAATCTCTTGGTCGACAAGATAAATTTCGATCCTTATCTCGGCAGCCCCGCGTCCGCCGCCGAGCCGCCGAAAGCGGGTGCGGGCAGCGCGGCGGCCGGCGCGGCGGAGGCCCGGCCGGCGGCCTCGCCCCCCGCGAGTCCCCTGGCGCCCCTGGCGGCCCTCAGCAGCATTGACGCCAATCTCAAGGCGCGGATCGGCGCGCTCACGGTTCGACGAATTCCCATTCGCGATCTCCGTCTCGATGCGACGATTTTCGACGGGGTGCTGACGGTACGGGACTTTCGAATTGCCGATGCCGCAGGCGTTACGGCAAATGCAAAGGGCGCCGTCACCGGCCTGGAGGCCGGTCAGCTCAACCCGAATCCGAAGCTTCGAGACCTGACGCTCGATGTGCGATCGAGGAATTTGTCCAGAATATTGAAGCTGACAGAAACACAGTTGCCCGTATCGCCGTCCCGGTTGGGAGCGGTATCCCTGTCCGGGACGCTCAATGGCGCGCCGGCCGATCTCCATGTCGATATGACTCTCAAGGCGGCACGAGGGGAAGCCAAGCTTTCCGGCCGCGTCGCGGCGCTCGGCGACGTTCCCGCCGTGGACGCCGCGGTCAGGATCGTTAATTCCGATCTTCGGCGGCTTTTGCGCCTGGCAGGGTTTTCGTACGCGCCGGCGGGCCGGCTCGGAAAAATCGATCTTTCGGCCAAGGTAACGGGCAACCCGGCGGACATCTCGATCAGCGGCCTGAAAGGGGTGGCGGCGGATGTTTCCGTATCGGGCTCCGTGAGCGGAAAGCTCGGCGGGCCGAGGCCGGCGGTCGCGATGAATTTGCGGACCGGGGCCATCGACATCGGCCGGTTCCTGCCGGCGCCACGCCGGTCGTCCCTATCTCCAACCGACGCGCGGCCGATCCGGCCCGCGGTGTTCCGGCGTCCCGGGAACTTCGACCCTCGGCAACTGCTGGTCCGGATCGCCACGGGCGGCGGACGGTTTTCCACCGATGCCATCGATCTTTCCGCGCTTGGGCTCGCCGATGCCGACATCACCCTCAAGTCGAAGTCGTTGACGCTCGACAAATATACGCTGAGCGGCGTTGATCTTGCGGCGTCCCTCAGGAACGGCGTGTTGAACGCAAATCGTCTGACGGGCCGCATTTTCGGGGGCGCCCTGACCGCGGGCGGACGGATTGCCGGTGCCGGGCGAAACGGCCGGTACGCCGCACGGCTCGATCTGCGGAATCTCGGGCTTCCCGCGGCCATGCGCGCCCTTGGTTCGCCGGCGCTCAAAGCCGGACGGCTGACCCTCGCGGCGGATCTGACCTCCGCCGGCGGATCGGTCGCGGACCTCGTCGCCGGATTGGCCGGCGAGGGCCGCCTCGAACTCAAGGGAATTGACCCGGCTGGAGCGGGCCAAGGGAGCATGCTTGCACCGGTCATCGGCATCCTGCAGCCCCTTAACGCGCTCGGCGGGCGCCGGGGCGGCGGCCTGGCCGATGTCACCTCGACGTTTCAAGTCGGCCGCGGGGTTGCCTCGTTCAATGACCTGAAACTGTCGTCTGGGGTCGGTTCGGGCAGCGCCCGGGGCAGCATCGATCTGCCCAACTGGCGGGTACGGTCGTCCGGCGAGGTGCGGCTGGACCGGAACCTGCTGGGTGCCCTGCTTGCCCGGCAGACCCGGCTGCCGCCGGTGGTGCCGTTCGAGATCACCGGCAAGCTCGATTCCCCGAATGTGAAGCTGAAAACCGGCGGGACGGGCACCGGCGGTATTGCCCTTCCCGGCCTCGACAATCTGAGAAAGAAGAACCCGGGCGCCGGCGCCGTGATCGATCAGCTGCTTCCCGGCATATTGGGCGGCACACGGCGGACCGGGGAGCCGCAGCCGTCAAATGAACCGGCATCCCCGGAGCCCGGCCCGCAACAGCCAACCCGACAGCAGCAGGACCGGCCGCCGCCGGAGATCGACGATGTCCTGAAGGGTATTCTGCGGGGGCTGGGCCGCTAGCTGTCATCGGAATTGGGGCGGTCCGATTCTTCGAGGACGAACAGCCGGATGGCGCTCGAGAGATTGCCGGTCCGGTGCCGGTCGATCTCGGCGATCAAGCCATTGATCGAAACGCCGCGCGCCGCGGATATGAGCCGCAGCCGGTCCCAGAATGCCTGCTCCAGGGATACGCTCGTCGCGTGGCCGGCGATCCGGATAGACCTTTTTTGGATACGGCTCGGATCACCCATCATTTCAGGCAATTCGAGGGTGCGTGAGCGCTGCCAACCGGCCGGAAAGAAACATGCCCCACAATGGTCGGCGCCCGGTTGGCCGTCAATGGCCGGTCACGCTAGACTGGTCATCCGCGATTTGGATCATCGGCGGAGGAGCCTTAGGTGACGACTGCCCGGCAGGACCGAAAGGACCAACCATTCTGGAAGGTCAAGCCGCTCGAGCGGATGAGCCTCGAAGAGTGGGAGTCGCTCTGCGACGGGTGCGGCAAGTGCTGCCTCCACAAAATCGAGTATGAAGATACCCGGGAAGTGGAATACACCGAAGTTGCCTGCGGTCTCCTCGACATGGTTGCCTGCCGGTGTACGGATTACGCGAACAGAATCGTTCGGGTGCCCGATTGCGTCAAGCTGACGCCGGGGACGCTGACCGCCATCGAATGGCTGCCGCCGACCTGCGCCTACCGGCTGATATCGGAGGGAAAGGATCTGTTCGATTGGCATCCGCTGATTTCCGGCGACCCCGAAAGCGTGCATCGCGCCGGGGTGTCGGTGCGGGGCCGCTGCGTCGCCGAGCGGGATGCCGGCGATTTGGAGGATCATGTGGTGGAATGGCCGAACGAGGGCGTGGATGATGTCGGGTAAGCCGCCTGA
>CAZUGT010000269.1:0-2976 GCA_964620095.1 uncultured Rhodospirillaceae bacterium | reverse complement strand
CCTGTGCCAGCTTCTGTTTCTCGACACCCCCGCCCATGCGGCGGTCGATACCAGCGTCGAACTGGCCGCCGCCCGCGAGATGTTCGCCCACAAGGCGCTGGTCAACGCCATCCTGCGCCGCGCGGCGCGGGAAGGAGGCGGGCTCGCCGCCCGGCAGGACGCGGCGGTCCTCAACACCCCGGCCTGGCTGCGGGAAAGATGGACGGCAGCCTACGGGGAAGCGGTATGCCGGGAAATCTGTCTTGCCCACGTCGATGAACCGCCCCTGGACGTCACCGCAAAAACCGACCCGGAAGCCGTAGCCGAGAAGCTGGGCGGAGAGCTGCTGCCGGGCGGCACCGTCCGGCTGCGAAGCGCCGGGCCGATATCCGAACTGCCCGGCTACGGGGACGGCGCGTGGTGGGTTCAGGATGCGGCCGCCGCGCTGCCCGTCCGGCTGCTCGGCCCGGAACCGGGCATGCATGTGGCCGACCTGTGCGCGGCGCCGGGGGGCAAGACGGCCCAGCTGGCGGCCGCGGGCGCCCGGGTGACGGCCATCGACCGGTCGGAAAAACGGCTCGATATTCTGCGCGCCAATCTCGGCCGCCTCGGGTTGAAGGCGGAGGTGATCTGCGCCGACGCCACAGACTGGCGGCCCGACGAACCGGTGGACGCCGTGCTGGTCGATGCGCCGTGCAGTTCGACCGGCACCATCCGGCGTCATCCCGAACTCCCCTGGATCAAGACCGAAACCCAGCTGGAAGGCGCGGCCGGCATCCAGCGCCGCTTGCTGGATCACGCCCTCCATATCGTCCGTCCCGGCGGCCGGGTGGTGTTCGCAACCTGCTCCCTGGAGCCGGCCGAGGGCCGGGACATGGTTTCCGCGGTCCTCGGCGAAGCCCGCGGGCTCGGCGTGCACCCGGTGCGGACCACGGTGCCCGGCATAACCGAACAAATGATCACCGGTGACGGGATGCTGCGCACGCTTCCCTGTCACCTCGCCGACCTCGGCGGAATGGACGGTTTTTTTGCGGCGCGGATCGAGCGAGCGCCGGCAAATGACCGCCGAGGAGAAGGCCTTATTCAGGACCGGCATGCCCGGCAACGGTAACCTTATCCTAACGAAAGCCGGCTAAGGTCCGGGCTCGAAGCTGAATTACGAGGATGCGTTTGAACTGGACCGGCGGCCGCAAGGTTTTGGCCGCTCCAGCAGAAGCGCCTGAATTTGCGGTGAGCGACGGCATTGCCATAGGCGCACGCGTGCGCGATTTATCCCGCGAGGGTCTGGCGGAATTCGTCAGGCGGTCCCTCTACGGGTCCGGCGCCTACGACATATTCCTGAGAAGCGGGGCGCCGGAGAAGGTTCTGGGAACGCCGCCGGCTCTCCGGCCCGGCGATCCGGAGATCGGACGCGCCATCTTGAACGGCGCGCATACCCGTCAGGGCAAGCACGTGCCCCTGCCCATGCTCGCAAAAGCCGACATTGCCGAAACCGGCGTCTCCCGTTACGCCCAGGAATTCGGCTGGCTCGCCGACCTCAGGGCATTGGGGACCGACGAGGCGCGTGAATTCGCCCGCCACGCCATCGCCGATTGGCTGGACATTTTCGGGCGATGGCATCCCTATACGTGGCGCGCCGACGTCGTCGGCAACCGGCTGGTCAATTGGCTGACCCATTACGGATTCTTCGGCTGGGCCGAGGACGACCCGGCCGCCCGGCGATTTCTGAGGGTCACCGGCAGCCAGGTCAGTCACCTGTCCCGATGCTACGGCGACCCGCCGAACGGTTACGACCGCCTGGCGGCGGCGAAAGGCCTGATTTATGCCGGTATCGCGCTGTCGGATTGCGGCCGGCACCTGGACACCGGACTGAATGCGATGCGCGAAGAGCTCGAGGCGCAAATTTTTCCCGATGGCGGCCATGCCAGCCGAAGCCCGGGCGTGCAGGCCCGGGTCCTCGAGGATCTGGTATCCATTCGCGATACGTTTCGGGCCGCGCACCTGGACCCGCCCGACAGGCTGCTCCGGTTTATACCCGCGCTCGCGGCGGCGCTTCGGGCGCTGCGGCGGCCGGACGGGACCGTCGCCGGGTTCAACGGCGGACCGGCGATTTCCGTTTCGGAGTTGAGCGCCATCCTGTCGGCCGCCAAATCCCGGGCGGGCGCGGCGCCGGGCGCGCCCCATGCCGGCTTCCACCGTTTGGCGGCCGGCGACAGCCACCTCATCCTCGATGCCGGCGCGCCGCCGTCTGTTGCCGTCCACCCCTGGGGCCACGCGGGGACACTTGCATTCGAGCTGGTCTCGGGCAGGGAACCGCTGATCGTCAACTGCGGGTCGGACACGGACGGCGATGCGCACTGGCGGGAGGCGCTCAGAACCTCGGCCGCCCACTCCACCGTCGTCGTCGACGAGACCAACTCCTCCGAAATCGATCCCGCGGGAGGCTTCATCCGCCGCTGCACGAACGTGTCGGCAAGCCGGCGGGAGACCGGCGCCGGCGTCATTCTGGAGGCGTCCCATGACGGCTATGTCCTTCCCTTCGGGCTGACCCATCGCCGGCTGATCCTGATGGCGCCGTCAGGCGAAGACATCCGCGGCGAGGACAATCTGATCGGGGCCGGCGGAGACGCTTTCGCGGCGCGGTTTCACCTCCATCCCGGCGTTCAGGCCTCCATGCTGGGGAACGGCCGGAGTGTCCTGCTGAAGTTGCGGCGCAGCGGCTGGCGGTTCGATGCCGCTGCGCATCCCGTGCGCCTCGAGGACAGCGTATTTCGAACGCCTGACGGCCGTACGCGGCGTTCCCGGCAAGTCGTGATCCGAGGCGGCCTGGCCGGCGCCGGCGCGACAATTGGCTGGCGTCTGTCGCGGCTGGCCCGCTAACATCCCGCGCGTCCTCCCCGCCATCAGCCGGCCGCGAACCCCGCATGAACCAGACCGCCGCCCAACTGCTGGAGAAGATCGAAGACCGCAGCGCGCGGGATGTTAGCGGGCCAGCCG
>CAZUGT010000268.1:0-4426 GCA_964620095.1 uncultured Rhodospirillaceae bacterium | reverse complement strand
CGATATCGAGATTGAGATTCCTGACGACCAGCGTTTCACCGTCGTAGGTTTTTTGAACCTCGCGGAAACGAACGAGAGGGTCATTCCGCCCTATGACGCCCTCCTCGGCCTCCTTGGCCTTCCGTGTTTCGCCCATGCGGCTGTTTGGCTGTCCGCCCCGCCGCCGTCCCATGTCACGCAGGGATCACGCCTTTGCGCTCGCGCGAATTTTCTCTTTTCGAGCATGTGAAAGCAAGCCCCTCCCAGGGCCGGCTTCCTTTCCACCCCCTCCACCATTTCCCCCATCCGGACACCGCCAAAATCGACATTGCCCGACCGGCGCCCGGCGCTATCCTCCAACCAGACCGGAGGCGCGCCATGGCTGGAAAACTCGACAAACCCATCATCATCGCCGGCGGCGGCATCGGCGGCCTCGCCGCGGCCCTCGCCCTGTCGCTCAAGGGCTACGGGAGCATCGTCCTCGAACAGGCATCCGAGTTCGGCGAAATCGGCGCCGGGATTCAGCTCGGACCCAACGTCTTCAGGATGTTCGAGCGGCTGGGCCTCACCGACGCCATCAACGGCGTCGCCTGGTTTCCGGACCAGCTGATCATGCGGGATGCGGTGACCGGCGAACTGGTCACCGCCCTGCCCCTTGACGACGCCTTCCGGGCGAAGTTCACCGAGCCCTACGGCGTCATCCACCGCGCCGACATCCATGGCGCGATCCTCGACGCCTGCCGGGCCTCCGATCTCATCACCCTGGAGGCATCGGTGAAGGTCACCGGCTACGAGCAGTCCGACGGCGGCGTCACCGTCATGGCCGAAGGCGGCGGCCCCTATGACGGCGCGGCGCTGATCGGCGCCGACGGGTTGTGGTCGACCATCCGGGAGACGATCGTCGGCGACGGACCGCCCATTGTGTCCGGCCATATCGCCTATCGCGCCGTCCTGCCCATCGGCGAGGTGCCGGATCATCTCTATTCCGACTCCATGATCATCTGGGCCGGCGAAAAGACCCACCTCGTCCACTATCCCCTGCGGCGGGGCGAGCTCTACAATCTGGTCGCCGTCTTCCACAGCGACAAGTATGTCGAAGGCTGGGATGAATTCGGCGAACCGGAGGAGCTTCACGAACGCTTCGCCGGCACCTGCGCCAGCGTCCGCGAACTTCTGGAGCGGATCGAAACCTGGAAGATGTGGGTGCTGTGCGACCGGGAGCCGGTGAAGGAGTGGTCCGACGGGCGGGTGACGCTCTTGGGCGACGCGGCGCACCCCATGCTTCAATACCTCGCCGCCGGCGCCGGCATGGCCATCGAGGACGCGGTAACCCTCGGCGACATTCTCGAAGCCAATGACGGCGATATCGAAAAGTCGTTCCTGGAGTATCCGGCGGAGCGGTATCTCCGCACCGGACAGGTCCAGGTCATGGCCCGGGTCTACGGCGAGGTCTATCACGCCGCCGGCGTGGTCCGCGAACTGCGCAACAACATGCTCGGCGAACGGACGCCGGAACAGTCCTACGACGGCATGGCGTGGCTCTACGGCGGCCCGTAGGGAAATTTTCTTTTCAAAAAAATCAACGGCTTGCGGCTTTTTTCTCGGAATGTGATCCAGATCACATACATCCCGATTCCCGCAACCTATGATCCGGGCATAGTCGAGGACATCCCTCCCGCCCCGCGCCCCCGGGGCACGGTCCTCTCTATGATCCTCCCTGTTAGACTTGCCGGCGCCAACGAGCGCCGGTCTTTTTTGCCCGTGCCGCCACCCGCGCGAAGCACTGCTTGACCCGGGCGCAGCCGTCCGGTAGCGCCTCCCCATGGGGGACGATCTCGACCAGGCGGCCGTCTCGACGAACTGGCCATTGATCGCGCTGGTGTTCGCGGGCGCGGTGACCGCGTCCATTCACATCGGCAAGGTGCCGCCGGCCCTTCCGGATATCCGGGCCGAACTCTCGGTCGGATTGGTCGCGGCCGGCTGGATCGTGTCCATCTTCGCCCTCATCGGCACTTTGGGCGGGATTTTCGCGGGCCTGATTACCGACCGCCTCGGCCATTCCCGGATGATCAAGGGCGCACTGGTGGCGTTCGCCGCCGGCGGCGTCCTCGGCGCCGTCGGCGAGACCAGCACGTCCCTCCTGGTCTCCCGGGTGATCGAGGGCTCGGCCTACATCGTTCTGGCGGTGGCGACGCCGTCGCTGATCGCCGTACTGGCCGCGCCCCGGGACCGGAACCTGGCGGTCGGCCTCTACGGCATGGGCGTCCCCTTCGGGATGTCCATCGCGCTCCTTGCCTCGCCGCCGATCATCGGGGCGATCGGCTGGCGGGGACTGTGGTGGAGCGTCGTCGGCCTCAGCCTTGTGATGCTTGTCCTCATGCTGTTGTTCGTCCGCACGCCGCCGGGCTCCCGCGGCCCTCAGACGACCTCCTTCCTCCGGGATATCGGGCTGACCATATCCAAACCCGGACCCAACATTCTCATGGGCTGCTTTCTGACCTACACGGCGCAATGGACCGCGGTGATGGCGTGGCTGCCCACCTTCATCGTCGAGCAGCGCGAAGCCTCCCTCGGGGTCGCCTCGGTGATGACCGCCCTGGTGGTGATGATGAATATCGGCGGCAATTGGCTGGGCAGCGTCCTGCTGCACCGGGGCGTGCCGCGCTGGGCCTTGATCTCCGCCGGCACGCTGGCCATGGGACTGACCGCGCTGGCGTTTTTTCCCGAAGGCTTGCCCGACATGGTGCGCTACGGATTGTGCCTCGCCTTCTCCCTGCTCGGCGGCATGCAGCCCGCGAGCCTGACCTCCGGGGCGCCGGCGCACGCCCCCTCGCCCGATCAGCTCGGCACCACCAACGGCTATTGGATGCAGGGCTCCCAGCTCGGCCAGCTGTTGGGCGCGCCGGCGGTCGCGGCGGTCGTCACGATCAGCGGCGGCTGGGCGCTGGCCGGACCCGCCCTCGCCCTCGGAACCGTCCTCAACGTGATCCTGGCCCTGTGGCTGCGCCAGCTGGAGCGTTAGGAACGCCGCCCGTCAATATGCTTGGGCGCGGACGGGGGCAAACCAATGGCGGGCCCGGCGAAAAATTGCTAGCGTGTCCGCCAGCCGCATCGGATCGAACAGCCGCCGAAGGGGGAGCGGATCATGGCCGTACGCGAAGTCGCCGGCCGGGGCGATATCCGGGGAAACGTTTCCGAAGCCGAGTGGGAAGCCCGCGTCGACCTGGCCGCGGCCTATCGTCTGATCGCCCACGTCCATGGCAGCGACCTGACCTACAACCATTTGACGGCTCGCGTGCCGGACGAACCCGGCCGCATGCTGATCAAGCCGTTCAACGAAATGTTCGAGGAAGTCACCGCCTCTTCGCTGGTCAAATACGATTTCGAGGGCAACCCGGCCGATGACGACGGCCGTCCCTTGTTCGGCGGCGGCAAGGTGATCCACGGCGGCGTCTATCAGGCGCGGCCCGACGTCAACGCCGCGTTCCACACCCATACGCCGGCGGTGATGGGCATCTGCAGCCAGAAACAGGGCCTGCTGCCGATCAACCAATATTCGATCAGCCTCTGGCATGACCTGGCCTACCATGCGTTCCACGGATTCGAGTTCAACGTAGAACTCCGGGAGCCTCTTTTCGCCGACATGGGCGACAAGAACATCGTGCTTATGCACAATCACGGCGCCCTGGTGTGCGGCGCGTCCGTGGGCGCGGCGTTCGTTTCCCATCATTTTCTGGACCTCGCCTGCCAAGGCCAATTGGCGGCGATGGCCGGCGGCGCCGAACTTATTCAGCCGGATCCGGAAAGGCTGGAATACGCGCTGGCGCAGATCAAGGAGCGTCAGGCCGAACTGCCGCCGGAGGACAAGGACTGGGCCGCCTGCCTGCGCAGGGCGCACCGGGTCGCCCCGGGCTTCGATACCTAAAGCGTGACGGTTCCATTGGAAAGCGCATCCGGCGATTTGGAAGCCGCTTTCGCAACCCCCTCACCCATTTATTTATGACCCCCTCACCCTGACCCTCTCCCCCTGGCCTACTCCGCCGAAGTAGCCTTCGGCTACGAAGGCTGGAAAGAAGGGGGAGAGGGGACTACTCCCTTACCCTCGCCCCCCGAAGGGGGGAGAGGGATGCGGAGATAAGGTCATTCCCCTCCGGGGATTGACCGACTTGGCGAGGCGAATGCCGAGCCTAGCCGTAGCTGGGTGAGGGGGTACGGCCGCACGTTTCCCGTCATGGCGGGAAGTGCTAACATGACCGCCTGTCATGGAGGAGGCGGTGATCGCCAAGCCATTTACAGAGACCGATCAGGAACGGCTCCGCAATCTGCTCGAGCTGGCGGAAAGCAGTCCGTTCCCGGGCGAGCGGGACAATGCCCTGGCGGCAGCCAGGCGGTTGGCCGAACGGCATGACCTGAGCCTCGAGGAAGCGGCGTCCTGGCGGCCGGACCA
>CAZUGT010000267.1:0-2907 GCA_964620095.1 uncultured Rhodospirillaceae bacterium | reverse complement strand
CCCCCCACCCTCGACGCCCGGCTGATTGCCGGCCGATACCGAAACAGCACCAAAACACCCCAACCCCCGCCACAAACCTCTCCCCGCGGCTTTCGCAGAGGAATCCTCGGAGGGGGGAGGGGCCTCGTTGGGGCGAGGGCGACCACTTCACCTCCCCCCAACGAGGGGGAGGGAATAGGTGAAGGCGGACTGGATCACCTCCCCCTCCAGGGGGGAGGGAACTCGATGGGGGGAGGGAATCGCCGGATTCCCCCCAAATCGCCCAAAACCGCCGGAATCCCGCCGGAAAGGCCCTGTTGCACCCATGCAACACCGGTGATTTTATGACACAAACCCTTGAGTTCCATGTCGACCGTTTCGACTATATGGCCGATTTTTATCCCGCGATATCGCTATTCCCGGACCGACTGGGCGCTACGGCCCCGAGGCCGGGGGACTCAATTAGGAGGATTTCCATGAAGAAAGTTCTTTATTCCACGACGGCCTTGGCGGCCGCGGGCCTGCTGGCCCTCACCCCCGCCGATGCCCAGGCCGCCGAGAAGATCAAACTCGGTCTCGGCGGCTACTTCATCTGGGGCGGCGGCGTCGGCGACAGCGACTCCAAAATGCACGAAAACCTCAGCGCCACCAACATGTGGGCCGAATCGGAAGTTTACTTCCGGGGCAACACCACCCTTGACAACGGCGTCCGCGTCGACGTGATCATTCAGCTCGAGACCGACCAGGTGAGCAACGGGACCCAGATCGACGAGTCCTACCTCAAGGTCGGCAACCTGAAGCAATGGGGCGAGTTCCGCCTCGGTTCGACCAAGATGGCCCAGTTCGTCGTCGGCCGGACGAGCGCCCCCGCGGTGTACGTCATCAGCAACGCGACGAACCACGGCCAGGCGAACCTGTTCGTGCCGAACACGACGCAGCTTGGTAAATCGCCGGGCGGTAATGGCGCCACACCCCACACCTTCTTCAGCCATGAAGGGGCCGCGGACCGTATGCTGGCCATGTACGTCACGCCGAATCTCAACGGCTTCCAGGGCGCCGTCAGCTACACCCCGGGGCACGCCAACAGCGACAGCGTGCCGGTGACCGAGGGTGACGCTGCATCCGATTCCGAGAACCTCTCCATCGGCGTCGGCTACAAGGGCAAGTTCGGCGACGCCAGCGTCGGGTTGACCGGCGGTTGGACCGCCGTCTCCGGCAACCAAAAGGCGGGCACGGAATACACGACCATGCAGTTCGGCGGCAGCGTCGGGTTCGCCGGCTTCTCCATCGGCGCCCAATGGGCCGAGCGTGAGGATGACGGGGACATGGGCTACAAGGCCGATGTCGAAGGCTTCCAGGCCGGCGTCGGGTACAAGACCGGCCCGTGGCAGGTCGCCCTGACGTGGCTCAACACCACGAAAGACGTCAACCCCATGGTTGCGGGCGAGGTCGAGAACAACCAGTACACCCTGGGCATGGCCTACTCGCTGGGCGCGGGCGTCAGCATCGGCGCAAGCGTCTTCATGCTGGACTTCCAGGACGACAGGATCCCGGCGAAGGCCGCGGTTACCGGCGTTGCAGACGATCCGTCGACTCCGGCTAACGAATTTGTTCAAGCGGTTGCGGAGAGAGCCGAGAGCGCCGGCAACGACAACGAAGGCTGGGGCATGCTGGCCGGTATCCGGGTGAACTTCTAACCCGTCTTACCAAATCAACTTAAGGTCAATTCTCTGAATTGACCGAACATCAAAGGGCGGTCTCCGGACCGCCCTTTTTTTGCGGGAATTGCGTCCCGGCCACAACTTTTCCCTCTCCCCCTTCTTTCCAGCCTTCGTAGCCGAAGGCTACTTCGGCGGAGTAGGCCAGGGGGAGAGGGTCAGGGTGAGGGGGAATTTCCAATTCTTGAACCACAGAGACGGTGAGACAGTGAGATAGTAGGAGTTAATCCATTCCTCCTCAGTGAACTCCGTGTCTCTGTGGTGAAATCTTAATACCCCCCTTTCCCCCCTAACCCACAATCCCGCCGATCCCCGCTATGCCCGCCGCGCCGGCGGGGGCCAGCCGGGCGGCGTTCGCGGCGGTGATCCCGCCCAGCGCATAGACCGGCACGGCCGCCGAAGCGACCAGCCCGGCCAGGCGCCGGGGCCCGAGGGGGCGGGCCGCGGGATGGCTTTCGGTCGCGAAGACGGGCGAGACGATCAGCGCATCGGCGCTTAAGGCGAGCGCGCGCTCCATCTCGCGGCGGTCGTGGACCGAGGCGGTGACGTAGCGGCCGGGCCGCCGGCGCCATTTCCACACCTCGCGCCGGGCGAGGGCGCCGTCCCCGGCGGCGAGCCAGGAGGGAATATGAAGCCCCCGGGCGCCCAGCCCCCGGGCGAGATCCCCGTCCGCGGCGACGATGAGATCGAGGCGGCGGGACCGGCAGACGCCGGCCAGCGCCTCGCCCATCCGGTCGCGCTCCGGCGAGCCGTAGTGCCTGAGGAGAACCGCCGAGCCCGGCGGCAGCCCGGATGCCCCTGGCATCGGGTCGGGCAGCCTTTCTTCGTCGGTCATCAGGATCACCGGCGGAAGGGGGTGCGCGCCGGCGGCCAAATTGAGCCGCCCGGCGATGTTTGATAGGTTGCTTGCGTGACCCATGCCTGATCGTAGCACGTCTTATGACACCCTTACTCCAACCCTCGCCGCATCGCGTTCCCTCTCCCCCTCACCCAGCTACGGCTAAGCCGGGCTCCGCCCGCCAAGCCTTCGCATCCCTCTCCCCCCAAGGGGGGCGAGGGTAAGGGAGTCGTTCCCTCTCCCCCTTCTTCAGGGGGAGAGCAACCGTGTTCGGTGTTTTTTTAGCTAGTGGGTTTCCACTCGACTTGGTCTCTTGCGATGGCATTGAGGGTGATCAGCAGTTTTCGCATGCAGGCGGTGATGGCCACCTTT
>CAZUGT010000266.1:0-36327 GCA_964620095.1 uncultured Rhodospirillaceae bacterium | reverse complement strand
TCCCGCTGCAGGCGTCCCTCGACGCCGATCAGGCAGGAGCCGAGCACGGTCTTGCGGTAGCGCTCAAGGGTGTGAGGCCAGACGATGATGTTGGCCACGCCCGTTTCATCCTCGATGGTGATGAACACCACGCCCTTGGCGCTGCCCGGGCGCTGGCGGATCAGGACCACGCCTGCGATACGGATCCAGTCGTCGGGCCGGCACCCGGCCAGCTTGTCGCAGGTGATGAACTTCCGGTTGGCGAAGCCGTCGCGGAGAAGGGTCATGGGGTGGGCCTTCAGGGACAGTTTCATTGCCCGGTAATCATCGGCGACCGCCTCGCCGAGGCCGGTTTCGGGGAGCGTGACGGCGGGCTCGGCCTGGATTTCCCGCTCGTCCATGGCCGCGAACAGGGGCAGGGGCGCGGCATCGGTGAGACCGGTCACCGACCACAGCGCCCGGCGGCGATCCAATCCCAGGGATTGAAAGGCATCCGCCCGGGCCAGCCTGTCGAGGGCCGCCTTGTCGAGCCGGCCCCGGCTCCGAAGGTCGGCGGCCTCCCGATAGCCGTTTTCCCGGCGGTCCACCAGCCGGTCGGCATCGTCTTCGCGGAACCCCTTGATCTGGCGAAAGCCCAGCCGCACCGCCATGTCCAGATCGAGGGGGTCCCGCCATTCCCCGTGTCCCCTGGTCATCCCGGGCGCCTCGCCGTAGGCCGGCTCGAGGGTGCATTCCCATTCACTGTCGTTGATGTCGGGCGGGCGGACCTCGACCCCGTGCTCCCGGGCATCGCGCACCAGCTGCGCCGGCGCATAGAAGCCCATGGGCTGGGAATTCAGGATGGCGGCGGCGAACACCGCCGGGTAGCGGCACTTGATCCAGGCCGAGATGTAGACCAGCAGCGCAAAGCTCGCCGAGTGGGATTCCGGGAAGCCGTAATCGGCGAAGCCCTCGATCTGGCGGAAGCAGCGCTCGGAAAAGCCGGGGTCGTAGCCGCGCCCCACCATGCCGTCGATGAACTTGCCCTTGAAGCTGGGGATGGTGCCGGTATGGCGGAAGGTGGCCATGGCGCGCCGGAGCCCGTCGGCCTCGTTGGGGGTGAAGCCGGCGGCGACGATGGCGATTTTCATCGCCTGTTCCTGGAACAGGGGCACGCCCATGGTCTTGCCGAGCACGTCTTCAAGTTCCTGGGAGGGAAACGCCACCGGTTCCTCGCCGTTCCGGCGGCGGAGATAGGGGTGCACCATGTCGCCCTGGATGGGGCCGGGCCGGACGATCGCCACCTCGATCACCAGGTCGTAGAACTCCCGGGGCTTGAGACGGGGCAGCATGGCCATCTGGGCGCGGCTTTCCACCTGGAAGACGCCGACCGAGTCGCCCTCGCACAGCATGTCGTAGACCAGCGGGTCTTCGGCGGGCACATCGGCGAGCCCCATCTTCCGGCCGTGATGGCGGTGGATCAGGTCGAACGCCCTGCGGATACAGGTCAGCATGCCGAGGCCCAGGACATCGATCTTCAGCATGCCCAAGGCATCGAGATCGTCCTTGTCCCATTCGATGACGGTGCGGTCCTCCATGGCGGCGTTTTCCACCGGGACCACCGTATCCAGCGGCCCCTTGGTGATCACGAAACCGCCCGGATGCTGGCTGAGATGCCGCGGGAATCCCTGGATCTCCCGGGCAAGACCGATGGTCATCCGGAGCGTTTCGTCCGCGGGGTCGAGGCCGGCTTCCCGGATGTGTTCGTCTTCGGGCATCTCGCTCTTGATATGCCGCCAGGCGAGGCTGGTCAGCGCCTGGACCGTGTCCTCCGAAAGCCCCATCACCTTGCTGACCTCGCGGATGGCGCTCCGCATGCGGTAACTGATGACCGTCGCCGTCAGGCTCGCCCGGTCACGGCCGTACTTCCCATAGATGTACTGGATGACTTCTTCCCGGCGTTCGTGCTCGAAGTCCACATCGATGTCCGGCGGTTCACCCCGCTCCGCGCTGACGAAGCGCTCGAACAACAGATCGATGCGGGCCGGGTCGACGGCCGTAATGCCGAGGCAGTAGCAGACCGCCGAATTGGCCGCCGATCCCCGGCCCTGGCAGAGAATGCGCCGTCCGCGGGCGAACCGGATGATGTCGTAAATGGTGAGGAAGTAGGGGGCGTAGCCGAGTTCGCCGATGAGGTCCAACTCATGGCCGATCTGCTTTTGGACCTTCTCCGGGACCCCGCGGGGGTAGCGTTCCCTGGCGCCGATCCCGGTCAGGCGGACGAGTTCCTCCTGGGGGGAGCGTCCTTCGGGAACCGGCTCCACCGGATATTCGTAGCGCAGTTCATCGAGGTCGAACGTGCAGGCGGCAACGATCCGCCGCGTGTTTTCGATGGCCGCCGGATAATCCTTGAACAGGCGGGCCATTTCTTCCGGGGATTTCAGATGGCGCTCCGCATTGGCCATCAATTTGTAGCCTGCCTCCGAGAGAGGGCAGCGTTCCCGGATACAGCTCAGGACATCCTGCAGCGGCCGCCGTTCGGGGACGTGATAATGGACGTCATTGGTCGCGACAATGGGAATTCCGGCCTGTTTCGCGCGCGCCGCAAGCGCATAAATCCGGCGGAAATCATCTCCATAATAGTTATGTTTAACAGATAGATATAGATTGTTTTGAAACTTATTTCTCAGTATTAGAAGGTGCCTGTCATGCGCCGCGTCCAGTTTGTCCGGCGGCAGGGCGACGGCCATCTGTCCGGCGCCCCCTTGGAAGGTTTTGCCGTCGAGAATATCGGCGAGATAGAGCCGGCAATCGCCTTTTTCGGTCCGCCGCTTGCCGATGGTCAGCAACTGCGAGAGGCGGCCATAGGCGGCCCGGTTCTTCGGAAACACCAGCAGGCTGGGGGCATCCTGAAGATCCAGCCGGCAGCCCACCACCAGGCGCTGCCCCGCCTCCTTGGCGGCCACATGGGCCCGGACCACGCCGGCCAGACTGTTGCGGTCGGTGATGGCGATGGCCGAGTGGCCGAGCGCGGCGGCCTGCAATACAAGCTCGCTTGGATGGGATGCGCCCCGGAGAAACGAGTAATTGGAGGTGACCTGGAGTTCCGCGTACTCGGTCATGCCAATCACGCGAAAAAGCCGTGCAGGTACCAGGCGGGCGGGCGGTCCGGCCGGTAGAGGCCTTCCCGGTAGACCCAGTAGCGTTTTCCGCCTTCATCCTCGAGCCGGTAATAATCCCGGACATGGCGGGAGAGGGGGGCGCCCCCGGTTCGCCACCACTCCGGCGCGATGCGCTCCGGCCCCTCGGCCCGGGCAACCCGGTGTTGGCGGCGGCGCCAGCGGAACATCACCGGCGGGCCGTCGGGCACCGGCGCCATCACATCGATGGGCAGCGGCTGGGGCAGCAGTTCCACGGGCCGGGGCGGGCGGCGCCCGGGTCCTGTCCAGTCACCGGCGGTATTTGACGTACGGATTGCCGATTGCGCCCGGCCGGCCCGTTCCGGGAGATGGCTTTCCACCGGCCGTACCCGGGTGACGTTGCGGGCCCCCAGCTTGCCCGACAGGCGGTCCACCAGCCGGGCGGTATCGGCCTGGTTGACGTCTTTGGCCGGCTCGAGGGTCCAGCCGGTGAGCCCGGTCTGTTTTTCGTCCAGATTATTGGTGCGGGCGGCGGCGAGCGCCATGATCTCGATCCCGAAGCCAGGGTCGGCGCCGTCCAGCTTGTCCCGGAACAGCCGCGCCAAATGCCGGGGATCGCGGGAAGGGCGGCTGGTGCCGACGGTTCGCCGTTCGGTGGTCCCGTCGGCCCGGTAGAGGATGAGATGGAGCTGCCGCGCGCCTTCACCGGCGGCTTCCAGACCCCGGCAGAGCCGATCGAGCAGGCGGTCGAGCCCGGCCGCGATATCCTCCGCCCGGCCGATGGGCTCGGCAAAGGCCAGGCGAGCCGCATGGCGCGGCGGCGGGCGGCGGGGAGAAATAGGCTCGTCCGTTTCTCCCAACGCCTGATCCAGGCGCTTGAGCACGACTCCGCCGAACCGCTTGGCCAGCGGTCCACGGGGCATCTCCAGAAGATCGCCGATGCGCCGCAATCCCAACCGGTCGAGACCCTCGATGACCGCGCCTTCCAGGCGCAAGGCCGCCACCGGCAACCCCGTCAGGTGCCGTCGCAGCGTGCCCGATTCCGCAATGGTGAAGGGTGAGGAATCACTCGTCGCGTGACGAGCCAGCGCCCAGGCCGCCCCCGGCGTATCGGCAAGGCCTGCGCGGGCGCTGATGTTTTGTCTGCCGAGCCAACCGGTCAATCGTTCCAGGAGGGCTGCCTCGCCGCCGAACAGATGCGCGCAACCGGTGATGTCCAGCCATAAGCCGGCACCGAGGCCGCCCCTCATGCCTCCCCCCAGTGCGCCGCCGCCCCAGACGGGATCGACGGCGGTCCAGGGGGTGAAACGGGTGCAGGCCTCGGCCAGAAGGTCGAGGGCCTTGAGATCTTCGGCCGGTGCGGCGGGATGGACGGCGAGTCCGGGATAAAGGGCGCGGGCATCGGCCAACGGCTGACCCGGAACGATGCCCGCCGCTTCGGCGGCCGGATTGGCCGCCGCGATGCGGGTCCCGCCGTGAACCCGGGTCACCGTCGCGAGGGGCGTCCCGGCGGATTTGGCATCCGCGGTTCTAGTGGATCCTGTCCGAGAGAGCACGCGGCTCAACCGGTCGGTCGCGAAGACCGGCAGCCAGAGCGAGACCACCCGTTTCATCACACCACTCCACTTCCCAGTGTCTTGGCCAGGCGCAGGGCTTTCCGAGCGTGGCGGAAGCCGCACGCCGGTTGCCGTTTCCGGCCTCGCCGAGCCGGCATCGTTGCAATTCGAGGCGCCAGCTCGGCGGGCCAAAACCGGGCCCGTCGATTGGCGCGCCGGGCATTGCCGTTACCCGCCAGCGGGTGAGCGCCGCGCCGGCGGGCGCATGGGGTGTGCCGGGCCGCAGCAGCAGGCACATCACACCGCTCTCTTCGGCGGCCAACTGCAGCCGCCGGGCGGCAATGGGAGGGATTTTATTGATCCGGCCGACCACGCCGATCAGACCCGGCGTGCGCAAACCTTCCTCCAGGGCCCATAGAATGTCCGTATCGTTGGCGCCGTGGGCCAGGATCATGCGGCCGGGATCGAAGCCGAAAGCCGCGAGGCCCTGGGGATAGAGGGACCGTTCGCGCTGACACCAAAGAACCGTGCCGTTCGCGCGAATCCTGCCGAAGCTCGCCATCAGGCCCGCGGCGAAGCCGATGGCCGCCGCATCGCCGGAGATTTCGTGAAGGCCATGGCCGGGGAGGCCGTTCCAGGGCAGCGCCCGGTCGAGCGTCTCGTCGCCGAGGGAGAGGACGTGTTCCGCCGCAACCGCGGCGCGGCCTCGCTCAATGATGCGAATTTGCGTTTTTAGGTCGTCAAGAACCGCGGAATTCGGAGCTTGCCGGGGGCCTTCCTGGTGTACCCGCACCGCCTGGGAGTGCATGGCTTTTGCCTGTTCTCATTTGAATGTTCTCTTTTTGTTCTATTCTGGAACAAGGCCCGAGTCAACCGCCCAATTTCACCAGCCGGCCGGCTACTGAAAACGTTGGAGAGAGAAATCCCGGAGATCGAGATCCGCGGGTGAGCCGGAAATCACGTCGGCAATGGCTTTGCCGGACCCCGTACCAAGGGTCCAGCCCAATGTCCCGTGCCCCGTATTGAGATACAAATTCCGGAGCGGGGTGGTTCCGATGAGCGGCAGGCCGTCCGGCGTCATGGGCCGAAGCCCCGTCCAGAAGGTCGCCTCGTCGAAATTGCCGGCCGAGGGGAACTGATAGCGGGCCTTCTCCAGGATCGAACGGGCACGCCTTTCATTGAGGGTGGTGTCGAACCCGGCAAACTCCGCCGTGCCCGCGACCCGCATCCGCTCGCCCAGCCGGGTGAAGACCAATTTGTTGTCCTCATCGGTGATACTCACCGACGGCGCGCCGTTATGACCGCCGGTCGGCACCGTGACCGAATAGCCTTTGGTGGGATAGATGGGCAGTTTGATTCCAAAGGGCTTGACCAGACGTGCCCCATAGGCGGCCAGGGAGAGCACATAGGCATCGGCGGAAACGACCCCGTGGTTAGTGACCGCGCCGGTCACCTGCCCGAGTTCGACGCCGAGTTGTTCGATCTCGACGCCGTAGCGGAAGTCGGCGCCTTGGGCCGCGCAGTAGTCGGCAAGCTCGGTGCAAAACAGGTGAGCATCGCCGCTTTCATCGCCGGGCGAGAAAATGCCTCCGGCGAGTTCATCGTGCCGGGTCTCGAGAGCGGGCTCGATCTCGAGACAGGCGTCCACATCGAGGGTGCGCATCTCGCACCCGAGGTCGATGATCTGCCGCGACGCTCTCGAAGCCGCGAGCAACTCGTCGCGGTTCCTGAAGATCTGGAGGATGCCCTCGCTCTGCTGGTGATATTGAATACCGGTCTCGTCCCGAATGACGGAGAGCAGAAACCGGCTGACTTGTGCGAGACGCAGGTTCTTCCGCTGATTTCGTTCGAATGCCGTCTTGGAACAATTGGCGAGGAACTTGAGCCCCCAACTGAACAGAGCCGGGTCGAACCGGGGGTGCAGCAGCAGCGGTGCGTCCTGCCGGCCCACCCATTTGAGCAGCTGCCACGGCACGCCGGGCCCCGCCCAGGGAGCGGTATGGCTGACCGAAACCTGCCCGCCGTTGGCAAAACTGGTCTCGTTTCCGGCCACGGGCTGCCGGTCCAGCACCGTCACCCGGTGACCGGCTTTCAGCAGAAAATAGGCGGTTGAGACGCCGACGACGCCGGCGCCCATGACAAGTACATGCACGGGTATCATCCTGCCCAGGCTGGAATGCGCCTTTTATAGTCATCGCAATGACTTCCTGCCAGCCCTCTCGGCGTCTATGCTTTGCCTCCCCGGGAGAGATGCCGTGAGCCGGAACGCATATGAAAATGTTCTCCTAACCGTCGAGGAGATGGGCCGGTCGGACCAACTCGCCGTCGAGGCGGGCGTTCCGAGCCTCGATCTCATGGAGCGGGCGGGACGCGGCGTCGCCGAGGCCGTCCGGCGCAATTATCGGCGGAAGCCGGTGCTCGTCCTGTGCGGTCCCGGCAACAACGGCGGCGACGGTTTCGTTGCGGCGCGCTATCTGAAATCGTGGGGCTGGCCCGTATCGCTCATGCTGCTGGGCGAGCAATCCAAGCTCGAAGGGGATGCCTTGGCCAACGCGGGCCGGTGGGAAGGGGAGGTGTTGGCGCCCGATCCGTCGGCAATCGATGGGGACGCTATCGTCATCGATGCTCTGTTTGGCGCCGGCCTGACCCGGCCTCTGGATGACGACGCGGCAGCGCTCGTCGAAGCCGTCGAACGGCAACGCCCGGATTGCGTTGCCGTGGATGTGCCAAGCGGATTGGACGGCAACACCGGTATGCCCCTCGGTCGCGCGCCGCGTGCCGACCGCACGGTGACGTTCTTCCGCCGCAAACCGGCGCACCTCCTGTTGCCGGGCCGCGGTCTCTGCGGTTCGGTGACGGTGATCGATATCGGAACGCCGACCGGGGTATTGGAGCAAATCGCCGCGCGGACGTTCGCCAACGATCCGGTGCTTTGGGCGCGCTCATTGCCCCGGGCCATGGCCGGCGACCACAAATATTCCCGTGGCCACCTGGCAATCATCGGCGGCGGAGAAATGACCGGCGCGGCGCGGTTGGCGGCGCGCGCCGCACGGCGGGCGGGCGCCGGAATCGTCTCGTTGCTGTGTCCGCCGGAGGCCCGGTCCATCTATCTCCTGGGCGATCCCGGGAACCTTGTCTTTTCTTTCGAAAATGCGCCGGCGCTCTCGAACCTCCTTGGCCGCCGCCGGCGAAATGCCGTGCTCGTGGGGCCCGGGAACGGCGTTACCGACCGGACCCGCGCCAACACCATTGCGGCGCTTCGCTCCGGTCATCCGTGCGTGCTGGACGCGGATGCGCTGACGGTTTTCGAAGATGATCCCGGGCATCTGTTTTCGTGGATCAGGGGGCCGGTGGTGTTGACGCCTCATCCGGGTGAGTTCGACCGGTTGTTCGGCATGGACGGTGACAGGCTGAACAAGGCGCGGGCCGCCGCCGCGAAATCCGGCGCCGTGGTCCTCCTGAAAGGCCCCGATACGGTGATCGCCCATCCCGACGGCCGGGCGGCGATCAATGAAAATGCGCCGCCTGAACTGGCCACCGCCGGATCGGGCGATGTCTTGGCGGGGATCATCGGGGGCCTGGCGGCGGCCGGCATGGAGTGCTTCGACGCCGCCTGCGCGGGCGCGTGGATTCACGGCGCCACCGCCGCCCGGGTCGGGCCGGGGCTCATCGCCGAGGATCTGGCCGACCAGTTGCCCTACGTTTTGAGCGAACTAAGCGGTTGAAGGACATCGTCATCGGATTGTTGAGCCGATCATGATAAGACTTGGGCCATGAACGAACACCGAAATACGGGCCTCTGGGACCGCGCCGTACGCAATTTGCGCGGCGCATGGGACAAGATCGCCCGGGGCGACAGCGGACTTTTGCCCACATCCCTGAGCCCCGAGCTCAGTGATGCGGATCGGGTCAAACTGGTCGAGCAAATGCAGGCCTGTTTGGAGGGCAGGGGCGGCGAGGTGTCGGCGCGCGCCCGGGCTGCGGCCTTGGGTCATGCCTATCTCGCGCTCAACGATCAGGGCCGGCGGCGGTTCATGGAAACCATGGCCGACGAATTCGGACCGGAAAGGGACACGGTTGACGCCGCGGTCGAGGCCCTTCGCGGGGCCGCCGATGACGAGGCGCGGCAGCTCGCGGAAAGGGATTTGAAAGCCGCACTGGTTGCGCCTCGGGTCCGGCTTTTGACCCAATTCAATGCACTGCCGGAGGGCGTGAAGTTCCTCGTCGACATGCGGGCCGAGTTGCTGGCATACGCCCAAGAATCGACCGCGCTGAATGAGCTTGAGCAGGACCTGAAGTCGTTGCTGGCTTCCTGGTTCGATGTCGGGTTTCTCGAGCTTCGCCAGATCACCTGGCAGGCGCCCGCCGCATTGCTGGAGAAGCTCGCGGCCTACGAAGCGGTTCACGCGATTACCGGCTGGGAAGACTTGAAGCATCGTCTGGCGCCGGACCGGCGCTGTTTTGCCTTTTTTCATCCAAGGATGCCCGACGAGCCACTGATCTTCGTCTGGGTGGCGCTGGTCGACGGCATGGCCGGGAATATCCAGGAACTTCTCGATGCAAAGGCGCTTCTGGTCGACGCCGAGGCGGCCGATAGTGCGGTCTTTTACTCCATCTCCAATGCACAGACCGGCCTCAGGGGCATCAATTTCGGCGACTTCCTGATCAAGCGGGTGGTGGACAGCCTGTGCATGGAGCTTCCCGCCTTGAAAAACTTCGCCACCCTTTCTCCGATTCCCGGATTCAGGAAGTGGCTGACCGAAACCGAGGAAGCGGAAGGGAGCCTTCTGACCGACGCGGAAACCCAGTCCCTCGAGGATGCGCTGGGTCACACGGGACTGTCCGGACTGTCCAAAGTGCTGTCCGATCGCGGATGGCGGGACAACGAGAAACTGGTGGAAGCGGTCAAACAGCCTTTGATGCGCCTCTGTGCGCATTACCTGTTGGAGGAACGGCGTCCTGGCGGCACGACGCTTGATTCGGTCGCTCATTTTCACCTTTCCAACGGCGCCCGCATGGATCGCTTGAATTGGCTCGCCGATACGTCCCGCAACGGGATCGCGCAATCGGCGGGGCTGATGATGAATTACAGCTATCGCCTCGGTGACATCGAGAAAAACCACGAAGCCTATCGGGGCGGCGGAGAGATTAAGGCGTCGTCCGCGGTACGCGGATTGCTAAAAGTAAAAGACTGATAATTTAGACCGACAATCCGGTTCGCAGGCGGTCAATTCTGCGTATTTCCGGCCATTTTGCGACAGCGCTACATTGACACGGGGCGGTATTTTCATATTGTGGCGCGCTTCCGGCGCCGCCGGATGTATCCGGGGGCGTTCCGGCAACGTTTAGCGGCTGTGGCGGAATTGGTAGACGCGCCGGCTTTAGGTGCCGGTGGCCCTGGGCCGTGGGGGTTCAAGTCCCTCCAGCCGCACCATGAATTCTATTCGAAGTGAGCAGACGAAATGGAAGTGACGGAAACCACCAACGAAGGCCTCAAGCGCGAGTTCAAAATCGTCGTTCCGGCGGCCGACATCGAAGCCAAGATGAGCTCCAGGCTGGCGGAGGTAGCTCAAACTGTCAGGATGCCGGGTTTCCGGCCCGGAAAGGTGCCGCCGAAACTGGTCCGTAAGACCTATGGCAAGGCAATATTGGGTGAGGTGCTGGAGCAGACGGTCAACGAATCGACCGAAGCGGCAATGACCGAGCGCGGCCTCCGGGCGGCTACCCAGCCGCAGGTCGACCTGGTGGGCGAGGTCGACGCCATCGAGGAGGGGTCCGATCTCGAATACACCGTCGCCTTCGAACAGTTTCCGGAAATCGAGGTCATGGATCTGACCTCGGTGAAGCTGGAGCGGCTGACGGTCCCGGCCGACGACGCGCGTGTCGACGAGGCTCTCGACCACCTGGCGCAGAACTTCAAGGAATCGAAGCCCGTTGAGACCGAGCGGAAGGCGAAAACCGGCGATATCACGGTAATCGACTTTACCGGGACCATCGACGGTGAGGAATTTACCGGCGGCAAGGCCGAGGGCTACAGCCTGGAGCTCGGCTCCGGCGCCTTCATTCCCGGGTTTGAAGACCAGTTGGTGGGGGCTTCGGTCGGCGATAAGTTGGAAGTCGCCGTGACCTTCCCGGAGGACTACGCCGAGGAACTAGCCGGCAAGGACGCCAAATTCGCGGTCGAAGTGAAGGAACTCCGGGAGCCGTCCCCGGCCGAAATTAATGACGATCTGGCCAAGCGGCTCGGCGCCGAGAACATTGGTGACCTGAAGGGCAAGCTCAAGGAAAATCAGGAATCCGAAAACAAGAATCTTTCCCGCATGCGGCTCAAGCGCGATCTGCTCGACATTCTCGACAAGCAGCATGAATTCGAATTGCCCGAAACCATGATCGATGCCGAATTCGAGGGAATCTGGAATCAGTTCGAGCATCAGCGCGAGAACAACCCGGACCAGATCGACGAGGACGACAAGGGCAAGTCCGACGACGAACTGAAAGACGGCTACCGCGACATCGCCGCCCGCCGGGTGCGCCTTGGTCTGTTGCTGTCGGAAATCGGCCGCCTCAACAATATCGAGGTTACGTCCGAGGAATTGAACCGCGCCATCGTCTCCGAGGCTCAGCGGCATCAAGGCCAGGAGAAAGAGGTGCTGGAGTTCTACAAAAAAAATCCCCAGGCGGTGCAGGCCCTGCAGTCGCCGATTATGGAGGAGAAGGTCGTTGATTTCGTTCTCGAAATGGCCGATGTGAGTGATCGCGAAGCGACCATGGAGGAGTTGATCGCTTCTCCCGACGACGAGGCCGAGGAGAAGGAAAAAACCGCGGCGGAACCAAAGAAAAAGCCAAAGAAAAAGGCAGCCTCGAAGTCCAAGGCTGTAGCCAAAAAGGACGACGCTGACGGCTAAGCCCGGTTACGCTCGAACTTTCGGTCATTGCACAAACGCCGCGAAGCGTTAGATAGATTAAGTACTTGGTAACCCAGAAAGCCGATAATCAGCTGTAAGAAAGCCCGCCATGCGTGATCCGATCGAAGACTACAACAACATGCTCGTGCCGATGGTCGTCGAAACGACGAACCGGGGGGAACGGGCCTATGACATATATTCCCGACTGCTGAAGGAACGAATCATCTTCGTGACCGGCGGCATCGAGGACACCGTTTCGAGCCTTGTGTGCGCCCAATTGCTGTTCCTCGAGGCAGACAACCCGAACAAGGACATCGCTTTCTACATCAACTCGCCGGGGGGCGTGGTTACGTCGGGTCTGGCCATCTACGACACCATGCAATACATCCGTCCCGACGTCTCGACGGTGGTGATCGGCCAAGCCGCATCCATGGGCTCTCTATTGCTGGCGGCGGGCGTTCCCGGCAAGAGATTCGCGCTTCCGAATTCCCGAATCATGGTCCATCAGCCTTCGGGCGGCGTTCAGGGCCAGGCGACGGACATTGAAATTCAGGCCAAGGAGATACTTGCCCTGCGCGCCCGGCTTAACGATATCTATGCGAGGCACACCGGCCAGGATCTCGAATTCATCGAGGAAGCGATGGACCGGGATAAGTTCCTTACGCCCGAGGAAGCCAAGGAATTTGGCTTGATTGACGAAGTCGTCGAGAACCGGCCCAAGGTCGATGACGACGAAGATGGAGGGAATAGCGGAGCGGACAACGATACCGAGACCGGCGCCGACTAGGCGTTGCCCGGCTGGGCGGCGTCTTTTTGTGATTGTCTCGGTTGAGAACGTCTGCCTAACATACGTGCAATAGCGCACGGCTACGGTTTCGGAGAGCCAATGAGTAAGTCCGCCGGCGGCGACTCGAAAAATACGCTTTACTGCTCGTTCTGCGGCAAAAGCCAGCACGAGGTCCGCAAGCTGATTGCGGGCCCGACCGTATTCATCTGCGATGAATGCGTCGAACTGTGCATGGATATTATCCGCGAGGAGCACAAAACCCATGTCGTCAAATCCGGCGATGGCGTTCCAACGCCGCAAGAAATTTGCCGGGTGCTAGACGACTACGTTGTCGGGCAGGGTTACGCCAAGCGGGTCCTCTCGGTGGCGGTACATAACCATTACAAGCGTCTCAGCCACGGCAGCAAAAACAACGATGTCGAGCTGGCCAAGTCGAATATCCTGCTGATCGGCCCGACCGGCTGCGGAAAGACGCTGCTCGCGCAGACGCTGGCGCGCATTCTCGACGTGCCGTTCACAATGGCCGATGCCACAACGCTTACCGAGGCGGGCTATGTCGGCGAAGACGTGGAAAACATCATTCTCAAGCTGCTGCAGGCGGCGGACTACAACGTCGAGCGGGCTCAGCGGGGCATCGTCTATATCGACGAGGTGGACAAGATTTCCCGCAAGTCCGACAACCCGTCGATCACGCGGGATGTCTCGGGTGAGGGCGTCCAGCAGGCGCTGCTGAAGATCATGGAAGGTACCGTGGCCAGCGTTCCGCCCCAGGGCGGCCGCAAGCATCCCCAGCAGGAGTTTCTGCAGGTCGACACCACGAACATCCTGTTTATTTGCGGCGGTGCGTTCTCGGGCTTGCAGAAGATTATTTCTTCCCGCGGCGCCGGCTCGGCAATCGGCTTTGGGGCCGATGTTCGCGGCCCCGATGAGCGTCCCACCGGCGACATCCTGAGAGACGTGGAGCCGGAGGATCTTTTGAAGTTCGGGTTGATTCCGGAATTCGTCGGCCGTTTGCCGGTAATCGCGACCCTGGATGATCTGGACGAAGAGGCCTTGGTCCAAATTTTGGTTGAGCCGAAAAACGCGCTGGTCAAGCAGTACCAACGCCTGTTCGAGATGGAGGACGTCCGTTTGACGTTCTCCGAGAGCGCGCTTGCCTCGATCGCCGAAAAAGCCGTGGAGCGCAAGACCGGCGCACGCGGGCTGCGGTCGATCATGGAAGATATTCTTCTCGAAACGATGTTTGATCTCCCCGGGCTGGATGGCGTCGAGGAGGTGGTGATCAACAAGGAAGTTGCTCAGGAGAACGTCCGGCCGCTCTATATCTATGCGGACCGCCGCGACGACCTGGACAACAGTGCGTGAACACGAGGGACCCTTGAATTGGGGTCCCGTTCGAACAAGTTGAGTTGGTGGATTGAGTACGCGGCGCCGGGCTCCGCCGGGGGGCGGCGCAAGTCCAGAAAGACCGGTCCGGCGTAAAGAGGCCGGTACAAAGGAGAGCAAGCTTTGGTGACTTCCTCGGGTGAAGTGTTTCCGGTCCTTCCGCTTCGGGACATTGTCGTTTTTCCGCACATGATCGTGCCGCTGTTCGTCGGCCGCGAGAAATCGGTGCGGGCCCTCGAAGACGTAATGAAGGACGACAAGCAGATTTTGCTGGTTGCGCAAAAGAATGCCGCCGATGACGATCCGTCGGCCGATGAAATCTATGACGTGGGTACGGTTTCGACCGTATTGCAGTTGCTCAAGCTGCCCGACGGTACGGTGAAGGTGCTGGTCGAGGGCGGACAACGGGCAAGGATCACCGGCTTCGTCGAAAACGAAGAGTTCTTCGAGGCGGCGGCCGAGTTCCTTCCCGAGGACGAGGGCGACGAAAAAGAGCTCGAAGCGCTTTCACGTTCGGTGGTCAGCCAGTTCGAACAATACATCAAGCTGAACAAAAAAATTCCGCCCGAGGCGCTGGTCTCGGTCAATCAGATTGATGAATTCGGCAAGCTGGTGGACACGGTTGCTTCCCACCTGGCCTTGAAGATTTCCGAAAAGCAGGAATTGCTCGAGGTCGAATCCGTCGCCCAGCGGATGGAGCGGGTGATCTCCTTCATGGAAGGCGAAATCGGGGTTCTCCAGGTCGAAAAGAAAATCCGCTCGCGGGTCAAACGCCAGATGGAGAAGACCCAGCGCGAGTACTACCTCAACGAACAACTCAAGGCGATCCAGAAGGAACTGGGCAATTCCGAAGAGGGCAAGGACGAATCCGCGGAGCTCGAGGAGAAAATCGAAAAGACCAAACTCTCCAAGGAAGCGCGCGAGAAGGCGCTGGCCGAGCTCAAGAAGCTGCGGTCCATGAGCCCCATGTCCGCCGAAGCCACGGTGGTTCGGAACTATCTGGACTGGATGCTGTCGATCCCGTGGAAGAAGCGTTCCAGGATCAAGAAGGACATCAAAGCCGCCGAAGAGATCCTGGAAGCGGATCACTATGGCCTGGAGAAGGTCAAGGAGCGCATCCTCGAATATCTCGCGGTCCAGCAGCGGACCAAGAAGATCAAGGGGCCGATCCTGTGCCTTGTCGGACCGCCCGGTGTCGGCAAGACCTCTCTCGGCAAATCCATCGCCAAGGCGACCGGCCGGAATTTCGTCCGCATGTCTTTGGGCGGCGTCCGGGACGAAGCCGAAATTCGCGGTCACCGGCGGACCTATATCGGGTCGATGCCCGGCAAGGTTATTCAGGGTATGAAGAAGGCGAAGACCTCCAATCCGCTTTTCCTCCTGGACGAAGTCGACAAGATGGGCGCGGACTGGCGGGGCGATCCGGCGTCTGCGCTGCTCGAGGTGTTGGATCCCGAACAGAACGACACTTTCCAGGATCACTACCTCGAGGTGGATTACGATCTCTCCGACGTGATGTTCATCACCACGGGCAACACGCTGCGCATCCCGCAACCGTTGCTCGACCGGATGGAGGTGATCCGCATTGCCGGTTACACGGAGGACGAGAAGGTCGAGATCGCCCGACGCCATTTGATCGACAAGCAGCTGGAAGCGCATGCGCTCAAGGCCAAGGAATGGTCCATCTCCGACAGCGCGCTCCGGGACCTGATCCGGTACTACACCCGCGAGGCCGGCGTCCGTAACCTCGAGCGTGAATTGGCCAATCTGATCCGGAAGGCGACCAAGGAGATCGTCATGAACGATCTCGATTCGGTTCAGGTCACGCGCCGCAACGTGGAGAAATTCGCCGGCGTTCGCCGTTTCCGGTTCGGTGAAGTCGAAGACGAGGACAAGGTCGGCGTCACCAACGGTTTGGCCTGGACGGAAGTGGGCGGCGAAATCCTTACGATCGAATCGGTCATGGTGCCGGGTAAGGGCAAGATGACCATTACCGGCAAGCTCGGCGACGTGATGACCGAATCGATCCAGGCGGCGCGGTCCTTTGTGCATTCCCGCTCCACCGCATTCGGTCTCAAGCCGACGGTCTTCGACAAGAAAGACATCCACGTTCACGTGCCCGAAGGCGCAACGCCGAAGGATGGCCCGTCCGCGGGCGTGGCCATGGTGACGTCTATCGTCTCCGTGCTCACCGGCGTTGATGTCCGGCGTGATGTGGCGATGACGGGCGAGATCACCCTTCGGGGGCGGGTATTGCCGATTGGCGGTCTAAAGGAGAAGCTTTTGGCGGCGCTTCGCGGGGGAATCAAAACGGTTCTGGTTCCCAAGGAGAACGAAAAGGATCTCGCGGAGATTCCCGAAAATGTCAAAAAATCGCTGAAAATTATCCCTGTCGCGACCGTGGACGAGGTGCTGGAGGAAGCGCTTACGAGCCCTCTGGTTCCCATCGAATGGCAGGAAGATGAGGAAACGGCCGAAGTTCCGTCACAGTCGGCGGAAGACGATGAGGATCACGGCGGCCTCGTAAAACACTGATAGTTCAATGAGTTAAGTGGCGTCGGTCCGGTGCGGGCCGACGCCTTTTTCATGCCCGCGCCTAGGATTTCGCCGGCCGGCGGAACTTGGCCCGGAGGGCAGGCCGGACGCGGCGTCGCGCAGTGGCAGAAAAATACGTTGCCGCCAATTGACGCCGTTGAAAAACCCGTCCTAAACTGCCCGCGCTTTCCATACGGGCGGCGCTCAGGTTCAAATTTTTCGTTTTCACTCACTCAGCAAAGGGGGCCTTCAAGGTGAACAAGAACGATCTCGTTTCGGCGGTTGCAAGTCAGGCAGGTTTGTCTAAGGCGGATGCAACGAAAGCAGTGGACGGCGTGTTCAACTCGATCACCGGTGCCCTTAGGGGCGGCGGAGAGGTCCGTGTCGTCGGCTTTGGCACTTTCTCGGTCGCGAATCGGAAGGCGACCACGGGTCGCAATCCGCGGACCGGCGAGTCCATCCAAATTCCTGCTTCCCGTCAGCCGAAGTTCAAGGCCGGTAAGGGTCTGAAGGACGCCGTCAACTAGTCCAGCCAGACCGGAAGATTTTCGAATGCCGGTTGCGGTCTCGCAACCGGCATTTGCTTTTCCTGGTCAATATTCAGCGTTTCCATGCGGCTGGATGTTTCCCACCCACATCTTCGATTGTATTTGAAGGGGGCTCGGCATAGGTTGCCGCCGAGGGCGGTTAGCTCAGCTGGGAGAGCACCTCGTTTACACCGAGGGGGTCGGCGGTTCGATCCCGTCACCGCCCACCATTTTCGGTTTTCGGCACCCTGTTTCCGCTCCATATGCTGCTGGAAATCAGCGGCCGGAAATCAAATCCGAAACCTCGGAGAGTATCGGGGCGCAAGCCCCGGAATCCCTTGGTTTGTGCAGGGAAGATCGCTTGACACCTGTCAGACCGTGGATTACCAAAGCCCTCGCGGGTGACCCTTCGTTTGGGGGTGTAGCTCAGTTGGTTAGAGCGCCGGCCTGTCACGCCGGAGGCCGCGGGTTCGAGTCCCGTCACTCCCGCCACTTCCGGTCCGTGATCGGCTCCAAATTCGGCTCTGGTCACGACTGTGAACGGCGCGGAGTAGGCCAGAGCGGTGATGGGAATACAGTGAAGGCCGTGCGATGAACGAATTGCTCCTCCAGTATCTTCCTATCCTCATTTTCCTCGGCATCGCGGGCGGTCTGGCGACGGTCATCATCATCGCCTCGCTGATCATCGCGCCCCAGCGGCCGGACCCGGAAAAGCTCTCGGCCTACGAATGCGGTTTCGAGGCTTTCGAAGATGCGCGGACCAAGTTCGATGTCCGATTCTATCTGGTGGCCATTCTATTCATCATCTTCGACCTCGAGGTCGCATTCCTGTTCCCGTGGGCGGTATCGTTGGGCGATATCGGCGTTTTCGGTTTCTGGTCGATGGTCGTGTTCCTGGGAATTTTGACCGTCGGATTTGTCTATGAATGGAGAAAGGGAGCTCTCGAATGGGAGTAGACACGACCCCGGCTCCAATTCCGCCCGGCGCACAGCAGGATGCGATGTTGCGCAATGTGACGGAGTCCCTGGTCGATAAGGGATTCGTGGTCGCCAATCTGGACAAGCTGGTCAACTGGGCGCGCACCGGCTCACTGTGGCCGATGACCTTCGGGCTGGCCTGCTGCGCCGTCGAGATGATGCACGCCTATGTCAGCCGGTATGATCTTGACCGGTTTGGCGTGGTGCCGCGTCCGAGTCCCCGGCAATCCGACGTGATCATCGTCGCCGGGACGCTGACCAACAAGATGGCGCCCGCGTTCCGCAAGGTGTACGACCAGATGGCCGAACCCCGTTACGTGATCTCCATGGGTTCCTGCGCCAACGGCGGCGGGTATTACCACTATTCCTATTCGGTGGTGCGCGGTTGCGACCGGGTCGTACCGGTGGATGTTTATGTCCCCGGCTGTCCGCCCACGGCCGAGGCACTGGTCTACGGTATTCTTCAACTCCAAAGAAAGATTCGCCGAACCGGCACGCTGATGCGCTAGCCGGACGGATCACAACAAGAGTTCAGGCCGCATGGCGGATCCCCAGCCCGTTCAAGACATCGGCGAATATGTTTCCGGCGCCCTGGAGGGCGCGATCACGTCCAGCGAGGTTGCGGGCGACGAACTCACCGTCCACGCGAACCGCGATGATATCGTCCGGGTGCTTACCTTCCTGAGGGATGACGTTCTCTGCCAGTTCAAAATACTGCTGGACGTCTGCGGGGTCGATTATCCCGAGCGGAACGAGCGGTTTGACGTCGTCTATCATTTGTTGAGCCTGACCCAGAATGCGCGCATTCGGGTCAAGGTGACCACGGACGAAGACACCCCGGTACCGTCCGTAACGTCGGTCTTCAATGCCGCCAACTGGTGGGAGCGGGAAGCGTGGGATCTTTACGGCATCTTCTTTGCCGAACATCCCGACTTGCGCCGCATTTTGACCGATTATGGGTTCGAGGGGCACCCGCTCCGCAAGGACTTCCCGCTCACCGGCTACGTCGAGGTCCGTTACGACGACGCGCAGAAGCGGGTCGTCTACGAACCGGTCAATTTGACCCAGGAGTTCCGCAACTTCGATTTCCTGAGCCCCTGGGAAGGTATTCAGCAGCAACTGCCCGGTGACGAGAAAGCGACCGTCAACGAGGAGACGGAAGAGGCGGGCGGGGAAAGCTGATGCCGGATACGAATATCAAGAACCTCACCATGAATTTCGGACCGCAGCATCCCGCGGCCCACGGCGTGCTGCGGCTGGTTCTCGAAATGGACGGAGAGATCATCGACCGTGCCGATCCCCACATCGGTCTCCTCCATCGGGGGACGGAGAAGCTGATCGAGTACAAGAGCTATCTTCAAGCAGTGCCGTACTTCGACCGCCTCGACTACGTCGCGCCCCAGAACCAGGAGCATGCCTTTGCGCTCGCCGTGGAGAAGCTGGCCGGTATCGAAGTCCCGCCGCGGGGACAATATGTTCGGGTGCTCTATGCCGAGATCGGCCGCATCCTCAACCACATCCTCAACATTACCGCCTACGCGATGGATGTGGGCGCGATGACGCCCATGCTGTGGGCGTTCGAGGAACGGGAAAAGCTGATGGAGTACTGCGAGCGCGCGAGCGGCGCGCGGCTCCATATGGCGTATTTCCGCCCCGGCGGCGTTGCAGCCGACATTCCGGATAGCCTTGTGGACGACATTGCGGCGTGGTGCGAATCCTATCCGGCGATGATCGATGACCTGGAATCTTTGCTGACGGAAAACCGAATTTTCAAACAGCGGACGGTCGACATCGGCGTGATGACGGTGGAGCAATGTTACGACTGGGGCTTCACCGGACCCAATCTCCGGGCATCGGGCGTACCGTGGGACCTCCGCCGGGCACAACCATATGACGTTTACGACGAGCTGGATTTTGAAATTCCCGTCGGCAAGCACGGTGACTGTTATGACCGGTATCTGGTCCGCATGTACGAGATGCGGGAATCGGTCAAGATCATGAAGCAGTGCATCGAGCAGATGCCGGCGGGGCCGGTAAAGGCGACCGACGGCAAATTCGCCCCGCCGCCCCGCGAGGAAATGAAGCGCTCCATGGAGGCGCTGATCCACCATTTCAAGCTCTACACCGAGGGCTACCGAGTGCCGGAAGGCGAAACATACGCCGCCGTCGAAGCCCCGAAGGGCGAGTTTGCGGTCTATTTGGTTTCGGATGGCACCAACCGCCCCTACCGATGCAAGATCAGGGCGCCGGGATTTGCCCACCTTCAGGCCATGGACGTGATGAGCAAGGGACACATGCTGGCCGATGTGGTGGCGAATATAGGGTCGCTGGATATCGTATTCGGGGAAATCGATCGATGAGCGCGCCACGCGGCACCCCGCCCGATATTCCTCAACCCGAAAGCTTCTCGTTCAATCCCGAGGTGCTGGCGGCCGCCGAGGCCATCATCGCCAAGTATCCCGAAGGGCGCCAAGCGAGCGCGGTCATGCCGCTACTGGACCTTGCGCAACGTCAACATGACGGCTGGCTGCCCCGGGCGGCGATGAATTATGTCGCCGGGATGCTCGATATGGCCCCTATCCGGGTCTACGAGGTGGCGACTTTCTACACCATGTACAATTTGTCGCCGGTCGGCGAGAACCACGTACAGGTTTGCACCAACCTGCCGTGCTGGCTCCGGGGATCGAGCCAAGTTGCCGAGGCCTGCGAGCGGGTACTGGGGATCGGCATGGGTGAGACCACCGAAGACGGCAAATTCACTCTGACCGAGGTTGAGTGCCTGGGCGCCTGCGTCAATGCGCCGATGGTTCAGATCAACGACGACTATTACGAAGATCTCGACGCTTCCAGCACCGAAACCATTCTGACCGAGTTGAAATCGGGCGGGACGCCCGAGACCGGTTCGCAGATCGGACGCCGCAGTTGCGAGCCGATCGGCGGGCTGACGTCTCTTACAGGAGACGAGGAGGCCGGCGACTGATGCTGCAGGATCAGGATCGCATCTTCACCAATATCTACGGGTTCAACGACCCGTTCCTCGCCGGCGCTCGTTCCCGAGGCGATTGGGACGCTACCAAGGACATCCTCGCCAAGGGCCGTGAATGGATCGTCGAAGAGGTCAAGAGTTCGGGTCTTCGCGGCCGCGGCGGCGCCGGGTTCGGGACGGGCCTCAAATGGTCGTTCATGCCCAAGGAAAGTGACGGGCGGCCCCACTACCTGGTGGTCAACGCCGACGAAGGCGAGCCCGGCACCTGCAAGGACCGGGAAATCATGCGCCATGATCCGCACAAGCTGGTCGAGGGGTGCCTGATCGCCGGCTTCGGTATGGGCGCACACGCCGCTTACATCTATGTGCGCGGCGAGTTCTACCGGGAGACCGAAGCGTTGCAGCGGGCCGTCGATGAGGCCTATGACGCCGGCCTGTTGGGCGACGACGCCTGCGGCTCGGGGTGGAAGATGGACGTCCATGTCCACCGGGGAGCGGGAGCCTACATTTGCGGAGAGGAAACCGCGCTGATCGAGAGTCTCGAAGGTAAAAAGGGCCAGCCCCGGTTGAAGCCGCCGTTTCCCGCCAATGCCGGCTTATATGGCTGCCCGACGACGGTAAACAACGTCGAGTCCATCGCCGTGGTGCCGGAGATTCTCCGCCGCGGCGCGGATTGGTTCGCCGGGTTTGGACGCCAAAACAATACCGGCACCAAGCTCTTCAATATCTCCGGGCACGTGGAGCACCCGTGCACCGTCGAGGAAGAAATGAGCATCCCGCTAAAGACGCTGATCGAAAAACACGCCGGCGGCGTGCGCGGCGGGTGGGACAATTTGTTGGCCGTCATACCGGGTGGCGCATCGGTCCCGGTTATCCCCAAATCCATCTGCGACAACGTGCTGATGGATTTCGATGCGCTTCGCGAGGTCCAGTCCGGTCTTGGGACTGCGGCGGTGATGGTGATGGACAAATCCACGGACATCATCCAGGCCATCGCGCGTCTCTCGGCCTTCTACAAGCATGAGAGTTGCGGCCAATGCACACCCTGCCGGGAAGGCACGGGCTGGATGATGCGGGTGATGAACCGGATGGTGGCCGGTGACGCTTCGCTCGAGGAGATCGATATCCTCGAGGAAGTGACGCGGCAGGTCGAAGGGCACACCATCTGCGCACTCGGGGACGCGGCGGCCTGGCCGATCCAGGGCCTGATCCGCCATTTCCGGGACGAGATAGAAGACCGTATTCGGAAGCGCGGCGATGCCGCGCAGGCGGCGGAGTAGGGCATGCCGACACTGATCATCGACGGCGAAGAGATCGAGGCCGAAGCCGGCCTGACGGTGCTTCAGGCTTGCGAACTCGCCGGCAAGGAGATTCCGCGTTTCTGCTATCACGAGCGGCTGTCGGTGGCGGGGAATTGCCGTATGTGCCTGGTGGAGGTTTCGCCCGGACCGCCGAAGCCGGCCGCCTCCTGCGCGTTGCCGGTGGCCGATGGGATGGAAGTCAAAACCGATAGCGACATGGTCCGGAGGGCGCGTCAGGGCGTGATGGAATTCCTGCTGATCAACCATCCGCTGGACTGCCCGATCTGCGATCAGGGCGGCGAGTGCGATCTCCAGGACCAGGCCATGGCCTACGGTAACGACGGATCTCGCTTCCTGGAGAACAAACGCGCCGTCGAGGACAAGGACCTTGGGCCGCTAGTCAAGACCATCATGACCCGATGCATTCATTGCACCCGCTGCATCCGGTTCGCGACCGAGGTCGCCGGCGTGCCGGAACTCGGCGCCACGGGGCGCGGGGAAAACATGGAGGTCGGCACCTATGTCGAGAAGGCGCTGTCGTCGGAGCTGTCGGGCAACATGATCGATCTGTGCCCGGTCGGCGCGCTGACGTCCAAGCCCTACGCCTTCACCGCGCGGTCATGGGAGTTGAAGAAGACCGAGAGCATCGACGTTCTGGATGCGGTCGGCAGTAATATCCGGGTGGATGCCCGCGGCCCGGAGGTGATGCGGATTCTGCCCCGCAACAACGACGGCGTGAACGAGGAATGGATTTCCGACAAGGCACGCTTTGCTTGCGATGGCCTCCGCCGCCAACGCCTGGACAAACCCTATCTCCGTAAAGACGGCAAACTCCAACTCGTCGACTGGCCGGAAGCCCTTTCGGTTGTCGGCCAGAAGCTTGCCGGCACGTCCGGTGACAGGATTGCGGCGATCGCCGGTGATCTCGCCGATGCGGAGGCGATGCTGACCCTGAAGGAGCTGATGGACTCGCTCGCGTCACCCAACATCGATTGCCGGCAAGACGGTACCCAGATCGGGGAAGGCCCCCGCGTCGCCTATCTGTTCAATTCGACCATTGACGGTATCGAGGATGCGGACGCGCTGCTGATTGTCGGGTCCAACCCGCGGCTGGAAGCGCCGGTCCTCAACGCGCGAATTCGCAAGCGCTATCTAATGGGCGGATTTCCCGTCGGCCTGATCGGCGAAAACGCTGACCTGACCTACAAGGCCGAACATCTCGGCGCGGGCCCCGATACCCTGCAGGCGCTGATCGACGGCTCCATCCGGTTCGCCGACGTGATGAAGGGCGCCGAACGGCCCATGATTATCATTGGCACCGGCGCATTGGCGCGGCCCGACGGCCCCGCAATCCTCGCCCAGTCGCGCAAACTTGCCGAAACGGCGGGCGCGGTGTCCGGTGATTGGAACGGGTTCAACGTATTGCAGCGCGCCGCGTCCCGGATTGCAGGCTTGGACATCGGTTTCCGTCCCGGTGAGGGCGGCCGGCGGACCAATCAGATCATCGCCGGCGCGGCGAGCGGAGACATCGAGGTCGTATATCTGCTGGGCGCCGATGAAATCGATACATCGGTGCTCGGAAACGCGTTCGTCATTTACCAGGGGCATCACGGCGATGCCGGCGCGCACCGGGCGGACGCCATTTTGCCGAGCGCCGCCTACACCGAAAAAGAGGCGACCTACGTCAACGTCGAGGGCCGCGCCCAGCAAACCAAGCTGGCGATTTTCCCGCCCGGCGAAGCCAAGGAAGATTGGGCGATCATCCGGGCTCTCTCGGAGTCCGTAGGCAAGAAGTTGCCCTACGACTCCCTGGAGCAGGTCCGTACCCGTCTCGCCGAAGTTCACCCCGTTTTCGCCAATATGGGCGAGGTGACGCCGGCGGAATGGGAGGAGTTCGGGATCGAGGGCGACATCGAGAGCGCGCCGTTCAAGAACCCGGTCACCGACTTCTATCTGACCGATGTGATCAGCCGGGCATCCGAAACCATGGCCGAGTGCACTGCCGCGGCTCGCGGCGACAATCCGGAGAAGACCGGTACCGATGGCTGAGTTCTGGACAGGTTACGCCTGGCCGGCCATCTGGATCGGTCTGCAAGTGGTGGCGATCGTCATCCCGCTGCTTCTCTGCGTCGCCTATCTCGTCTATTTCGAACGCAAGGTGATCGCGGCCATTCACCTGCGCCGCGGCCCCAATGTTGTGGGCCCCTACGGATTATTGCAGCCCGTCGCCGACGGGATGAAGCTGTTCTTCAAGGAGACGGTCATTCCGACCGGCGCCAACCGGGGCGTCTTCATCATTGCGCCGATGCTGACATTCACCCTCGCGCTGATCGCGTGGGCGGTGATCCCGGTCGGTGACGGCCTGGTGATCGCCGACATCAACGTGGGCATCCTCTATTTGTTCGCCATTTCGTCCCTCGGCGTTTACGGCATTCTGATGGCCGGGTGGGCGAGCAACTCCAAATACGCGTTCCTCGGCGGGCTCCGCTCCGCCGCGCAGATGGTGTCCTACGAGGTCTCCATGGGATTCATCATCATCAGCGTGCTCCTGGTCGTGGGCTCGCTGAACCTCTCGGACATCGTCAACGCCCAGCGTCACGTGTGGTTCGTGATCCCGCTGTTTCCGATGGCGGTGATTTTCTTCGTCTCGACCCTGGCCGAGACCAACCGGCATCCGTTCGATCTGCCGGAGGCCGAAGCGGAGCTGGTGTCCGGCTACAACGTCGAATATTCGGCCATGGCGTTCGCGCTCTTCTTCCTCGGCGAATACGCCAACATGATCCTGATGTCGGCGATGACCACAATCCTGTTCCTAGGGGGCTGGCTGCCGCCGTTCAACGTGGTGCCGTTCACCTGGATCCCGGGACCAATCTGGTTTGCGGCGAAGATCGCGTTCTGCCTGTTCATTTTCCTCTGGGTCCGGGCGACGTTCCCGAGGTACCGGTACGACCAACTTATGCGCTTGGGCTGGAAGGTGTTCCTGCCCATTTCCCTGGCCGCCGTGGTGATTGTCGGCGGTGTGGTTCTCGCCTTCGATATTCAGTCGCTGGTGAAGTAGGGGAGGAGACGGAAAATGGGATTTCTCGACCGCGGCGCCCGCACCATCTTCTGGGCCGAACTGGTTTCCGGCATGGCGCTGACCTTGAAGTATTTCTTCAAGCCCAAGGTGACCCTCAACTATCCGTACGAAAAGGGCCCGCTGAGCCCGCGCTTCCGGGGCGAACATGCGCTGCGCCGCTATCCGAACGGCGAGGAGCGCTGCATCGCCTGCAAGCTGTGCGAAGCGATTTGCCCCGCCCAGGCGATCACCATCGAGGCCGAGCCGCGGGACGACGGCAGCCGCCGGACGACCCGCTACGACATCGATATGGTCAAGTGCATCTATTGCGGCTTCTGCGAGGAAGCCTGTCCGGTGGACGCAATCGTCGAAGGCCCCAATTTCGAGTTTGCCGCGGAGAGCCGCGAGGAGCTGCTTTATGACAAGGACAAGCTTCTCGCCAACGGAGATCGGTGGGAGACGGAGCTTGCAGCCCGTCTCGAAGCCGACGCCCCCTATAGATAAGGCGAACCGGACGTGATCATCCAAAGCCTCGCCTTCTATCTGTTCTCGATCGTCACGGTCGCGTCCGCGGTCATGGTCATCTCGGCCAGGAACCCGGTGCATTCGGTGCTGTTTCTGATCCTCGCCTTCTTCAACTCGGCCGGCCTGTTCGTGCTGCTGGGCGCCGAGTTCCTGGCGATGATCCTGGTGGTCGTCTATGTGGGCGCGGTGGCGGTGTTGTTCATGTTCGTGGTGATGATGCTGGATATCAACTTCACGGCGTTGCGCGAAGGCTTTCTGCAATACCTGCCTCTCGGCGGGTTGATCGGTCTGGTGTTGCTGCTGGAACTCGCGGTCATCCTGGGGGGCTGGGTTATCGCGCCGGGTGTCGCCGAGCGTGCAGCCGCCCCCACCCCCGCCATCGACAGCGTCAACAATACCGAAGCGCTCGGCCGGCTCATCTACACCAACTACATCTACTTCTTCCAGGCGGCCGGAATGGTGCTCCTGGTGGCAATGATCGGCGCCATAGTGCTGACCCACCGGACGCGCCCGGGTGTCCGCAAACAGAAGATCAGCGAGCAGGTGGCGCGGGAAGACTCGATCGAGATGCGCGACATGCCGTCGGGGGGAGGGATCTGATGTTCGAGATCGGGCTCTCCCACTATCTGACCCTCGCGGCCATATTGTTCACGCTCGGAATCTTCGGAATTTTTCTCAACCGGAAGAACGTGATCATCATTTTGATGTCCATCGAGCTGATCCTGCTGGCGGTCAACATCAATCTCGTCGCGTTCTCGTCACATCTGGGCGACCTGGTAGGACAGGTCTTCGCCCTCTTCGTCCTTACGGTTGCGGCGGCCGAAGCGGCAATCGGCCTCGCGATCCTGGTGGTCTATTTCCGGAACCGCGGCTCCATCGAGGTCGAGGACATCCGGATGATGAAGGGTTAGCCCGGCATGTATCTCGCGGCCGTATTCCTCCCCCTTCTCGGCGGCATCATTGCCGGTCTGTTGTCGTTCGTGCCTGTCGGCGGCGACAAGGACCGTAAGCACCGGATCGACCGCGCCGGCCAGTTGGTAACGGTTGCCGGCATGCTGCTGGCCGCGGTCGCCGCGGTGATCACCTTTATCGGGGTCGTGGGCGGCGGCAATACGGACAGCGTTGAGATATTCACCTGGATCGACTCCGGGTCGCTGGAACTCTCCTGGGAACTTCGCGCCGACGCCCTGGCGGTGGTGATGGTGGTGATGGTCACCGTGGTGTCGTCGATGATCCACATTTACTCCATCGGTTATATGTCCCATGACGGCTCGATCCCGCGCTTCCAGAGCTACCTCAGCCTGTTCAGCTTCTTCATGCTGATGCTGGTGACCTCCAACAACCTCGTCCAGTTGTTCTTCGGCTGGGAGGGCGTCGGCTTGATGTCCTATCTGTTGATCGGGTTCTGGTACGACCGGCCGTCGGCCAATGCCGCCGCCATCAAGGCCTTCGTGGTGAACCGGGTTGGCGACTTCGGATTTGCCCTCGGCATCTTCGCCACCTTCCTGCTCTTTGACACCATCAATTTCGACACCATCTTCGGGCTTGCCGAGCAGAAGAAGGACGCGACGCTCAACGTCTTCTCCGGCGAGTTCCATGCCCTCACCGTCATCTGCCTTCTGCTGTTCGTCGGCGCCATGGGCAAGTCGGCCCAGATCGGCCTGCACACCTGGCTGCCGGATGCCATGGAGGGTCCGACGCCGGTCTCGGCATTGATCCATGCGGCGACCATGGTCACCGCCGGCGTGTTCATGGTGGCTCGTCTGTCGCCGCTGTTCGAATATTCCGACGTTGCCCTGACCGTCGTCACCGTCGTCGGCGGAACGACCGCCATATTCGCGGCGACCATCGGCTGCGTGCAGAACGACATAAAACGGGTGATCGCGTACTCCACCTGCAGTCAGCTCGGCTACATGTTCTTTGCGCTCGGCGTATCGGCCTACTCGGCCGGTATTTTCCACCTGATCACCCACGCATTTTTCAAGGCGCTGCTGTTCCTCGGGTCCGGCTCGGTGATCCACGCCATGTCGGACGAACAGGACATGCGGAAAATGGGCGGGCTCTACAAGCTGATCCCGGTTACCTACGTGATGATGTGGATCGGCAGTCTGGCGCTCGCCGGCATATGGCCGTTCGCGGGCTTCTTCTCCAAGGATATCGTCCTCGAGGCGGCCTGGGGCGCCCATACCTTCGTGGGTCAGTACGCATTCTGGGTCGGGATATTGGCGGCCTTCCTGACGGCCTTCTATTCGTGGCGGCTCTTGCTGATGACCTTCCACGGCGAGCCCAGGGCCGATGAAGTCACCATGGCGCACGTCCATGAATCGCCCAAGGTCATGCTGATCCCGTTGGCCGTATTGGCGATCGGCGCCATCTTCGCCGGCTGGCTCGGCTTCGATTGGTTCGTCGGCGAAAAGACGGTGGAGTTCTGGGGCAACTCGATCCTGGTTCTCGAAAGCCACAAGGCGCTCGAAAACGCGCACCATTCCCCACTGTGGGTCAAGTTCCTGCCGCTCGTCGTCGGTATCCTGGGGATCGCTCTGGCCTACCTGATGTACATGTTCGCCCCCGGCCTGCCGCATGCCTTGGCCTCCGGTTTCCAGCGGACCCATCGGTTCCTGCTCAACAAGTGGTACTTCGACGAGCTCTACGACCGGATTTTCGTCAAGCCCTGCTTCTCGCTGGGCCGCGGTTTCTGGAAGGCCGGCGACGGTCAGCTGATCGACGGGGTCGGTCCCGACGGCGTCGCGGCCGCGGTGCTGAACATCGCGCGGCGGGCCGGCGCTCTCCAGAGCGGCTTCCTGTATCACTATGCGTTCGCCATGTTGCTGGGAGTCGCCGCCCTGGTGAGCTGGTTCCTGGTGACGGGAGGGTAGGGCATGACCGGATTCCCCTGGCTCTCCATCGTTACCTTCGCGCCCCTGGTGGGCGTCGCGTTCATCCTGCTGATCCGGGGCGAGCCGGATGTGGTGGCGCGCAACGCCAAGGGTGTGGCGCTATGGACGTCGCTGATCACGTTCGTGGTCTCGCTCGGCCTGTGGATCAACTTCGATCCCACGGCAAGCGGTTTCCAGTTCGAAGAAAAAGTGGTCTGGATGCCCGCCTTCGACATCGCCTATCACCTGGGCATCGACGGCATCTCTCTGTTCTTCGTCATCCTGTCGGCACTGCTGACGGTTTTGTGCGTCGGGGCAAGCTGGGAATCGGTGAAGGATCGGGTGAAGGAGTACATGATCGCCTTCCTGATCCTCGAAACCCTCATGATCGGGATGTTCTCGTCCCTCGATCTGATACTGTTCTACGTCTTCTTCGAGGGCGTCCTCATCCCGATGTTCATCATTATCGGGGTCTGGGGCGGTCCGAGGCGGAACTACGCGGCGTTCAAGTTCTTTCTCTATACGCTGGCGGGCTCGGTGCTGATGCTGCTGGCCATCCTCGCCATGGCGTTCCAGGCCGGCACCACCGATATCACCAAGCTGCTGACCCACGATTTCCCGATCTCGCTGCAGCCCTGGCTGTGGCTGGCGTTCTTCGCGTCGTTCGCGGTCAAGGTGCCCATGTGGCCGGTGCATACCTGGCTGCCCGATGCCCACGTGGAGGCACCGACGGCGGGGTCGGTCATCCTGGCGGGCGTGCTCTTGAAATTCGGCGGCTACGGTTTCCTCAGGTTCTCGCTCCCCATGTTCCCGGTCGCATCCGCCGACTTCGCGCCGTTTATCTACGGCCTGAGCGTGGTCGCGATCATTTACACCTCCCTCGTGGCGCTGGCCCAGGAGGATATGAAAAAGCTGATTGCGTACTCCTCGGTTGCCCATATGGGCTTCGTCACCCTGGGGACGTTTACCGCCACAATTCAGGGTATCGAGGGCGCGGTCATTCAGATGCTGAGCCACGGCGTGGTCTCGGCCGCGCTCTTCCTTGTGGTCGGTGTGGTGTACGACCGGATGCACTCGCGGGACATCGCCACCTATGGCGGATTGGTCAATCGAATGCCGGTCTATGCGCTGGTGTTCATGATATTCATGCTGGCCTCCGTCGGCCTGCCCGGTACCAGCGGGTTCGTCGGCGAGTTCCTGGTGCTGGTCGGCGCGTTCAAGGCCAATAGCTGGGTCGCGGCCCTTGCGGCGACCGGTGTCATTCTGGGCGCGGCCTACATGCTTTATCTCTACCGGCGGGTTATCTTTGGGAAGCTCACCAAGGAAGACCTGAAGTCCATCACCGATCTCAGCCCGCGCGAAATGGCTGTCTTCGCGCCGCTGGTCCTGATCGTGATTTTCATGGGCGTCTACCCGATACCGTTCCTGGACGCCATGCATGTTTCGGTCGAGAATTTGATCGATCGCTATGAAACGGCCGTCGCGGCGGCCGAGCAGATTCGGCTGGCGGCGAGGTAGGGGCGATGCCTGATCTGGTTCCGGCCCTGCCCGAGATTTTCCTCGCCGTCATGTCGATGGCGCTCCTGATGATCGGCGTCTTCCAGAAGGAAGAGAGGGCCGGCCGTTCCGTGTCCTATCTCGCCGTCGCCACCCTGGTGGTCACCATTGCCATCGTCGGCGTGGTTGCCGACGGCCGGGCATCGACCTTTGGGGGCGCCTTCGTGACCGACGGCTTCGCGGTCTATGTGAAGGGCCTGATCCTGATCGCCACGGCCGCCGCGGTGCTGATGTCGCGCGAGTATCTGGAGCAGCACGGCATCTTCCGGTTCGAGTTTCCGGTGCTCATGGTGCTGGCGGCGCTGGGCATGCTGATGATGGTTTCCGCCAACGACCTCGTCTCGCTTTATCTCGGCATAGAACTTCAGAGCCTGTCGCTGTACGTCATCGCATCGTTCCAGCGGGACACCACCCGTTCCGCGGAGGCCGGCCTGAAATACTTCGTGCTGGGCGCCCTTTCTTCCGGACTGCTGCTCTACGGCATTTCGCTGGTTTACGGATTTTCCGGCTCGACCAATTTCGACGCCCTGGCGCAGCTGTTCCAGACAGGAGAGTCTCCCCTCGGCGTGACCGTCGGCCTCGTGTTCATTATCGCGGGATTGGCGTTCAAGGTGTCCGCGGTGCCGTTCCACATGTGGACGCCCGATGTCTATGAAGGCGCGCCCACGCCGGTGACCGCGTTCTTCGCCGTTGCGCCCAAGATCGCGGCCATGGCGCTTTTCGTCCGGGTGATGGTCGGGGCCTTCGGCGATCTCGGCGATCAGTGGCAACAGGTGATTATTTTCATCTCCATCGCTTCCATGGTGCTCGGATCATTCGCCGCCATCAACCAGACCAATATCAAACGGCTGATGGCCTACTCGTCCATCGGTCATATGGGATACGCGCTCATCGGATTGGCGGTTGCGGGCGGCGCCGGAAATGCCGAGGCGCGCGCCGACGGCGTTTCGGGGATTCTGATTTATCTCGCCATCTACATGTTCATGAACATCGGCGCGTTCGCCTGCATCCTGCAGATGCGGCGCAACGGCAGGATGGTCGAGGGCATCGACGACCTCGCGGGGCTGTCCAAATCCAACCCCGCCATGGCCATGGTCCTGGCTGTCTTCATGTTCTCCATGGCCGGCATTCCGCCGTTGGCCGGATTTTTCGGCAAGTTCTACATCTTCCTCGCGGCCATCGAGGCCGAACTGTTTGCGTTGGCGATTATCGGCGTGTTGGCGAGTGTCGTCGGCGCCTACTATTACGTCCGGATCGTCAAGGTAATGTATTTCGACGCGCCCGAAGAAGGCTTCGACGGTCCGGTGAGCATGGAAATGAAGGCTGTCCTGGTGGTGGCCGGGGTGGTGACTCTGTTCTTCTTCGTTTGGCCGTTGCCGATCCTCGACGGCGCCGGTCTGGCGACGGCCGCGCTGCTGCCGGGATGAGCGCCACTCTCGGGAGCATTGGGCTGCCGGACGGATTTCATCTCGCGGCCTACGATGATATCGACAGCACCAATGACGAGGCGAGGCGGCTTGCCGCCGGCGGTCCGCCGCCCTTCGGGCTGGTGATCGTCGCAGCGCGGCAGCTTCGGGGGAAGGGCCGGCAGGGACGCCGGTGGGTGTCGGAACCCGGTAATCTCTATTCCAGCGTCGTTCTGCGGGCCGACGCGGATCCGGCGATCTCGGCGCAATTGGGATTTGCCGTCGCGTTGGCGGTCCGCGACACCCTCGAATGCGTCGGTGGTCCGTTCCACAAGGTGCAATGCAAGTGGCCCAACGATGTCTTGTTCAACGGGAAAAAGATCGTCGGCATTCTTCTGGAATATCTCGCCGGCGCCGGGGCCGGACCCGGCGCGGTCATCGCCGGGTGCGGCATCAACATCGCGCATCATCCGGAGGACACGGACCGTCCGGCGACGTCGCTCGCGGCGGAAGAGGTGGAGGCACGCATCGAAGATGTGGCGGCCGGCTATTTGGCGGCGTTGTCCGAGTGGCATTCGGCCTGGCTGGCGGACGGGTTCGAGCCCGTTCGGCAGGCCTGGCTGAACGCCGGCCATGCGCCGGGCGATCCGCTGGAAGTTCGCAGCGGAGACACCAACGTAACCGGCACTTTCGTCGGCCTCGACCCCGACGGGGCGCTGGTCCTGGATGTGGCCGGCGAACATCGCCGGTTTGCCGCGGGTGACGTATACTCCGCGGACGGACAGTCGGGAGCTTGACCGCATATGCTATTGGCCATCGATTCCGGTAATTCAAACGTCGTCATCGCGGTGTTCGATGACGACGGCAACGTGCGTGGGGAATGGCGGGCCGCCACCAATGCCAACCGAACGGCCGACGAGTTCGGCGCCTGGCTGGAGCGCCTGATCGATCGGGATGGGATCGACCGGTCGGCAATCGATGCGGCGGTGCTGGCGACGGTGGTCCCGGACAACTTGATCCATCTGCAAGGCCTCTGCCGGAAGTACTTTGGCTGCGACCCCCTCGTCGTCAGCCCGGACATCGATCTGGGGATCGAGATCGCCATCGACAATCCGAACGAGGCGGGCGCGGACAGGCTATGCAACGCCGTCGCCGCGCATGAGAGCTATGAGGGTCCGCTGCTGATCCTGGATTTCGGTACCGCCACGACCTTCGACGTGATCGACGGCGACGGCGCCTACCGGGGCGGTGTCATCTATCCGGGAATCAACCTGTCCCTTGAAGCCCTGCATATGGGTGCGGCGCAGCTGCCCCGGGTCGCGATTCGGCGGCCGGAAAAGGTGATCGGCACGGGGACCGTCAGCGCCATGCAGTCAGGCATCTTCTGGGGGCATGTCAGCATCATCGAAGGCATGGCCGCCCGCATCTCCCGGGAATTTGGTGCGTCCATGACGGTGATCGCGACAGGCGGATTGGCCGAGCTGTTTGACAAGGCGTCCGACGCCATCCATCACTGCGATACCGACCTCACGCTGCGCGGATTATTGGCGATCCACCGCCTCAATACCTAGATGACCGCTTCCGACGAACATCTGCTCTTCGTGCCCCTCGGCGGCACCGAAGAGATCGGCATGAACTTCAATCTGTACGGCTTGGGCGAGCCGGACAACGAGGAGTGGATCATCGTCGACATGGGTGTCACCTTCGGCGATGACGCGACCCCCGGCGTCGACGTCATATTGCCGGACCCGGCTTTCATCGAGGAACGGGCGGACAGGCTGGCGGGGATCGTTCTCACCCACGGCCACGAAGACCATTTGGGCGCAGTCCCTTACCTGTGGTCCCGCCTTCAGTGCCCGGTCTACGCCACGCCGTTTACCGCAGCGCTCCTGCGAAGAAAACTGGAGCTGGACGCGCCCGGGCAGGACATCGAAATCATCGAGGTGCCCTTGTCCGGCAAATTCGAGGTAGGGCGGTTCGATCTGGAGCTGATCACGCTCACCCATTCCATGCCGGAGCCCAATGCGGTAGTGCTTCGGGCCCCCCAGGGGATCATCCTTCACACCGGCGATTGGAAGTTCGACCCGGATCCGGTCATTGGACCGACGGCCGACGAAAAGGCGCTGAAGGCCTTGGGTGATGAAGGTGTGCTCGCGGCGATCGGAGATTCCACCAACGTCTTTGTCGAAGGATCATCCCACTCCGAGGCCGCGCTGCTGGACAGCCTCACTTCGCTCATCGGCGAATGCGGGAAACAAGTGGCGGTCACCTGTTTCGCTTCCAACGTGGCGCGGCTTCAAACCATCTTCGACGCGGCCGCCGCGAACGGCCGGGCCGTCGCCTTGGTGGGGCGCTCGTTGTGGCGGATAAACGCCGCCGCCCGGCAGACCGGCTACCTGACCGACCTGCCGCCGTTCCTGGAGGCCGAAGATGCCGTCGATATTCCCGCGGATCAGATCCTTTACATTTGTACCGGCAGCCAGGGCGAGCCCCGTGCGGCCCTCAGCCGGATCGCCGGCGGCGATCACCGTCATGTGACGCTGGGAGAGGGAGATGCGGTGATATTTTCGTCCCGGCAAATTCCGGGCAACGAACTGGCGATCGGCCGTTTGCAGAACCAGCTTGCCCGAAAGGGCGTCCGGATTATTTCAGAGATGGATCATTTCGTTCATGTGTCGGGGCATCCGGCGCGGGACGAACTTACCCGCATGTACCAGCATCTGCGGCCCCAGGTGGCCATACCCGTACATGGTGAGCAACGCCATTTGATCCATCACACGGAGCTTGCGCTGTCCTGCCAGGTGCCGGAGGCCGTTCTGGTCCACAACGGCGCCGTTGTCGAATTGACCGCCAAGGGATCCCGTATCGTCGATGAGGTCCAGGCCGGCCGGCTTGTCCTCGATGGCGACCGCATCGTCAGCATGGAAAGCGACGTGGTCCGGGATCGCATCAAGATCATGTACAATGGCGCCGTAAGCTGCTCCGTCGTGGTGGATGACGAAGGCGAACTGGCGGCCGATCCCATAATCACCGCGAAGGGACTGATCGAGGACGACGACGCGGCTTATGATCTCGCCGAAGCGGCGGCCGATGTCCGCTCCTATCTGGGGGATCTGGATGCGGACGAGGCGGAAGACGATGCCGCCATCGAGAAAGCGGCGCACTTGGCGCTTAGGCGGTTTTTCCGATCGGCCTATGGCAAGCGCCCGGTGATTTCGGTCCACGTGGTGCGGATCTAGGGGAGGAAGCCGGTTTGGGTTGGGTAACGGGCGTTGCGGTCTATTTCGTCATCTGGTGGCTGACCCTCTTCATCGTTCTGCCGTTTGGCGTCCGCCGCCGGGAAGACGACGGATGGGGCCACGATTCCGGCGCGCCGCAGAGATCCCGCATTCTGATGAAGATGTTGATCAACACAGGGCTTGCGACGGTGGTTTTCGCCATCGTGTTCGTCATCGATTTTTATGACCTGGTTTCCTTCGACGATTTTCGGGCTCCGGCGACTGGCCGGGGCGGAACCTTCTAGCGCTCGCCATGACGACCTACTGCGATGCCGCCCCCGGCCATGAGTTTCACGGGCCCTATCACGACCGGGAATACGGCTTCCCGGTAAAGGACGAGGCGGTTCTATTCGAACGCTTGTGTCTGGAAATGTTTCAAGCCGGCCTCAGTTGGCTGACAATTTTGAAGAAGCGGGATGGATTCAATGCGGCGTTCGCCGGCTTCGACGTGGACACGGTGGCGGCTTACGGCGCGCGGGACCGGAAACGCCTGTTGAACGACGCTGGAATCGTCCGCAACCGGTTGAAGATCGACGCGGCCATCCACAACGCCCGGGTGGTCCAAGGATTGCGGGACAGCCACGGCGGCTTCGCCAAGTGGCTGGACGCGCACCATCCCCTGGAAAAGCCGGAGTGGGTAAGGCTGTTCAAGCAGACATTCAAATTTACCGGCGGCGAGATTACCGGGGAATTCCTGATGAGCACCGGTTACCTGTCGGGCGCTCATGTCGAGAGTTGCCCGGTCTATGTCAGAATCGCCAGGAAAAGGCCGCCGTGGATGCGCCAGGGCAGCAGGCCGGCGTAGGAAGGATTTCCTAAACCCTGGAACTGCTCAAAAGGGGCGCTCGTCCTCGTGGACATCGGGGCGGTCATTCCCTACAGTCGCGCGGCCCAGCAGGCTTTGGCAATCAACGAACAGAACCAATGAAACGCGCTCTCGATACCGCTCGGTCGGACAATTTCAGTGAATGGTACCAGGAGGTCGTCCGGAAATCGGATATGGCCGAAACCTCGGCCGTTCGCGGCTGCATGGTGATCAAGCCATGGGGGTACGGCATTTGGGAACTGATTCAGGCCGAACTCGACCGCCGGTTCAAGGAAACCGGCCACGAGAATTGCTATTTCCCCTTGTTCATTCCCTTGGATTTCATCGCCAAGGAGGCCGAACACGTGGAGGGGTTCGCCAAGGAAATGGCGGTGGTCACCCATCACCGGCTAAAGACCATCGATGGGGAACTGGTCCCCGATCCCGACGCTGAACTGACCGAACCGCTGATCGTCCGGCCCACCTCGGAAACCATCATCGCGGATTCGTTCCGCAATTGGATCGGGTCCTACCGGGATCTGCCGGTCTTGGTCAATCAGTGGGCCAACGTGGTGCGCTGGGAGATGCGCACCCGGCTGTTCCTGCGGACGGCAGAGTTTCTCTGGCAGGAAGGGCATACCGCCCATGTGGACCGGGATGACGCGTTCGAGGAAACGCTCCGGATGCTGGAGGTCTACCGGGACTTCGCCGAAAGTGTCATGGCGATGCCGGTCATCGCCGGCGAGAAGACCGAAAACGAGCG